>JBEKUT010000366.1:0-7463 GCA_049514735.1 Bryobacteraceae bacterium
ACAGCGGCGAGCGTAGCGAACCCCGCCTTGAATACGAGCGTTCATCTCGACCCGCGCACGGGAAAAATGCTGTGACAATAGCTCCGTTTTGCAAGTACAACTTCGAACGTCCAGGCATTTGGCCACAATAATGGTGAAACTCGGAATAGTCGCCCAAAGGCGGCGTTCGGATTGGCTGGCCAAGCAACCGGAGTGCGGCTCCGTGCGGGTCGTCGGCTTGTTGTTGGGGGCTGTCCAGAGACGGCTTCGGGGGTAAGTTGTGAACCGGTTCCGGCAGGATGACGAGTTAACCCCTATTTGCTGGAAGCCGGCGCGGAGACTTCTTCTGTCGCGTCACCCGCGTCCTCTGTATCGTGCTGCCGCACCGTCCTGCCCGTCAAGAAAGCCGTATCCAACGGGTAAACGTCGGGATCCAGAATCACCGAGTACAAATGCCACACGACGATCGCCAGCGTCGCGAGAATCGCTTCATACCAGTGCACCGCCGTGCAGGCATCGAGCACCGATTTGGGCAGCCAATGCATGGACCAGGAATTGGCCCACATCAGAACTCCCGTGATGAACATTACGATGCCGCCCCACAACACCGCCCAATACTCCGCTTTTTCCATGTAGCTGTGCGCCGGGATGAGCGGCTTGCGTTCCGACAATCCGAGATTGAACATCATCATACGAATGCCGTCCGAAGCGTCGGCCCACTTGGGTAGAAAGACCGTCCAATGATGGCGCAGCTTCTTGCTGGCGATGAGCGAAATGACGTGCATCAGGCCGACGGCAAGGAACAAAATCGCGGCGACACGGTGGACGTTGCGGCGCAGTTCGGGAAGAACCATCAGCGGATGGACCCACCAGGCATCGGGATACTTCAAGGCGAACCCCGTCCAACCGAGCACGACGAACGACAGCACCAGCAGGCCGTGGCTCAACCGCTCAAAGCGATACATGCGGAAGGAGCCAGGTCCAGGTCCCACGGGCGGCGCGGAAGGATGCGGACCGAAGCGGCGCGCCAGCAATTTGCGGAACCAGTCGCCCAGGTTGTGCAGCATCATCAGGCCGATGGTTCCGGGAATCAGCAACAGATAGAAGATGCGTACGGCCGCGAGCCCAACCGGTTCGCCTTTGCCTTCCACCGCGTGAATGGGTCCCAAGGCGAAGCGCGTACCGGCGCCGGGATGGCACTTGCCGCAGGTAGTGGGAAGGTTCTTCGCGTTGATCATCGACTTCGGATCGTCCGAAGGCAGGATGTTATGAACGCCATGGCAACTCGAGCAGTTCGCCACGGTTTGCGATCCTTCCGCCGCGGCCAGGCCATGGAAGGAGGCGTCGAACGTAATCATGCGGTCGGAGGGGAGTCCAAAACGGCGCGACAGGTTTACGTTTCCGTGGCACTGGCCACAGGTGTCGCGAATGTGATTGCGATTGACGCTCGACGCTAAGTTGGAGGGCCGCAGTATGGAATGTTCTCCATGGCAATCCGTGCAGACCGGGGCGCTGCTGACGCCATTTGCGAGGGCCTTTCCGTGGACACTGGATTTGAACTTTTCGGCGACGTCGCTGTGACACATGCCGCAGGTATCGGGAACGTTCTTGCGGAAGGCCTCGGATTGCGGGCTGATCGTTTCGTGGGCCGCGCCATGGCAGGTGCCGCAATCGGGCGCTGAGGAGTTGCCGTGGCTTTTCTCCTGGCCGTGCACGCCACGGTCGTAATCGCGTCCTTCGGTGGAATGACAGGTGGCGCAATCGGGCTTGGGTATACCGGCGGGATGCGGGTACTCGCCGTGCTTCACGTGGCAGGTGGCGCAGGCGACTGGCGCGTGCACTGAAAGAGCGACTTTCTTTCCCTGTTCGTGGCAACCGGTGCAGGTTTCATTTTGAGAAGCAATGGACTGCTGCGCGGAGCTGGTCAGCTCAAACGCAAGCAAAGTACAAATAAGATAAAGGCCCTTCATTCTTGGGGTGAATTGTTTTTAGCTGTTTGCCGGCCCGCGCCGGCAGGCGGCGCCTGCAGGGCCGCAAGGCCGAGGTCGGTCAGGATCTTCGGATTCTGCTCTTCCATCGCAAGCAGGCTGTGGCAGGCACTGCAATCCTGCGTGATTTTTGCCCCGCCGGCGGCCGCATGCGCGTCGTCGTGACAACGGAAGCAGCCAGGAAAATCCGTGTGGCCCAGATTGTTGGGATACGATCCCCAGGTAACTTTCATGGCCGGAAAAACGTTGCGATTGAAAATGGCGAGGACCGCTTTGGCGGACCCCTGAACGACGGAGGTCTGCTGTTTATAAACGCCGGGGTAGCTCTGTTTGTAAAAAGCTTCGAAGGCGGCCGGGAGCTTGTTGGCGGCATCCGCCTGCGACGCGTAGTTTTCTTTCAAGACCACGATGGCGGTCTTTTTCGCGAACGGAAGCGTATTGCTTATATGGCCGTTTGCAATGGCCTCATCCACCGCGCGCTCGGGCAATTGGAAGGTGTGCGATGGGCGGTTGTGACAGTCCACGCAGTCCATCACGCGTTCGGTGAGGGCGCCGAGTTTGTCCGGTCTGAATCCTTCGGCGGTGTATGCCGTTGCTTCCGCGGAGCCCTTTTGATAGCTGACCCAAGGAATGGTCTGGCGGGACTCGTCCGATCTGTAACGGATAACGATGCCGGGGCCGACGTGCGTGCCGTGGATGCCTTTGCCGTTGCCGCCGCCGATGTGCATCAGCAGAACCGTTTTCGATGGCGTGTTCGTTGCGTCGTCGTTGTATTTGGAGACGATGCGAAGACGGTCGCCGCCAAAACGGTCGGGCCAGTGACAGGCTTCGCAGGTGTCGCGGGCCGGGCGCAGGTTGCGCACCGGAGTAGGAATGGGAGTGGAGTAAGTATGAAAGGACACCGCGAACACCTGGCGAACGCCCGATAATTTACTGCGTACGAACCAGGATGCGCCCGGTCCGATATGGCACTGCACGCACGCTACTCGAGAGTGCGGCGAGTTCTGATAGGCCGCAAATTCCGGCTGCATGACGGTGTGGCAGGTCTCGCCGCAGAACTGGACGCTTTCCATGTAATTCACGGCGGCGTAGCTGAGCTGGCCGGCGATGAGAACGTTGACGATGGTGGTAACCAGAACGAATCCCGCGAGCCGGCGAATTTCAACGCGGCGGAAATCGAGTGAAACAGGGGTCTTGAGGAATTCGGCCGGCGTCGCTCCCAGAGCCCTGCGCTTCAAGAAGATCCCAAATGGAATCAGGATCAGGCTCAGGAAAAACGCGCCGGGCAAAAGCATGAACATCAGAATCCCGAGATAGGGATTGCCGGGCCCCCCGCGCAGCATCACGGGCAATAGAAACAGCCAGAAGACCGCGCACGTAGTGATCAAAACTACACCGATCAAACTGATCCAGTTGTCGGACAAATACACGAGGGGTATCAGCCAGGAGCGCGTTTTTTGAAGCATGATCTATAAGGATGTATGGCAAACATCGGGCCAACTCCCGATGTAGAGACTTTCAACACTTTACAGGCGAGAGGAGACGCCAGCATGCGCGAATCCTGGGGCATATCACCCGTCGAAGGCATCGAAACCCAAAGGCTTCCACAGTTTACGCCGTGGAATCCGGATTGCTGCCATAAGGGCGTAAAGGTTGCGAAAAGGGAGACCGAAATGTTTCCACCCCGCAAGATACTGTTCCCGGTCGACTTCTCGGAGCGCTGCACCGCTGCCGCGAGCATGGTGGAAACCATAGCCGACCACTTCAAGGCCGATCTGACGATGTTGCACGTCGTCGAGCCGATCATGTACACGGACCTGCCGGTGGATATGTCTAGCATCGCCGAAGAGCAGCTCAATGGTTATATGCCGGAGTCCTTCCAGGGCTGCGGCGTAGAACGCGTCCTGTTGCATGGCGATGCGGCGCACAAAATCGTCGATTTCGCGCACGCCGGCCGTTTCAATCTCATCATGTTGCCGACGCACGGATACGGACGCTTCCGGCGTTTCATTCTGGGCTCCGTTGCGGCCAAGGTTTTGCACGACGCGCGTTGTCCGGTGTGGACCGGCGCGCACATGGAACCCACTCCCAATCCGGAAAACCTGGAATTCCGGAACGTCGTTTGCGCCATCGATCTGGGGAAGCAGAGTTGTCAGGCCTTGCGCTGGGCCGGGCTGTTCGCGAACGAGTTCGGTGCGCACCTCACCATCGTTCACGCCGTTCCCACCGCCAAGGATCATCCCAATATCTATTGCGACCAGGACTGGAAATACGAGCTTGTTCGCGGCGCGCGGGAGAAGATTCAGGGTCTGCAGCGAAGTCTGGGTCTGGATGCCACCATATCCGTAATACCCGACGAAGCGCCTTTCGCCGTTAGCACAACCGCGACTCACACCAATGCCGATCTGCTGGTAATCGGACGGAGTATTGAAGACGGCATGTTGGGCCGGCTGCGCACGAACGCATACTCGATCATTCGCCAATCGCCATGCCCGGTTGTTAGTGTTTAATGAAGACATGCATGCGCTCGGAACGCAACCGCTTGCTCGTTCGCGGGGGTTCTGCAATGTGCGTGGAAGACCGCTTCCTGCCGGGCGCGGCTCGGAAAAAGGGCGCGGCCCGGAAATCTGAATGATCGTGGAAGATAGAACGTTGAGTACGTCGCGAAACGACGACCCTAAGCGCGATCTCGATGTCTTTATGCGGCCGAGATCGGTAGCCGTCATCGGCGCCACCGAGAAGGCCGGAGCAGCGGGCAGAACCGTGCTTTGGAACCTCATCAGCAGTCCCTTCGGTGGCGTGGTTTACCCGGTCAATCCCAAGCGTCCGCACGTCCTCGGAATCAAGGCGTATCCCAGCCTGGAAAACATCCCGGACCAAGTGGATTTGGCCGTGATTGTGACGCCTGCCGCAACCGTTCCCGGCGTAATTCGCGAATGCGCCGAGCACGGCGTCAAAGGAGCGATCGTCATTTCGGCGGGCTTCAAAGAAGCCGGACCAAGCGGAGTCGCGCTGGAGCGGGAGGTTCTGGCGGAGGCTCGCAAGGGCAGTATCCGGGTGATCGGGCCGAACTGCCTCGGCGTAATGTGCCCCATTAGCGGTTTCAACGCGACATTCGCCCATGCCATCGCACGTCCGGGCAGCGTCGGCCTGATTAGCCAAAGCGGGGCGCTGTGCACCGCGATTCTCGATTGGAGTCTTCGCGAACAGGTCGGCTTTAGCGCATTTATCTCGGTGGGATCGATGGTGGATGTCGGTTGGGGAGACCTGATCGATTATCTGGGCGACGATCCCAACACGCGCAGCATCGTGATGTACATGGAATCGATCGCCGATCCGCGGGCCTTCCTGTCGGCGGCGCGCGAAGTGGCCTTGAACAAACCGATTATCGTCATAAAGGCCGGCCGCTCGGAGCAGGCGGCGAAGGCCGCGGCGTCGCATACCGGTTCGATGACGGGCAGCGACGATGTTCTCGACGCGGCTTTCCGGCGCGTTGGAGTTCTCAGAGTCAACAACATCTCCCATATTTTTTATATGACGGAGGTGCTCGCCAACCAGCCGCGTCCGAAGGGACCACGTTTGACGATCCTCACCAATGCCGGCGGTCCCGGCGTTCTGGCGACCGATGGTCTGTTAAGCGTGGGCGGCGAACTGGCCGAGATTTCTCCCGAGACCATGGAAAGGCTCAACGACGTGCTTCCGCCGCACTGGAGCCACAACAATCCCATCGACATCATCGGCGACGCGGGACCGGACCGCTATCGCAAGGCCGTTGAGATTGTCGCGAACGATCCGGCGAGCGACGGATTGCTGGTAATCATGACGCCGCAAGGGATGACCGATCCGGCCGCTATCGCGGAAAACCTGAAGCCCTACGCCAAGCTCGACGGCAAACCGATTATCGCAAGCTGGATGGGAGGCCTTGAGGTAGCCGCGGGCGAAGCGATTCTGAACAGCGTGGGCATTCCCACCTTTCCTTTCCCCGACACCGCGGTTCGCGTGTTCCAGTACATGTGGCTCTATAGCTACAACCTGCGCGGACTCTATGAAACGCCGACTCTGGGGGACGGCGATGGACAGCGCGAGAATCAGGCAGTGGCAGCGCGCTTCATTGAGGAAGTTCGCGAATCGGGCCGGACCATTCTGACGGAAGCGGAGTCGAAGCAGTTGCTCCAGTCTTATGGCCTTCCGGTAGTGGAAACGCGTTTGGCGTCGACCGAAGAGGAGGCTATCGCGTCCGCCGAAGACATCGGGTATCCGGTGGTTTTGAAACTAAACTCCGCGACCGTCACGCATAAAACGGATGTCGGCGGGGTGCGGCTGAACCTAATGGACGAGGATGCAGTTCGCGATGCATTCCGCGCCATTCAAAAATCGATTACGCGCAAAGTTGGCTCGGAGCATTTCGGCGGCGTCAGCGTGCAGCCCATGATCTCCGCCCAGGACGGTTATGAGCTGATTATCGGAAGCAGCATCGATCCACAGTTCGGTCCGGTTCTTTTATTCGGCTCGGGCGGCCAGTTGGTGGAAATTTTCAAGGATAGCGCCCTGGCCTTGCCGCCCCTAAATAGCACGCTGGCGCGCCGCATGATGGAGCAGACCCGGATTTTCCACGCACTCCAAGGCGTGCGCGGACGCAAAGCCGTGGATATCGCCGCGTTGGAACAGTTGTTGGTCCGCTTCAGTCAACTGGTGGCCGAGCAACCCAGGATCAAGGAAATCGATATCAATCCTCTGCTCGCCACGCCGGAGCGTCTGCTGGCGCTCGATGCACGCGTGGTTCTGCATGCGGAAGATGTGGAAGAAGCTAAGCTGCCGCGCTGCGCCATCCGGCCCTATCCACGTCAGTATCACAAGCGCGTCTTGCTCGAAGACGGCTCGGCGTTGGAGCTCCGGCCGATCCGTCCCGAAGACGAGCCGCTGCTGGTGCATTTCCATAGCACGCTTTCAGAGCACAGCGTCTACATGCGCTACTTCCACTGGATGAAACTGGAGCAGCGCACCGCGCACGAACGGCTCACACGCATGTGCTTTATCGATTACGACCGTCAAATGGCGTTCGTAGCCGTAAGGACAGATCCCGCCACCGGAGCGGCGGCGATCACGGGTGTCGGACGGCTGGTGAAGATGCACACGCCCGGCGAAGCGGAGCTGGCAGTGATCGTGAGCGACGCATTCCAGCGCCGCGGCGTGGGTGCGCGATTGATGGAAGAAATGATCGAGTTCGCGAAGACCGAGAAGTTGGAGCGCATCATGGGCACGGTGCTTTTCGAAAACCGGCCGATGCGGAAACTTTTCGAGCGTCACGGGTTCACGATCAAGCAGGGGTCCGATCCGGAAACTCTGGAAGCGGAGCTAAAGGTGGGGTGAGCAGGGTGACTCCGGCCCACCTGCCCGCGGAGCTACTACGCCATACAACAACCGCACTATACCCGGGCGCGGGCAGCCTCCTCAGCAGCGTCCGGTAGTGTAGCTCAGCGTTGAGGCGATCTTCCA
>JBEKUT010000367.1:0-14811 GCA_049514735.1 Bryobacteraceae bacterium
TCCGGTTCATCCGCCGTTTATCGTGACGCTGCCGTAATCAATCGAAGAGGCTATTTTTCCACAACCGGCGTCCGGCCATGGAAACAAACAACCCCCACGCAGCAATCCCGAGAACGGCGAACGAAGCCCACAGCGTGTTTTGAAAATAGAATGCCGACGCGTGCGGTGTGGTCGCGTTGCCCAGTAGCAGCAAAGCCGCCACATAGCCGACTGCCATCGACAGCAGGCCCCAGCGCAAGACCACAAACGCTTCCAAGCAATACAACAGCAGGCTCACCAGCCACGCCGCCAAATGATTGCTGCCGCCCAGGACGTCGAGCCCTGAGAAAACCAAAACCCAAACGCCCGCCGCCAGCCACTGGTTCCGCAGCAGGACGCGCAGCAGGAACAGCATGAAAAAGTAAAACAGCACGTTGCGTGTTTGACGCGCCACGGCTTCGAGCAGTAGTCCGATTGAGGAGCGAGTCCCCAGCAGGATGCCGGTGTCGAAAAGATCCGGAGTCCAGCCGGCATCGTGCATCGTCGCAACGTTGCGCCACTGCGAGATCAGTGCCAGCACAACGCCCAGCGCCACGCCGACTAGGACATCGCGCCCAACCACCGGATCGCGCATTCTTCCAGTGAGAATGCTCGTGAGAGAGATCAGCGTTTGCGGCCAATGCCGCCTCACGAAAGGCTCAATCGCAACAAAGACGGTCCACATCACGACGCCATAAAAGACCCCCGTGCACAGCTCCAGGAAGAACATTCCCACCGTACCGAGCGACATTACAAAGTGCGCCTGGCAAATCCACAGAGCCATGAGCACGGAGAACATGAAGACCGCCAGATGGATGGCGCCACGGCTATTTCCGCGGCCTTTGACGAAGTTTGCGCGGGCGAGTATTGCCGCGCCAAAACAAACGATGGCGGCGAATATCGAAACTACCAGGTAGAAGATCGCGTTGCTGTCCCCCTCCTCGGGCGGCGGCATCAGATCTGGTTTGGTCCACGGCGAGACGATCGAGAATGCCACGGGTTTGCCTCGCATAGAGGCGGCCTCGATGCGAACGGTGCGATCCGTTCCCGGCCACGCGCCGGTCCAGGCATCGCGCGAATCGGAAGCAGTCAGGAAACTCCATTCCGGTTCGGCCGACTTGAATTGCGAGAGATCCAGTCCGGCCGCGGTGAAGAGCGGGCTCCAATCGAACGGCGCGGCCTTCTCTTTGGGTGGCTCCTGATGTTGCGGAGGCATGGCCCGAAAATCAGTCAACAGCCCGCGCGCGTCGAGTTGCACGTCGATCATGCCGGAATAGATGGGCGGAGGCGCTTGGTCCTGTACAATGCCCGGGATCAACAGATCGCTATGAAACTCGTCGCCGATCAGGGGGTAGGGACTTTGCCGGTACCAGAAGCGCAGAGGAGACAGCTTCCATGACGAGAGAACGTTGGGCCAGGCGGGAGCGTGCTTCAAGTTCTTTCCAACGAAAGAGAAGAAATCGATGTCCCAAGTGAAGCCGTGCGCATCGTCGAAAGCATCGGCGGAGTAGCCGATTCGTTGGATTACGTCGCGCGCCTTCTGCGTCAGGACCTCGGCTGAGTATTGCGGGCGGATCATTTCGAGTCCACTGGTTTGTGTCTTGAGCGTGGCGCTCACAATCACACCGATCACAATCGCGGCAAAGATTGGAATGGCGACAACTGGCGCCAGTCCCTCACCTTCGCCAGCAGCCATCACCATTTCCGGCGAAGGCGTTTCGCCCGCGGCGAGAGCGGCTGCCAGCGGATCGCCTCCTGGCAGCGCCGCGGAAACCGCCAACGCGGACGAAGGACGCCGCGACGGATCGGGATCGAGGCAACGCAGAATCACGCGCTCCACAACCGGGTCGAGATCGCGGACCAGCGTGCTCAAGCTGACCGGAGTCGCCTGGGATTGAAGCCGCGTCAATTCCTCCAGCGTCGTGGCTTCAAACGGCCGCTTCCCCGTGAAGATCTCGTAAAGCACCAGGCCGAGCGAATAGATATCGCTGCGGACCGTGACTTCTTTTCCCGCGAGCTGTTCCGGCGCCATGTACGCGGGCGTGCCGCTGCGGATTTCGTTGCCGCTGATTTCCCCCGCCAGCGCCGCGAGGCCGAAGTCCGTCAGCAGAACGTGCCCGCGGCCATCCAGCATTACGTTGCCTGGCTTGAGATCGCGATGCAGAACGCCCTTTTCATGTGCAGCCGCCAACCCGGCGCACAGCCGGCGAGCAATCTCGATTGCCTTGTCCGCCGGCAGCCGTCCGATGCGGCGCAGCAACGATGCCAGGTCTTCGCCGTCCACGTATTCCATGGAAAGAAACAAATGCCCGTCGATTTCTCCGACATCGTAAACGCGGCAGACATTGGGATGAGAAACCTGGCGTGCCACCCGCACTTCGTTACGGAAACGGTTGACGGATTCGGAGCTGCTCGAGAGCGGTGCTGGAAGGAATTTGAGAGCCACCTGTTGGCCGAGGGTCAAATCGTCGGCTCGGTAGACTTCGCCCATGCCGCCTTTCCCGAGCAAGGCAATGATGCGGTATCGCGAGGCGACGATCGTGCCGGGAAGGAAACGGCTATCGGCGGTTGGAGTGAAGGCGCCGGCCGAGACAGATGCCACCGCGGCGGTCATGGTGGCGAACGAGGTCGCGGCTTCGACAGATCGGCCGCAGGATGAACAAAAGCGGCTACGTTCGCCAGTGTCGCCGCCGCAGACCGTGCATTGGGGCATGGACTTCCTGCCCATGATCGCACGGCCCGCGGAGTTGACTGTTCAAAAGCGGCTGATCAACCGCCGAGATACTCGACATGAACGTAAGTGCCCAACCGGGTGTTGTATGCGAGATACCAACCTGGATCGTCGGGATCTTCATAGATCACAATCGGGTCACCCGCCCA
Organism: Bryobacteraceae bacterium; assembly: GCA_049514735.1. Taxonomy (GTDB): domain Bacteria; phylum Acidobacteriota; class Terriglobia; order Bryobacterales; family Bryobacteraceae; genus JAICMB01. The sequence continues at coordinate 2,899 of JBEKUT010000367.1, forward strand.
ATTCCAGCCGGTCACGAAACCGATGTCGGCGGGAGATACGCTGAAGTAGAATCCCCCGAACCAGAAGCGTCCGGGACCGCCGCCCCCGAGATGAAAGACATGTCCCGGGCCGAACCCGCCCGCGAAGCGGCCGTGAGCCCAAGGATGGTCCATGTGATACCGCGCATCGCCGCCGGCGTGTCCAACCCACTCGCCGTTATTGTGAACATGAGGCGCTTCGGGATGCCCCTCGGCATCGTGAAAATTCCGCTCGGGGGCGCCACGCGGCGCTTCCGGCCGCGGAGCCGGAGCTTCACGATGAGCGGCGGGCGGCGGCCCGTGCGGCGGAATGTATCCGCCTCCAACACCGCGCTGCGGAGCTTCGTGGCGTTCCTGCGCCAATAACAGCGGCGCGAAAGAGAACAACAGGACTGACGTGAGGAAACCAATGGTTTTTCGCATAAGCAAATGTTTTACAAAACTAACAGCCATTTTAACCGCTCGCCGTTCACGCCCGCGCGGAGCGCCCCAGAGCGAACATGGTCACATCGTCGGCCCGTTGTTGGCCCCGGAACGATTTCAGATCGTCGCGGCAGGCGGCGATCGATGAAGAGGGCGCGCCAGAGCGCGCGGCCCCGATCGACTCGCACAACCGGTCGCATCCATATTCATTGCCGAGATCGTCCGTCGCTTCCGAGACGCCATTACCTGCTCGCTGCCGGCATCGGACATCTCTACAATACCGATGGCAGCGCCACAGTGCCACTCTTTGTCACTACCAACGGAGTCAACGGACCGGTCATCGGTGCCAATGGCGACCGGCTCCGGATCGCGATGGATTCTTTGGCATCGCACTTTGCCTACACCGTTGACGCGCGTAATCTCTTCCCGCCCGTGCCGCAGATCGCTCTGCTGACCATTAACTCTCAGGCGAGCGGCGCCGGTCCTGTGATCGCGAATCCTTCCGCTGACCCAACCTATCGGTCACGGCGCCTTTCACGATCGGAGCAGTCTCCGCGGAACTGTTGCTGCCCTCCGGCGCTTTCGATCAAAACAGTTTGAATCCGGTTCTGACCGCTGGCGTTAACACCGATTTGATGGACTCACCGAGCCGGCTCCTTAGTTTAGATAGCAACTTGAAAAACTAGAAAGAGGGCAGGAAATTCCTGCCCTCCTCGAAAACGATAATTCAAAATGTGACACTCAGCAACCCGATCCGCCAGGTCCGCCTTCATAAAAGTAGACACCCCAACCGGGAGAAGTGCTGTATAACGGCTGTGAAGTTGTATAGCAGCTTTTGGACGGCTGTTCCGCCGTCAGCGTGGACCAGATAGCCTTGCCAGAGAGGTTGTAGTAAAACACATTGCGCTGGTAAGCTGCTTTCGCAAAGCCCAAGCTGGACCAGTCTCCACTTCCTTCCGGCGGATACACGGTGGTTGTGGTGGCGCTCTCACTGCCGTACATGATCGTTTGCGCATACCTTGACATTTGGCCGCCGTTATAGATCGAGGCAGGATAGTAACCGACCCAGTTTCCGTCGATTGCCAGATACCAGTTCCCCTTATACAGGTAATACGCGGCGCTCATCTCGTACTGTGAGCCCCCGAAAGTGCTGTAGTTTGCGAACCTGGCGCCTAAGATAATCCCAGTGCCCGGGTATTGAACGAAGGCTCCGCACGTCAGGTTGTAGCACAGCTTGCCCGCGTAGTTATCCGCAGTCCAGAAGATGAAGAGCACGGCGCTCTGCGTGTTGAACAGGCCGGGCTGAACCTGCCAACCGACTTCTGCGGTCTGAAGCGCCGCGCCGCTGCCGCCGGTATACCACTCCTGCGACAGACTCATTTGTTCGCCCAACGCTGTGTTCACATCCGGGGACCACAGATTCAGGCTGGAGTTGCCGCCCAGGTTGTTCACGTTCTGCAGCATGTACGAATATTTGTGCGGAGGAGCGGACGCCGCCGGAGCGACCTCGCCGGCTGTATCGAATGGCCGTCCGAAACCATCGGGCCCCTTCGAAAGGAAATCGTGCAGCGTCGGAAATCGCGTCATGTCTTCAAGCGTGATCCGCCGCATCGCGAGGGAGTCTGAATCGCAACCAACGGCATTGCCAAATTCATCGGCGGTGTTCGTGCGGTCCCAGGGCGCAACGCGATTCGTAGGACCTTCCGAAGCGGCGCCGGCAGCCTCCTTCGGGTCTTTGCCGGGGGCCTTAAGCAAAGACTGAGGCGGACGTTCCGCCATGCCTTCGAGACCCAGAATCCGGATCGACGGTTGCTGCGCGGCGGGAATGCAGTCGAAGTGCGCGCCATCGAGCACGAAGGTGTGATTTGCATCGACGCCCTGGTACATCGTAAGAAGATGGCGGCGCATTTCTTCGAACGCCGCGGCGTCTTTCACCCGGCTTCCCGGACGCGTTGGATCGAAGGATGCTGTTTTGGCATTCTCCAGAAAGTTCTTGAAGGGGATGAGTTCCATGGTTGATTGGGCGCTGAGCGGTCCGTTCAGGGCTACGAGAGCGAAGATCACGCCGGCAAACGTCGTGTTTTTCATTTGAGTTCTCCTTTTTTCGATCCACGGTGTCCGTGTTCACTGCGCTAATGGCAGGAACGAAAAAACATTTCACGCAGACGACGAGAACGATCGTCCGCGCTGCGGGCTATTCAGGTTGCTTTTATTTCACGGACCAGCCCGGAACCCCGGTCTGTTGGAGCCAACTCCAACTCTGATAGACAGCTCCGCCGGGTCCACCGTAATACTGCACCGTGACCTGACGCGTGGTGTCGCTTTGCCACACCAGATCGGGGTGACCGTCGCCGTTGAAATCGGCGGCTGCTTTCACATGCCAGCCGGCTGCGCCAGTCTGATTGAGCCAGTTCCAACCCTGCACCGTGGCTCCGCCCAAACCTCCGTAATACTGCACCGTTGTCGCACTCGTGGCGTCGTTTTGCCAGACCAAATCGGGGACGCCGTCGCCATTGAAATCGGCAATGGCAACGACACTCCAGCCGGGCGCGCCAGTTTGGTTGAGCCATTTCCAACCCTGGTCCGTGGCGCCTCCGCTTCCGCCGAAATAATGAACAGTGGCGGCACGCGTGGTATCGCTTTGCCACACCAGATCCGGGTAACCGTCGCCGTTGAAATCGGCCGCGCCGGCAACGTGCCACCCCGGCGCGCCGGCCTGATTGAGCCAGCTCCATCCCAGGTACGTGGCTCCTCCGGCGCCGCCGTAATAGTGCACTACAACTTGGCGCGTGGAATCGTTCTGCCAGACGAGATCGGGATGACCGTCCCGGTTGAAGTCTGCTATAGCGGCGACATGCCATCCAGGGGCGCCGTTTTGATCGAGCCAGTTCCAACCTTGATACACGGCGCCACCGAGTCCGCCGTAATAATGGACACTTACTTGAGTCGTCGAGTCGTTCTCCCAAACGAGATCCGGAGTGTCATCGCCGTAGAAATCGTCAAGCACATGAGTAGTCGTGATTGTCGTTGAGTCCGTGGCGTTGGCAGTCGCGAATCCGGCGCCCGAGACCGACACAGAGTTCACCTGCGGTGAGACTGCGTTCGCGGCGACGTTTACTGTCACCGTGATTGGAGCATAACTGGATCCCCCGTTCAGAGCGTCGCTCCTGCTGCAGGTATTTCCCGCACAAGTCCACCCGCTGCCGATCATGGAAGCAAGAGTAAGACCTGCGGGCACAGTTTCGGTCACGGTCACGGTGCCGCTTGTTGGTCCGGCATTGGCGGCATTCGAGACCAGAACTGTGTACGTCGCGTTCTGCTGCGCTTGTATAAAATTCCCCAGGTGTGTTTCCCGGATGCTCAAAAGGGGCGCTTGCCCCCCCTGCGTGACCGTGAATGTTTGTCCCGCGATGGTCAGCGTGCCGCTGCGGGGACCTGCGCCTGAATTCGGCGCGACCGTATAGGTGATCGCGGCGGTTCCGAAACCGACCGTCCCAGAATCTACGCCGATCCAGGATGCATTCGATGCCGATTCCCAAATGCAGTTCCCGCCTGTAGTGACGCTTGCGGTTTCCAGCCCTCCCGCTGCATAAAGGCCCGCGGAATTAGCTCCTAGAGTAAAACTGCAGCCCGAGGCGGGTGTAGTAAGTGGGTAAACTGTGACGCCGTAATCGGCTACCAAACTAGCACTGGAATCCGCCTGTTCCAGGACGATCAATTTGTCAGCGGCGGCGTTGTGGAAGACATATCGGCCATGACCAGCGTATAAAGTCGATCCCGCCACAAACGAAGCCAGCGATAACTCGCCCGCATAGCCGAGATATGTGTCGCCATAAGTCTGAACATATGTGTCGGCAGTATTCGGTCCACCGAACACCACAGCTGGAATCAAGAATGTCGAGTGCAAAATGTCAGACTCGGACGCCCATTGGATGGAAGCTGCACTAGAGAGCGACCCGTTATACTGCAGGTCCAGCGACTGTACGGGTGAAGTGGTTAATGCTTTGCCGCACGAGGTCACCATGCGAGCGCCGTCTTCGGAGAGCCAGAAAGGGGCACAACGGCCGGGGACGTTTTCATTGATGTAGCTCGCGGGTCCTTGGCTGATGTTGGGGAAAACGGCCCGCATAGATTGCGGGGGTCATCGTGATCGTCGACGTCGCGATCTGGACGGAAAAGAGCTCGCCAACAGTGTTCTGCGGATATGCATAGAAATATCCGTTGCCCGCCAGCAGGATCGTGTGCACATCCGTGAATAACTGAAGAGTGGACGTTACGGTTGCGGTGGAGAGATTTACGATCGAAACCCATCCGTCAAATCCGACCGCCGCGGACAGGCCATCCGGGCTGACCGAGACGAAGAACGGCGTCTTGGGCAACGCCACGGTTTGGCCGGAACCGCTGACGGGATCGTAAATGTGCAGTTCTCTTGGATTCGAAACAATGAGGACTACTTTGTCGAGGGCCTTACTATAGTCTGCTCCAGCAACCGAGTACCCCAGAGGTGCGAGCGCGTTAGGTGGCATCGCAGCGGCTGATTGTGTCACCGTAAACGTTTGACCTCCGAGCGTGATTGTGCCAGTCCTATCGGCGCCTGAGTTCGGACGCACGATATAGGTGAGGGTGCCATTTCCCGAACCATACGCGCCGGAGGCCACCTGAATCCAATTGGAATTGCTGGACGCCTGATAGATACAGGTCGCGGGAGCCGTGATCCCGGCCGTAGCAATCGTGCCGGAAGCCCCCGCCGTAGCGCTGGCCGAGTTGAAGGCCGGCAAGCAGGCCGTTGGATTACTAAGCTGGAAAACCTGCACGGCGAAATCGTTCGATAGGCCGGAAGCACTGTCGGCCTGCATCACGACATACATTGCGGTCGAGCCTTGATTAAAGAAGACCTGCTTGCCATGTGCCTGGTAGCTATTGCCATTCGCGGTGAAGTTCCGCAGCTGGAAAGTTCCGGCAGGCTCGAGATAAGCGCTGTCGTAGAGAAGGACCTGGTTGTCATTCACGGGAGGAGTGGTGTACGAAGTGGCGTTCGGAATCGCCGCGACACGGCTAAGTGCGGCCGACTCCGTCAGGCTTTGGATCTTGGTCGCACCTTGCAGGGTCGTCCAATATAGACTATCCAAGTTCGTATCCAGCGTCATTGAACTGCCCACCAGCTGGAAAGACGGCTCGTCCTGCGGAGAGGCTTGATAGACCGTCGCGCAGCCCGTATAGATACGGCGGCCATCCGGAGAGAACCAGACGCCCCCGCATACTCCATAGTCGCCGAAATAAAGTCCCCGGTTTGCAGAGGTAACAGGTCCAGTCGAAACATTGAGATCTTCCACGTTTTCGGGCGTACTACCGTCATCGGTGGTGTAAATCGCCGTTCCACTGGGATGAAGCCGCCCCGCGGTTCCGTCATACACGCCGTGAGTGCTGGTCGTGCCAGTGGAGATTTGGATCGAAATCGTGCCGCTGTCGTAGGTCAAAACATAGACATAGTCGTTCCCCAGAACCAGACTATTTACGGTTACTGTTGCGGCGATCGTCTTCTCCAGCGAAGCAGTTTGCAGATTCACGTAAGAGATGAGTGCGTCGTGCCCAACGGCCGCGTGAAGTCCATCCAGACTGACCGAAAGGCTTAGTGGCGTTTGGGGAAGGTTGACCGTTGTATCGGTGCTTGTCGAGGGGTCGAAAATATGAAGCTGGTTGGGATTAGCGGCGATGAAAATTATTTTATCGAGAGCGTTGCTGTATTCCGCTGTTACAGGATTGTAGGGCAGCGTGAGAACCTGGGAACTTGCATCTAAGGTAAACAAGAAGAGGCAGAATGAGAGGGCAGATATTCCGTTAAACGCTGAGCGGCGTAACATAAAAAAGCTCCAGAAACTGATGATGTTTGAACCGAACAAAGCGGATCGGATAGTCGGTGCGGGTTCGCGCGGCCGATCAAGAGAACAACTATGTTAGTCAATTCGAACATCGAAATCAAGACCTCTGGCGTTCAAATCTTCGCGATTGCTCCGGTACCATAGAACTAAATCTTTGGTAAAGCTCAAATCGTAACAAAACCATGAGTCCATTTGAGCTATATCGGCAAATGGAAATGAAGATCTTGGGCACACTGCGAATTGATCGGGGGGGCCAGACAGACTGGGAGTATACTTATCCGAGATCATGGACGGAGTCCCCGCGCTCAAGAAAGACTGGGTGGTCACGCAGGCTTCCTTCGACCTCCTGCTTCGGCAACTCGATCCGGACCGGGAACGCGCCGGCGAAAAGTACGAACAGGTTCGCCAGAAACTCACTAAATTCTTCCAATGGCGCGGGTGCGCCACCCCGGAAGAGTTCGCCGACCGCACATTGGACCGGGCCGCGAGAAGATTGGGTGACGGAACCGCCGTTCCCGGCCAGGAAATCTATCCATTTGTCCATGGAATTGCGATCAACGTTCTGCGCGAGCATTGGAAGGAGGCGCAAAAGCACGCTACGCAATCGTTGGATGAATCGCCAGCGGCGCAGCACATCGGCGCCGATCCAACGGAAGACCGCGAACGCGCGACGGAACAGGCTCAAAGGGAGCGGCGGCTGGAATGCCTGGACGCTTGCGTCAACGGCCTCCCGCCACAGCAGCTCAAGTTGATTACTGAGTACCATCGGGGCGAGGGGGGCGCGCGAATCGCCCGGCGAAACGCACTGGCCGAGGAGTTGCGCATCCCTCTGAATGCTCTTCGGATTCGCGCCCACCGGATTCGCGGAGAGCTGGAAACCTGCATCTCGGAATGCACCAGGAAGGCGGGGTCTTGAAATGAATTCCGGCTCTGGCCATTAAGTCGGTGAGTATCCAGCCATGAATAAAAAAACTGACCAGGACGCACTGCTGATCCGCTACCTGCTCGGCGAGCTGGCGGAAGAACAGCAGCTCGAAATGGAGCGGCAGTTCTTCAACGACGACGAATTCTACCAACTGCTTCTGGCGGTGGAGGATGAACTGCGGTACGAATACGCGCAAGGCGGTTTGACGCGGGACCAGCGGGAGCGCTTCGAAAAGCGTTTCCTGACCTCGGATGCTGAGCGGGAGCGAGCCGCGCTTGCGGGGTCGGTCTTAACTAAACTCTATGAAGCGTCGGCCGCATCGGCTCCGGAAGTGCGAGAAAAACGGGGATGGTGGGGGTCTTTCCTAGGCTTCGTCGCAGCCGGCGCTCCGGGAATGCGATTCGGTTATGCATCCGCAGCCGCGGCACTGCTGGTCATCGTGGGAGGATCGTGGTTGATTCTCCACACCATCCAGCTTCAGAACCAGGTCGCACAATTGGAAGCGGCGCGGAGATCCGTCGAGAGCGATTCACAACGGCAGTTGGCCGGTGCGCGCGTGCAACAGGATCAGTTGACGAAGCGGCTCGAACAGGAACAGAGCCGCATTCACGAAATGGAGCAGACGCTCGCCAAGCGCCCGGCCGAGCCTTCCATTTTCGGATTCGTTCTCGTCCCGGGTTTGCTGCGCGACAGCAGCGGGCCGAAGCGCCTGATCATTCCCTCGGATACGGGCGAGGTGCGGCTGCAGCTTCAAACCAACACGAAAGAGAAGTATCCGCGCTACCGGGTCTCCCTGCAAACGCTCGACGGCGCCACAGTGTTCGAGCAGGATACTCGTGAAGCCGCTGTCGTGGTGCCGGCGCGCCTGCTGCCGGCTGGAGATTACATGGTTACGCTTCATGGAATCACAGCAAGTGGCGAGAGCGAGGACGCTGGCGACTTCTATTTCACGGTTGTCGGAAGATAATTGCCAGGCCGGGCAGCGGCCACTTCCGGTATTCCAGCGTCGGCCTGGCTCCACAGTTCCAGGAAGCGGCGATACTCGACGGCCGCGCTCGCCCGCTCGCCCTTCTGGCGATACGCCTCGGCGAGGTGAAAACGTGTTAGCGCCGGGCCGGGATAAAGCCCAAGGCACGCCGATATTCCGCGATCGCTTCATCCACCCGCCCGAGCTTCAGATAGGCATCGCCTAGACAATCCTCCAGCCAATCGGGGCCGGACCACGGCACCCAATGCCGCAGCGCTTCCTCAAAATCCGCGATCGCCTCCTCCGGATGGTTCCTGGATCTGTCTCTTCATATAAGCGATCGTCCGGCCAGCGGGAGGCCGCCCGCGGTCGTTGGAATCGAAATTCGGGAGCGCCGCGACAATCGCGTCATACAGTGTTGACACGGGGAGCGGCAAGGGCTACCATGGCCGTGTCAAATAACATGGCCGGGTGAACCAACACGGCCATGTGAAAGGTACATGGCGGTATGGCGGTCGCTGATGCTGCTGGGTTCGAACGAATTCTTGTTGACATCTTTCGAAAAAATGGCTGGCGAGTTCGACGGCATCCGTTGGCTGGAGATATGCAAGCGGATCTAGTCGTTACCGCTGGGGACAAGAAATATATCGTTGAGGTCAAGACGGCGTCTGAAGGCCGACGCGATCGATTGATCCCCCTCCTCGCTCAGGCAATTCTTCAGGCGCAGGCGCTGGCGCGTCGGTTTCCGGAACCAGTTGCTCCTCTGGCAGTCGTGGCGGCGAGGCACGTGCCAGCATCGGTCGCAGACCATCTTAAACAGTTTGCCGAACAGCACGCTCCTGACGTCGCTATAGGCGTAATCGATGCCGAAGGGTTCCGCTCGTTTGTCGGCGCTGGCCTTGAAGGACTCGACGCGAAGCTTCCTCGGCACAGGGAGCGTCGTATTGCCTCCCCGCCACGCCTCCCAGACCTATTCTCCGACCTAAACCAATGGATGCTTAAGATCCTTCTGGGTCAGCATCTCCCAGACTCACTCATCTATGTACCCAGAGCGCCGATTCGGAACGCGTCTCGCCTTGCCGAAGCAGCCAACGTTTCGATCATGAGCGCTTCTCGGCTCGTGAATCAGCTCACGCGCCTCGGATTCCTCGACGAAGGCGAAGAACATCTAAGAGTCGTTCGTGTCGAAGAATTGCTGGATTGGTGGACTTCCAGCAACCGCGAGGCCGCGAAGGAGGTTCCCGCTCGCTGGCTCATAAAAAGCGGGCAACATCAGTTGGACAAGGCTTTGCGGCAATACGCGTCGCCGCAAATGCACAACCAGCCTCGATGTTGTCTGGGACTTTTCGCCGCGGCGGATGCTCTCGGCTTGGGTTTCGTTCGAGGCACCCCGGCGCACATTTACCTCGAACACCTAACGCTAGATTCACTAAACCGCCTTGGTCTAACCATCGATCACTCCGGCCGGCCCGCGGATCTGATTGTCCGAATACCGTCTCATCGCGAAGCTGTTTTCCGTGCAGCGGTGATGCGCGAAGAGGTCCTAGTGTCCGATGTGCTGCAAGTGTGGCTTGACGTCGCCACGCACCCAGCACGAGGCCGGGAACAAGCACGCGAAATTCAGCGTCGAGTTCTTCAGCCGCTGTTCGGGAAACAACGATGAATGGCGTTCAAGACCCTGAGGCTTTCAAGCAGCTCGTTACTGCACTTGAACCATGGCTTGATCGGGTAGTAATCGTCGGAGGCTGGGCGCACCAACTCTATCGACTGCACCCAGAGGCACAGGAGTTGGACTACCCGCCCTTGAGCACACTGGATGCCGACGTCGCCGTACCTGCTTTACTTCCTGTCGGAGAAGAAGACATTCGTGCACGACTCCTAACTCACGGTTTTTTTGGAAGAGTTTATGGGTGACGGCCGGCCACCTCCAACGCACTACCATCTCGGTGATGAAGCCTCTGGCTTCTACGAGGAGTTCCTGACGCCCCTGCTCGGCAGTGATTATGATCGCAGGGGAAGGCGCAAAGCAACGATGGACGTTGCGGGCGTCGCTTCTCAGCGTTTGCGCGACCTTGAGATTCTCCTCGATCACCCGTGGTTGATCGACTTCGAGTCTGACGGGTTCGCGGCCAAGATTCAAATCGCGAACCCGGTGAGCTTCGTCGCCCAAAAGGTTCTCATTCACCAAAAACGCGACCGTGAGGATCGTGCGAAGGATATCCTGTATATTCACGATACGCTCGAGGCATTTGGCGCGCGACTTCACAAACTGCAGGAGCTCTGGCGACGAATCGTGGCTCCTAAACTCCGTTCTCACAAGGCAAAGATGGTGTCTGAAGCGGCCGAGAAAACTATTCGGGAACCTGAGTGATGACATTCGACGGGCGGCGCAGATTTCGGATCAACGGGCGCTCTCGCCGGAGACAATACGCGCGAGTTGCCGATATGGCTTCACGCAGATATTTTGTGTAACCAAAAATTCCAGCGGGATTTGAAGGCTTTTGGTCGGGCCGCCGGGATTTGAACCCGGGACCTCTTGCACCCCAAGCAACAAATATCTATTACTTACGGATAGGCCCCCACTGAAAACAAAAGACTTGCGTCCACACGATTTGGACGCCAAATGGACGCCAAAACGGCCGTTTACTTGGTTTGGACTCCACTCGGACTCCACCAAGTGACATTGAGGAATGGGCTAGTGATCTCGTTCAAAGGACCAGTAATTGGAGTCAAGCCTACCTACGAGGTCGCTGACAACACTACCGCAGACACGTCGCCGAATAAGGATGAGACTAGCGCTGAATTGCGAAGCGGTCTGAATTCGCCGCCGCCACTTTACGAATAATTCCACGACCGACTGCGTCGTCAATTATTTCGTCAACATCCTTGACAGCTTGCTCTGCCTCTGGTAGGGACACATGCGGTTTCCGAAACGTGAGTTCTTCGGCCCGGCGCTCCAAAGCGACACTTCGATCAAGGGTGACGAAGAGCGCGGTAGCAATCTTTTCGAGATCGACGACTTTCTTTGAGGCCAGCCGCTCCGCAACAAAGTCGATTTCGCTCTTGAAGGTCTTTGGCGTCTCAGCACGCGCTAGAAACGGAGCGAGGGGGCCTGGGGTCATCGTTGGGCCATAAGGATACGGCTGCGGCTGCCATACTATCAGGCGCTCAGATTCCATCGCAGCGAGTACATCTCGAAGTTCGAAAGAAAAGGGGCCATGCTTATAAAGGATAAACGAGACGTTAAGCGGCACCTTCAGAAGGTCTTGGAGGAAGTACCCCACCTTTTGAACGTTACTAATCTCCAAAATCTTGTTCGCCCGCGAAGATTTACGCGGCGAGAGAACTGAGTTGAGCGAGTGTAGCCTGTCGCGCAGTTAGGAGCGCGGTGATGGCCTTGCGACCGGGGGGGTGATTTGATAGCGGTGAGTGCGGGTGACCTTTTGCAACAGACCGTGTGCTCGAAGGAGCCGGAGTTTACGGCTGATGGCGGCTGAGCGCCGCCGCTTTTCTTTCGCGGACTCAGCCGGAGTGGAAAATAGGAGCGCTTGCAGATCCCGGTTGCGCAGGCCATTGATGGTGAATTCGCCGCGGTTGACCGCTTCCAGCAACGCGATGTCCTCCGCAGCCCAAGGACGCAAAGCACGCACTCTTTTCCCGTTCCAGGTCGTGGACTGGGCCAGGCCGTCGGTTAATTCTTT
>JBEKUT010000368.1:0-8946 GCA_049514735.1 Bryobacteraceae bacterium
CTCTTCTGGCCTGTCCTCCTCTGGCCTGTTGGGATGGGCCTGCGGCCCGCGAAATTTCATGAAAATGTGCCATATCACGAGCGCCGCATTCCGAGCCGTGACCGGCAGGGAGCGGTTGTCCCGAAGATGTGGATAACTCGAGAAGCCGCATTTTCGACCCTGTCCTCTTCTGGCCTGTCCTCCTCCCCCGCATGCCCATAAGCCCCGCCCGCACCACCGCCTTCGACATCCTCCGCCGAGTCGAAGAAGGTGCCTACGCCTCCGACCTCCTCCTATCCAAATCCAAGAACCTCGACACCCGCGACGCCGGCCTCGCCGCCGAAATCGTCTTCGGAGCCCTCCGCTACCAACTCCAACTCGACTACCTCATCTCCCTCTACACCGCCAAAAAACTCGACCCCGAAGTACGCGTCGCCCTGCGCATGGGCCTCTACCAACTCCGCTACCTGGACCGCATCCCCGCCCACGCCGCCGTCGCCGAAAGCGTGGAGCTAATCAAGCGGGCAAGAAAACAATCGGCGTCCGGCTTAGTAAACGCGATCCTCCGCAAAGCCGGTAAAAACCCGGTCGAATGGCCTGATAGAGCGACCACCCTATCCACCCCCCCATGGCTCCTCGACCGCTGGGACCAGCACTTCGATCCCGCAACCGCCAACAAAATCGCGCAAGCCTTCCTACAACCAGCCGAGACAACAGTAGCCTCCACGGGCCGCACCCAGGACATAGGAGCCCAATCGATCGTCCCCCTCCTCGACCTCGCTCCCGGCCAGACCTTCTTAGACCTCTGCGCCGCCCCCGGCAACAAGACCGCCCAAGCGATAGAGCAAGGCGTCCAGGCCATCGCCTGCGATCTCCACCTGCACCGTCTCCGTGACGTTCCCGCCGAAAACTGCCGCCGCGTCGTCCTTAACGCCACCCTCCCGCTCCCCTTCACCACCCAATTCGACCGCATCCTGGTCGACGCCCCCTGCTCCGGCACCGGCACGCTGGGCCGCAACCCGGAGATCAAATGGCGCGTCAAACCCTCTGATTTGCTCGACTTGCACCAGCGTCAGGTTAAAATCCTGGCTAATGCCGTGACGCACCTAAAACCAAACGGCCGCCTGGTCTATTCCACCTGCTCGCTCGAGAAGGAAGAGAACGAAGACGTCATCGCGACCGTTCCCGGCGATTGGGCTACCACTTGGCGTATCCCCGGCCGCGATCCCGGCGATGGCTTTTTTGCCGCTGTGCTAGCATGACTGGAGCCCCGCCAAATGGTTGAGATACTTCCATCTATACTGGCCGCTGATTTCACGCGGCTAGGCGAGGAAATCGCTCGTATGGAGCAGGCCGGCGCCTCCATCCTCCACGTCGATGTCATGGACGGCCACTTCGTCCCTAATCTCACCCTCGGGCCGCCCGTGGTCGAGTCCATCCGTAAGGTAACCAAGCTAAAATTGGACTTACACTTAATGATTACCGACCCGGATACCTATGCTCCTATCTTCATTCAATCCGGCGCCGACCACGTCCTCGTACAACAGGAGGTCTGTCCTCACCTGGACCGCACCCTGCGCATGATCCAAAGCGAAGGCGCCCTCGCCGGTGTCGTACTGAATCCTTCCACTCCGGTATCGTTGCTCGAAGATGTTTTGTACTTACTTGGTCGATTATGTGCTAATCATGAGCGTGAATCCCGGTTTTGGCGGCCAGAAGTTTATCCCCAACGCTCTGAAAAAGGTGCGGGAACTGGCCCGTAAGCGCAAAGAGCTCGGTTTAAGCTTCGCCATCGAGATCGATGGTGGTATAACGATTGAGAATGTCGCCGACGCTGTGCGGGCGGGGTGTGACTGGATCGTCACAGGGTCGTCTATTTTTCACGCTTCCGATTCCAAGGCGGCGTTTCAGGAAATGCAGCGCACGGCCAGAGAGGCGAACTTGGTAGGAATCTGATTCGGCCTTGCCAGACCAAACAGGAAGTGAGTTTTATGGTTCGTAATTTTGCGATTTTACTAACGTTAGCGGCACTGCTCAGTTCATGCGGGTTCAAACGCCATAAGTATGACAACCCCATCTCGAAGGACACCAAGCAGCCCGACAAAGTGCTCTACGACAAAGCCGTTAACGACATCGAACATGGCCGTTATGAGGTCGCTCGCATCACCCTCAACACGCTGATCAACACCTACGATCAGAGCGAGTTCCTCGCCAAGGCCAAGCTCGCGATCGCCGATAGCTGGTTCCGCGAAGGTGGCCTGCACGGCTTCGCCCAGGCCGAAGCCGAATACAAGGATTTCATCCTCTTCTACCCCACCATGGAAGAGGCTGCCGAATCGCAAATGAAAATCTGCCAGATTCACTACAAGCAGATGGACAAGTCCGATCGCGACACCCTCCAGGCTGTGCGCGCCGAAGACGAGTGCCGCCAACTCCTGGTCCAGTTCCCTAACAGCAAGTTTGTTCCTGAGGTGCAGCAGCTTCTGCGCAACATCCAGGAATCGCTCGGCGAGGGCGAATACGAGGTCGGCTATTTCTATCATCACAAGGGCAGCAATCCCGCGGCCGCGAACCGCCTGCAACGGCTCGTGGATCAGTATCCGCTTTACAGCAAAGCCGATCTGGCCCTCATGGATCTTGGCGATTCCTACAGCAAGATGGGCAGCCGCTTCCGCGCCAAAAGTGGAGAGGCCTACGCGCGCCTGGTGCGCGAGTATCCTCTGAGCCCCTACGCCGACGAGGCTAAGAAAAGGCTTAAGGAAATGGAATTGCCAGTACCCGAGCCCGATCCTGCGGCCGTCGCTCGTATGCAGTACGATCAGGCTCATCGCCCCAAGCTGAGCCTCATTGGAAAGTCCAGCGGTTTCCTGAAGCGTGGCCCCGATGTCAGCGCCGCCGCCAAGACCGGTAATCCGACCATGACGACCATGAACCCGACCGTTCCCGCCAGCGTGCCGATACCGGCCGGAGCCACAGGTTTCAGCGGCGACGTCACGGCTTCGCAAGTAACAGGCACCTCCGCCCTCGATACTCAGCCCGACGCACGCACTGCGCCGCCAGCGGCTGGCAGTCCCGCCGAAGGCGCCACACCCGCGGCCCCGACTCCAGCCGCGGCCGCAACACCATCGGAGGCGAAACCGAACGAGCCGCTGCCGCAAAACGCGAATTATACGGCCAAGAAGAAAAAGAAGAACAAGAAACAGACTCAGCCGCCGGCTGCCGCGGCCACCCCGCCGGCCCCCGCGTCGACGCCTGCCACGCCCCCGGCCAATCAGTGAGCCGTATCCTGCTCGCGGATGACAGCCCCCATGCCCAGCGCATGGGGGAGCGAATCCTCCGCGAAGAAGGTTTCGAGGTTGTCAGCCTCACCGATGGCGACACCGCTATCCTGCGCCTCGACGATGCCGACCCCGACGTGATCCTTGCCGACGCATTTCTGCCCGGTAAATCCGGATTAGATATCTGCCGCTATGTAAAGACCCACCCCAGGTACCGGCACGTCCGCATCATAATGACCGCGGGCTTGCTGGAGCCTTTCGATGAAGCCGAAGCCGCGCGCTCCGGTTGCGATGGGATACTGAAGAAGCCATTCGAGGCGTCGCTCTTGGTGAAAACCATCAAGCCTCTCGTTACCGAAGCGCAGCTGGCACGCGGCCTGTTCGCCGAGGAAGTCGCCCAAACACCGCCGCCCGTCGTGAGCCCAGTCCCGCCTCCTGAGCCGCCTCAAATCGATCCCGAGCGCGTAGAAGCGGCGATCACGCTCGCCCTAGACGCCTCTCTACCCGCCCTAATCCGCGAGATCACCGAGCGCGTCCTGATCGCCCTAGGCCACTAAAACACCTTTTCAAATGACCAGTGCCGTGATTCCGAGCCGCCCCGGGCACGCGCGGGGTTCCATCACTTTGGTCGCACCAGACAGCGTTTCGGAACCGCGACCGTGATGGAGCGCTAATCAAACCGACAAACAACGAACCAACAACGACGAACTAGCAACTACGAACTAGCAACGCCACGAGCGTAAACAAAATCGCGACCCAACCTATAAAAGATCGGGCCGCGATATGTGGCGGGAAGAGCCTTGACGATGTTTTAAAGCTGAGGCGGATTCGTAGTCGCCCGCGGCATCTGCTGCGGAGTCGTCCGGTTCATCCGGTCACTCGTTCCGCTCGCCGTCGGCGTCGTTTGGTTCATGTCGTTCGGAGTCACCTGACTCGACGAGTTCGTGCCAGCCTGTCCATTCAGGTTCAGCGCATAAATCTTCACATCCACGCGGCGATTCTCCTTACGCTGCGCGCGTGTGCCATTCTCCGCATTCGGGAATTCTGCGCCAACACCCAACTCGCGGACGTCGCGTAGCGGGAGGTTCTTTTCTACAGTCAGGTATCGAACCACGGCATCGGCTCTGTGCCGCGCCAGTTCCAGATTGTATGCCTTACTGCCCGTCTTGTCGGTGAATCCCTCCACCTCAATGACGTAATTGTGCATGCCGCCGGCGTTGCCCACAGCCTGGTCGAGCTGCTGCTTCGCCTCGTCCGACAACACACTCTGGCCTACCTTGAAGTAAACTTGCAGAGTGTTCGCCAAACTATAGTTGTCGAGGTTCTGCAACTGGTTATTTACGTTGCTCACGCCACTCATGGCCTGTTGCGCCAGCGTATTCGCCGAGTTCGCCTGATTCGAGGCCTGTTGCGCAGCGCTATTGGCCTGCGCGGCGGCGTTTGCGGCATCCTGAGCCTTGCGGCCTGCCTCTTGCGCCTTTTCATCCACACTGGCTACCTGCCGGTCGAGGTCGCCAATCGCCGTCTTATTCGCTGCCGTGTCTTTTTGAACTTGATTTACCTGCTGTTGGACAGGCGCGATTGCTTCACGGACGTGTTTTTTCGTCGCGCAGCCCCAGGTTCCCAGGGATAACGTTGCAACTGTCGCGAGTACCACGCGTGCTCTAGAAGTTGTCATAAACCTCTCTCCTTCGAGGTACCTGCGGAGCAACTGCGGTGCCAGCAGGTGTAAGTTGTTGATCTATCGACTAAGTTTGACATATTTGGGAAATTTTTTCCGTATCGTTTCGAAAAAGATTACCTAAGTAACTTTATTATCATACAGATACGTCGATTTAACCATACGGGCTTGTCCCTAGGTTACCCTACGGCCAATAGCTTGAGGTGATTTCTAAGGCAAAATCCCGAGAACCAATTCCTGGGCCGTAACACTCTAACTTATACCGTGAATTACAAGATTTGCCTCTTGATGACGCCCCTCTTGACGCTTGCAACGCCGGCCCTGGTGCCGGCCCAAGTCCTGACTTGGCACAACGATAGCGCTCGAACCGGACAGAACCTCAACGAAACCGCGCTGCGGCCCGACAACGTAAACACTACCTCTTTCGGAAAACTATTCATCATAAATGTCGACGGCAAAGTGGACGCGCAGCCGCTCTACGTTCCTTCGCTCGCCATCGGAGGAGGCATCCACAACGCGCTCTTCGTCGTGACGGAGAACGACAGCGCTTACGCCTTTGACGCCGATTCCGGAACCCAGTATTGGCATGTCTCGCTGCTCGGGAATAGCGAGACCACCTCTGACGCCCGCGGCTGCGGTCAGGTCACGCCGCAGATCGGTATTACTTCCACTCCCGTCATCGATCCTCATATCGGCCCCCACGGCATCCTCTACACCGTCGCGATGTCGAAAACTTCGGGAAACGTCTATTACCAGCGCTTGCACGCGCTCGATCTTTCGACCGGCGCCGAACAACTCGGCGGTCCCGTCGACATTGAAGCCACCTTCCCGGGTACTGGCGCCGGCAGCAGCGGCGGAGTCGAGACTTTCGATCCCAAGCAGTACAAAGAACGGTCCGGCTTGGCGCTCGTCAACGGCGTCGTGTACACCACGTGGGCATCCCACTGCGACATCGGTCCCTATAATGGCTGGGTCATCGGCTACAACGAGTCGAACCTCTCTCGCGTCTCCGTAATCGATCTGACTCCCAACGGCAACGATGGCGCCATTTGGGCCGCCGGCGCCGGACCCGCCTTCGATGCCAGTGGATCGCTCTATCTGCTGATGGCCAACGGAACCTTCGATACCACGCTGACCAACGCCGGGTTCCCCATCAACGGCGACTACGGCAACGCCATCGTCAAGCTCTCCACCGCGAGCAATTCGCTGGCGGTTACGGACTACTTCACGATGTCCAACACCGTCGGCGAATCGAACATGGACCAGGATCTCGGCTCCGGGGGACTAATGCTCTTGCCGCCGCTCAACGATGCCGGGTCCGTTTCCCGCAACCTCGCCGTTGGCGCCGGCAAAGACGGCAACATATACATCGTGGACACCGCCAACATGGGTAAATTCCATTCCGTAAACATGCTGTTTCAGGAACTGCCATCCGCCGTAGGCTCCGTCTTCTCCTCGCCGGCCTGGTTCGACGGGGTTCTCTACTATGGCGGCTCCGGCGACCATATCAAAGCTTTCACATTCAGCGGCGGCTCCTTTGAGCCCAATCCAACCGGCACAACCTCACAGACTTTCGAATACCCCGGCGCCACGCCGTCGATATCGGCCTTCGGAAATCAGAACGGCATCGTCTGGGCGGCCGAAAATTCCGCCAACGCCGTCCTTCACGCCTTCACTGCCGGCAATCTCACCGAGCTATACAACAGCAACATGGCCGCGTCCAGCCGCGATGCGTTCGGAAGCGGAAATAAAATGATCGTGCCCACCGTCGCGAACGGCAAGGTCTACGTCGGCACTACCTCCGGCGTCGGAGTCTTTGGCCTGCTCGGCACGCATCCCATCTTGAGCGACTTCGACGGCAATAAAGTTCCGGACCTCATTTGGCAAAACTCGTCCACGCGCCAGGTCACCGTCAACTACTACGGCGGAGTCGGCGGCGCAACCTACCAGGGATGGAACTGGCTGAACTATGCAGGCGCCCCTGGCTGGCACGTCGCCGCCGTTGCCGACTTCAATCGGGACGGCGTGCCGGACCTGGTTTGGGTGAACGATACGACACGCCAGGCTGTGGTGCATTATTACGGAGGCGCCGGTGGCGCTGTGTATCAAGGTTGGAATTGGCTGGACCAACCGGGCGAGCCCGGCTGGAGCGTCGTCAGCGCTGCCGATTTCAATCGGGACGGCGTGCCCGACCTCGTCTGGCAGAACGATTCAACCCGCCAGGTCGTGGTGCATTATTACGGCGGGACCGGAGGAGCCGTCCAGCAGGGCTCGGCTACGCTCGACCCGGGAGTATCCGGTTGGACCGTCGCGGCTGCCGCCGATTTCAATGGCGACCAGGTCCCCGACCTCGTCTGGCAAAACGATTCCACCGGCCAAGTCGTAGTCCATTACTACGGCGGCTCCGGCGGAGCGGTTTACCAAGGGTGGAACTGGCTAAACCAGGCATCCGTCTCGGGCTGGCACGTTGTCTACGCCGCAGATTTCAACAACGACGGAGTCCCCGACCTCGTCTGGCACAACGACTCCACCTGCCAGGTCACCGTTCATTACTACGGCGGCCCCGGAGGCGCCGTCCTGGAAGGCTGGAACTGGCTGCAAATGAACGTAGTAGGCGGCTGGTCCCTCGTCAATTGACCTCGATTGGCCCGCCTGTCGCAAGCGCCTCACTCCGAGCCGCGACCGGCAGGGAGCGGAAATAGCCCGTGATTTTTTCGATAGGTCCTCCAACGGGGCGGTCCCAACAGGCAAGCGGGCATCCGCAGATAATAGTGAAGCAATATTTAGCCCGATTTATTGCGAGGCGTGATAGGGCAAAATTTGGCGGGTAAACAGTAACGGCGAACCGGCAAAAGGCGCAGGTGGAGTGACGCCGAGGCGCAATATAACAGCGTCGAAAATCTCCGTCTTCGTGGCGGCTCCGGCCGGAGACGCGCAGAGTGGAAACGCCTCGAAGCTGACCTCGTGCTCCTGACCGTGACACGCGGCAGCCGATTTACTACATGCATGGCTCACTCCAATCACCGATTTCACACCAGTTGAAGCGAGATCCTCAAACGCAACTAGTCCTTTCGCGGCTGCGTGTTTGATGATGAGCAGTACCAGTAGCCGGTTTAGACCATAGCAGCGCGAAAAATGATCGCACGGATATGCGAGAGTGATCTTCTTAAAAGCCTTCGAATTAAGCAACGCATCATCCAAAGCTTTCTCTACTCCGGCGTCCTTGAGCAACTCTGTAACCTGATCCAAGTAGACCTTCTGCAATCGTTTAAAAACCGCATGTTCATGTCGTCTTTCGCACCAAATTCCAGCTCGCTGGGCTTGGTCTTCCGCGCTGTGAATTGCCGAAGAAACTAGCGCCTGTGCGTCTGCGGGAAGGCTCTTTAACAGCTCGCGAGCCGACTTCATCCCGGTCGTGATCCGCAAGAAATCTTGGAGCGCACCGTCTCCACCTCCCGCAATCAGCACACGTTTGATGCTCGTTCGCCCTAATCCGGCGCTCTCGAGAAGATCGGAATCCCAGAACTGGAAGCTGCGATAATCCCTGAGCGAAGCTTTTTCCATCCCGAATCCCACGCAGATAAGCACCGCTCCATAGCTGGCAGGCTTTACAGATCCACTCAACATAACCGCAAGCCTGGCTCCCGAGCTATAAACGATCGAACGCACAGTCGTAAGAGGCAGGAATGTTAAGTTCGGATAGCGCGCCCGGGCTCGCCGAAACTCGCGCTCCCAAACGGCCGCAATTACGCTTGAAATCTGCTCCGCCCAAGGCAAGGGCATCGCCGGCGGAGCCCAGGGATACACCCCACGATCCCAATGATCCGCCGGCCAATCGTACTGCGTCGGATCAACCCACCGCGTCGTGCAGCCTTTCTGGCGTCCGAAGCAATGATGCGATGCCTCTACGAGAGTCGTCTTGATCCCAAGCTGCGCGGCGCGGATCGCCGCCGTAACACCCCCTGCCCCGCCGCCGAGAACCAGCAAATCCCGGCTTGATGAAATAAT
>JBEKUT010000369.1:0-7418 GCA_049514735.1 Bryobacteraceae bacterium
GATCCGCCCAGCCGATGCGAGCCGCAAAGACACTCTGAACAATATCGAACTGACCGGCGAATTCACGGTCAATATCGTGTCCGAAGAATTCGTCGAGAAGATGAACATCGCCTCGGCCGAGTATCCTCCTGAAGTAGACGAATTCGCAGCTTCCGGCCTCACGCCAATTCCCAGCGATCTGGTCGTGCCTCCCCGCGTCCAGGAATCCCACATTCAGATGGAATGCCGGCTGGTTCAAATTGTCCACATCAGTCCCAAGCCTCTCGGCGGGAGTCTCGTGATTGGCGAGGTGCTCCGGTTTCACATCGACCCGGCAATCGTCGACCAGGGCAAAATCGATCCGGAAAAACTTCACGCGGTGGGCCGCATGGCCGGCGCTACGTATGCGCGAACAACCGATCGATTCGATCTGGAGCGGCCCAAGCTCCCCTGATCAGGGCTGACTCGGAGGCGAAGTTGTGCCCGAAGTTGAACCGGTGGAAGAGCCAGTGGTCGAACCGGAGCCCGAGCTTGAACCGAAACTGGAACCGGAACTGAAGGTCGAGCTGGAGCCGAAAGTCGAGTTCGAGCTGTTGGGTCCGTTTCCGGTTTGAATCGGAGTCTGGTTCATTTGGGCCGCCTGAGCGCCCACAACGTTCTTGTCGTCCTTTGGATCGTAAATAAATTCCCACTCCCGATACTTGGAGCGTTCCTTGATCACCATGATGCCCTTGCCTTTGAACTCAGCGGGAAGGCCCACGCCGGCGATGCCCGCGCCCATCCCGTTCTGCGGAGAATTGAACGCACTGGTGGGCGCCGCGCCGAAAATGCTTTTGTTGATGGCGCCGATCGCGGTGTTCGAAGATCCGCTCGAATTGGAGTTCGAGGAAGTCGCGGCACCCGGAAACCCGCCCGGAGCATTCATCTGGGGGCTCGAAGTGTTCGGTGGCGCCGTAGTGAATGGCTGGCCTGTATTCGGATCGGTCTGGCCGGGAGTAGTAAGGGTGACGGGGTAGGACGTGACGCCGGGCTGCTGGCCGGGAAATTGAACCGGCTGTCCGGGCTGGCCCGGGTATGGCAGGATGCCAGGCTGCGAACCGGGCTGCATACCTGGTTGCACCGGCTGGCCTGGATACGTTTGGCCCGGCTGTTGTTGACCCGGAAACGGTTGGACGCCAGGCTGGCCAGGGTATTGCGCGACGCCGGGCTGGCCGGGGACTTGCGCAACCGGAAAGACGCCGGGTTGGGATGGATCGCTTCCGGGAGCCGGCCCAGTGCCGACGTTGGTGAGATTCATGGTGTCGCTGGGACGCACGGCCGCGGCGCTAAAACCGTTCGGCGCGTTGGGATCGGGAGGCGGCGCGTTGGCGTCCGGCGTTGTCGAATTGGAAGCCGATTGATCCTGGTTCTTGCCGTCCTTGCTGCCCAGCGGATTATTGCTATTGTTCGTGGGAACCAGCGAATCCGTCAGCAGGCCGCTCGGTCCGACATGCACGAAGCGCCAGTCGTCTTTACCGGTCATCGGATCGATGAAGCGATGCCGCAGATAGCGCTTGTCGTTGAAGCTCTCGAGGTCCTCGATCTTGCTCGGATAGCGCTTGTTGGCGCGAACGAATACCTGGATGGCGCGCTTGTATTGCTCGCCGCGGTCGACCGTTAGCTCCTCCCGGTTCCGTTGTGTTTCGAACGCCACGCGAGGCATTTCCATGTAGAGAGAAATGGCCACCAGAGAGAACAGAAGAAAGATGAGAAGGACCGCAAACCCGCGTTCCCGTTCCCGTTTCTTGCCGCGCGGCTGTTTCATCCCGTGACCTCTTCTACCAATGGTAGCGTCTGCTGGCTGTCGTTTTTGAACTGGGTGTCTTCAACCACCGCGGAATTGATCCCGATGCGGACGATTTTATAGCGATTCTTGATGAGCTGTCCTTCGCTGGCAACGATGATGTCGTCGCCGTCGAGGAAGAAGGCGCGCTTCACGCCGGCCTTAGTCTGGTTGACGAAGCCGTAGAACTTAAGAGGCACGGGCGGAGCCTTGGGAGGAACTGGAGGTGGCGGCGGAGGCCCGGGCTGCTTGGGTCCGATGAAATTCCTGGCCATCAGGATCTTGGCGGGCTCTTTTATACCCGCGAGTTGCGCGGCTGGAGCAGGCGCTGCCGCGCCGAAATCGAAAATCGACCGGCTGCCGCCTTCCTCTTTGACGGTCTGCAGTTTCGCCAACATATCGAGACGCAGCGTCGGATCGATACTGTTGCGGTCCGGCATCTCGTCTTTTTTCCATTTCAATGTCGGCTTGAATTCTCCAGCGTTGCGGAAGCTCTTGCCTTGCGCGATGCGGGAAATCTGACGTGTCGGCACGCGCGGACTTGTCAGGAGCGCCGGTTCGCCGGTAGCTGAAGGCCGGGAACTGGAAGAAGATCCCGAATCGGACGGAGAGCCGCCCGAAAAATAGAAATATCCTGCCACGGCCAAAAGGCCGCACAATGCCGCGACCTTCTTCTTGTCGGCGCCGAGCCCGCTCATTGAGAGATTCATTTAGAAGCGGCGTCCTCCCGAACGTAGGTTTGCAGCTTCATTTGAACGGCGAGGCCGCCACTCGCTTGCGGTGTGGCTTGCAGACTTTCGACCACCAGCAGCCGGGGAGACTTATCGAGCGCGTTGATGAAGTGGATCAACTGCGGATAGGCGCCTTCCAGGCTCTGCGTGATGGTCATGGTGCTGAGCGTGTCGCTGCCGTCGATCTCCTCCACGTTGAAAGTACCTTCCTTGGTCTTCAACTGCGCGTCTTTGGCGAGATCGATGAGGTCCGCGTACACGGTGGAATAAGCGATACCGCTCGGCAGGAAATATTTGGCAAGGAACTGATCGCCTTGTTGGCGACCGGATTCGATCTTGCCGACCAGGAGTTTGGTGCGTTCGAGCACCGCTCGTTGTTGATGCAGCTTGGCGGTGGTGTCGCGCACTTCGGCCTGCAATTCCTCGGGAGATCCTCCGGGCGGCCGCACCATAAAATAGGCGGCGACGAGATTCACGGCGACCAGCGCGCCGATTACGAGCTGCGCGATGGAAGTGGGATTTTGCAGTGAAAAATTGAATTTTTTAAGAAATTCCATCTTGCGGCCTCCTGAGGAACACGGGCAAAACGGACGGCGACGCGGTCTGCCTGAGCGCATGCGCTGGCTTGAGCAACCGCTCCCTGCCGGTCACGGCTCGGAATGGGGCGCCGGCGTTCTTCATCGCCGGTGGTGGCTCGCAAGAGTTGGTGGAGCGCTCCCTGACGGCCTTATAATTTCTGCGCATAGCTCACACTCATGCGAGTCCGGATGTACGGCTCGGTTTGCGATGGCGGCAAGGTATTCAACAATTCGTAATCGGAGAATTGCGGGGATTTTTCAAAGCGCTTCACCAGCTCGAGGATTGCGACCGGATCTTTCGCGGCCACCGTCATGTCCAGCCAAACGTGGCTTTGCCGATCCACTTGCGGAAGGCGCACGGTGACCAGCCGCACGTCGGGCGGCATTACTTTTTCGAGGTCGGCGAAGAGCTTATTCCAACTGATGGCCTTGTGCTGAATCAGAAGATTCAGGAACAGGCTCTTTTCGAGAACCTCCGAATTGGCAGGCTGATTGAGCGTGAGATCGAGCTTCTGCTGTTGGGCGGTGACCTGATTCAATTGCCGGGTGACGCGATCCAGAAGAATGCGCGTCTCGGCCGCCTGGCCCCGTTCGGAGAAAATAATGGAAATCTGCACCGCCAGCGCCACGATCAGCAGAATGCTGAGAGCGACGGTGCCGACAACAATCGGCCGGTCCCGCCGGAAGGGCTCGGTTGCGAGATTTACTGGAACTCTAATCGCCATTTAGTTGATCCTTAAACCGACTCCAAGTATCCGAGCAGGCCCGCGTTGTATTGCGAAGGCGTCCCGCGGCGCGAACGCAGCGGTTCGACGGCGGCCGACCATTGCTCCTGCCATTCTTCCGCGAGGTCCTGGCTGTCGGCGCCGAATCCGCTCAATAGCAGGCGGTCCGGTTTCGTTTCCAACTCGTCTTCGATATAGGCGAAGGTGGGGTGCAAGACGCTCTCGATTTCGTCACGGTCCGCCGATTCCATTTCGACGCAACGGACCAGTTTCACGGCGCTGCCGTCGAGCACCATCGCGCTCAAGGTGCGGCCGCCGAGTTTCGCGACCAGGGTCATGCCGCCGGGGTTGATGGCGTTCAGCATCGCCAAAGAAGACGTGGTCACAAATCCGGGTTGCATGCCGGAGAGCCGAAAAGGCGCTTCATAACGAGTCACGATTTCACGCGCCATGATGGCGACTACCACGTCGATTTTTTGCGTGCCTTGGCGAGGCTGCGCGAAGTAGCTGACCACGGCGCTGTCGACATCGAAGGGGACGCTTTTCTTCATGCGGAAGCGCACGAGGGCGAGCTGCTCTTCGGCGGCTGCGGGGAACGAATCGAAATCGAGGACGGCCACGCGCGAACAATAATCCGGCAGGATCACGGCGACGCGGCGCTTCTTGTTGTCTCGCGGGACGATGCGGTCGAGCGTCGCCTGGAGGCCTTCTACGTCTTGGACGTTGTCGTGGACGGGGGAGATTTTGAGGACGGGCGCGGAATAGGGCTCGAAGCCCAACTGCTCCTGGGAGCCGGTGCGCGCGAAGGCGATGCCGACTTCGGAGAGCTCGAAGGCGTAGGAAGGTGGGGGGTCGTTGAGGAGGTTGGCGAAGGGGATGGTCATATTAGTTGCGCTCCCTGGCGGTCACGGATGGGAAACCGTGGGTGGGCAAAATAAGCAGGCCACAAAAACCGATGGCCTGCTCCACGTTGCGGTCACGGCTCGGAAACGGCGCGGGCGCTTGCTCACGCGCGCGGCTCGGTAACGGTGCGAGAATGCCCGCTCCCTTCCGGTCACGGCTCGGAAATGGCGCGGGCGCTTGCTCACGCGCGCGGCTCGGTAACGTGGTCATTAGCCGCGGGCCTCGATGAAGGTCACCTTGTTAATCTCTTTCAGCGTGGTGATGCCGGCGCGCGCTTTGTCGGTGGCCGATTCACGCAGGAATGTCATGCCCTCATCGCGGGCCTGGCGTTTGATTTCAGACGCCGGCCGCTTCTCGAGGATCATTTCGCGAATCCGTTCGCTTAGATCTAACAACTCGTGGATCGCGGTACGGCCTCGGAATCCAGTACCGCCGCATTCGAAGCAGCCAGCGCCTTCATAAAACTTGACGCTGCGCCACTCGTCTAAGTTGAGAGCGCTTTCGATTAATTCTTCGTCGCTGACCTTCACTTCCCGCTTGCAATGCGGACAGATGATGCGGACCAGCCGCTGCGCGAGAATGCAATTCAACGCCGACACAAAATTGTACGGCTCAACGCCCATGTTCAGGAAGCGGCCGAGCACGTCGAGCACGTTATTCGCGTGGACGGTGGTGAACACCAGGTGTCCTGTTAACGCGGCGTTAATCGCGATTTGCGCGGTCTCCTGGTCTCGAATTTCGCCGACCATGATCTTGTCGGGATCGTGACGCAAGATAGAACGCAGACCGCGCGCGAACGTCAGTCCCTTCTTTTCGTTCACGGGGATCTGCGTGATGCCCTTGATCTGATATTCGACCGGGTCCTCAATCGTGATGATCTTGTCTTCGTCGTTCTTGATCTCGCTGAGGCCTGCGTAAAGCGTAGTGGTTTTACCGGAACCGGTGGGACCCGTTACGAGCACCATGCCGTACGGTTCTTTGATGAAGCGGCGATATTTGTAGAGATCGCTGTCGGAGAATCCGACGACCTCCAAACTGAGCTTGGCGAACTTTTCGCTCATCGACTCTTTGTCGAGGACGCGGAGCACGGCGTCTTCACCGTGGATCGTGGGCATGATGGAGACGCGGAAATCGATGAGGCGGCCCTTATAGCGAACGCGGAAACGGCCGTCCTGCGGGACGCGGCGCTCGGCGATATCGAGCTCGCTCATGACCTTCAAGCGCGACAGAATCGTCGAATGCCAGTCCTTGGCGATGGGCGGCATGGCGTAGTGAAGCACGCCGTCAATACGGTACTTGATGGCGACTTCCTGATCGCGCGTTTCGACGTGAATATCGCTGGCGCGCCGTTCGAGAGCGTTGAAAATGGTGGTGTCCACCAGCTTGATGACCGGCGCAATGTCGCTGTCGGACGCGGTCAGCTTGTCGATGGAGAGGGTTTCATCGCTGTCTCCCTCTTCGGCGACGACGTCGAGCGTGAATCCTTCCGTTACCTCTTCAAGAACGCGCTGCGATTGCTCGGTCTTTTTGAGAAGGTCCGAAATCTGCGAGAGCGTCGCAACCTTCACCTTCAGCTTTTTCTGAAGGAGGATGGAAAGCTCGTCGATCAGGTTGAGGTTGCGCGGATCGGCAAGCGCGATTTCAAGCGTGCCGTTCTGACCCGTGATCGGCACGAAATTGTACCGGAACATGAGGTCGACCGGCACGGAATGGAATAGATCGTGGTCAATGCGGACCTCGCGCAGGTCGACAAATTCGCAGCGGTAGCGGGAGGCGACCGTACGAGCCTGATCGGTCTCCTGCCCTGGGTCGAACATCTTAACGCGTTCCGTAGTCGCCATATGGAATTCCTATCTCAACGTGTCCGCTAGTGAGAAGATCGGCAGATAGAGCGCAACCAGTACAAAGGTCACGAAGCAGCCCATGAAAATCATGATTGCGGGCTCGATCAGCGTAAGTACCGTGGCCATGCGGTTGGCGACGTCGTCTTCATAAAACTCGGCCACGCTGGTGAGCATGGCGGGAAGGGCTCCGGTAGACTCGCCGACTTCGATCATGTCGATCGAGAGACTCGGGAAAATACCAGTTTGTTGCAGCGATGAGGACAGCGACTGTCCTTCTTTTACCATTTTCCCAGTTTTAGCGAGCGTTTTCTTGAGGAGATTGGTGCCCAGCGATGCGGCCGCGGTTTCGAGCGCCTGCACCAGCGGAATGCCTCCGACCAGGAGGGTCCCCAGCACGCGCGAGAACTGCGCCACTTGATACTTAATCCAGATTTCGCCGACGACCGGCGTTTTCAGGCGGATGCGATCCAGGCGCTCCTGACCCGCCAGTGTTTTGGACCAGAAGCGGAAGGCGACGACTGCCAGAATCAATCCGACAAACCCGCCCAGGACGTAGTTGCGAGCCGAGGTGCCCACGGCGATCAGGATCTCGGTAGCCATGGGCAGTTTTGCCTGCATGCTGTGGTACAGCTCGGCGAAGTTGGGCACCACGTAAGTGACCAGGAAGACCATCAGGCAGATGACCATGGTGAAGAGCAGCGCCGGATAAATCAGCGACGTGATCAATTTTTTCCGGATGGCGAGGGCGAGCTTTTGATACGTAATATAACGGTCCAGGACTTCGCCGAGCGCGCCGCTCTTTTCGCCCGCGAGGACGGAGGTGACGTAAATCGGCG
>JBEKUT010000370.1:0-14579 GCA_049514735.1 Bryobacteraceae bacterium
TCCGGTTCCCGGCAGGCCTCCGATAAGGCGCACTCCGTCTCGGCGGCCGCGGAACAAATGAGTTCCAACATTACTTCGGTGGCGGCGGGTATGGAACAAGCCACGACGAACCTCGCGCACGTTTCTTCTTCCACCGAGCAGATGACCGCCATGATCGGCGAGATTGCACAAAACTCTGAAAAAGCGCGGCGGATCACGGCTGAGGCGACGCGTCAGGCGGCCCGTATCACGGAGCAGATCGACCAACTCGGCGTGGCCGCGCGTGAGATCGGCAAGGTGACGGAAACGATTACCGAAATTTCATCGCAGACGAATCTTCTGGCGCTCAACGCGACTATCGAAGCGGCGCGGGCTGGATCGGCTGGAAAAGGTTTCGCGGTAGTCGCGACGGAGATTAAGGCCTTGGCGCAACAGACGGCTGCGGCCACCCAGGATATCAAGGCGCGCATTGCGGGCGTGCAGTCCGCCACAGCGGGCGGGATCGCGGAGATCGGGAAGATCTCGCAAATCATTTTGGATGTGAGCGCGATTGTGGCGTCGATTGCGGCGGCCATCGAAGAACAATCGGCCGCAACGAAGGATATCGCACGGAACATCGCCGAGGCGTCCGTGGGTGTTGTGGATGCCAATTCGCGCGTAGCGGAAACATCGCACGTATCGCGCGAGATTGCCAAGGATATCGTCAGCGTCGACCAATCGGCCCAGGAAATGGCTTCCGGAAGCGGCCATGTCCGCTCCAGCGCCGATGAACTTTCTAACGTAGCCGAAAGCCTGCGGGCAACGGTCGCTCGCTTTCAAGTGGGGATTCCGGTGAGGGTCTAGAAAGATCGCGCAAATCGATTCGAACTAATTGCGGTTCAGGGTGCGTGAAGGATGGAAGACGACAGTGTTAGCGAACATCAAAATCGGGAAGAAGATTGGCCTCGTGCTGGGCGGAACCGTCTTGCTTTTGACCGGCCTGTCCGCGCTCTCTCTATGGGGACTTCGCGTTAGCCAGCGGCTGACCGAAGACACCATCGAAAGGCTTGCGAAGTCGCAACTGGCGGCAACCATTGCGAGTGAACAGGCGAATATCAGTATCGCCGTCGGAAAGATGGTCATCGCAAGAAATGCAAGCGACGCGTTATTGAAAGAAGAAGCCAACTGTAGAAAGAATCGAGACGCGGCGCTCGAAGAGTTCAAGGCGGGGGTGAATACACCGGAATCCATCCGGCATGCCGCGGAAATGACCGGGATCACCGTCAAGAGAACGGAGGCGAACGACAGCATTATCGCCCACCTGCGCGAGGGCAAGTATGCGGAGGCAACGCGGGAATACGGACTGCCGTTGGGCAAGCTGAGTCTCCGCGCGAAGGCGAAAGTGGCGTCGCAATTTCAGATGGACAAAGCCGCCCAAAATGAAAAACTCCGCAAACAAACTTCGAGCATAATCTGGACCGCGCTCATTGGAGGCAGTCTGCTCGCGATTGCGGGCGCGATTTTCGGCGGATTCGTTCTCACTCGCGGGATCGCCGCGCCGCTCAGCGGGGTGGTCGCCCACTTAGGCCGTATCGCCGAGGGCGACCTGTCGCAGGATGCGTCCCCCGAATCGCAGGCGCGCGGCGATGAAATCGGGACGCTGGCGCGGGCCCAGCAAGCCATGATCGCGGCGTTGAGGAAGATGATTCAGGAGATCTTCGGCGGCATTCAGGTGCTCTCTTCTTCCTCGGCCGGGCTGATGTCCAGTTCCTCGCAAATGACCTCCGGTTCCCGCCACGCCTCCGATAAAGCGCACTCCGTCTCGGCGGCCGCGGAGCAGATGAGTTCCAACATTTCTTCAGTGGCGGCGGGCATGGAGCAAACCACGGCCAATCTTGCGCACGTTTCTACCTCTACCGAGCAAATGACATCGACCATCGGCGAGATCGCGCAGAACTCCGAAAAAGCGCGCCGCATTACCGATGAAGCCACGCGCCAGGCAGACCGCATCACAGAGCAGATCGACCAGCTCGGCGTGGCCGCGCGCGAGATCGGCAAGGTCACGGAGACCATCACGGAGATCTCATCGCAGACCAATCTTCTGGCGCTCAACGCGACCATCGAAGCGGCGCGGGCGGGGTCGGCCGGAAAAGGATTCGCGGTGGTCGCAACAGAAATCAAGGCCCTGGCGCAACAGACGGCCGCCGCGACCCAGGATATCAAGGGCCGCATTGCAAGCGTGCAGTCCGCCACCGAAGGCGGAATCGCTGAGATCGGCAAAGTCTCGCAAATCATTTTGGATGTGAGCGCTATTGTGGCGTCGATTGCGGCCGCCATCGAAGAACAGGCGACCACGGCCAAAGATATCGCGCGGAACATTGCCGAAGCGTCGAGTGGCGTCACGGAGGCAAATACGCGGGTGGCGGAAACATCGCATGTATCGCGCGAGATTGCCAAAGATATCGTGAGCGTCGATCAGTCGGCTCGGGAAATGGCTGCGGGGAGCGATCATGTCCGCAAGAGCGCCGATGAACTTTCTCAGGTTGCGGAAAACCTCAAGGCGACCGTCGCGCGTTTTCGCGCCGGGACACCTCCCATGGAGACTCTCAGTTTGGCGAGGTCTTGAACGAGAGCGCGTTATGAGCAAAGAGGCGGCTGGTTAATCCGGATGAATACGCGAGTTCTTGTAGTAGACGATACATCCATTTTCCGCCGGATTATTTCGGACGCGCTGGCCGGAATACCCGGTGTGGAGGTGGTAGGCACGGCATCGAACGGGAAATTGGGGTTGGCGCGCATCGCCGCGCTGCGGCCGGATGTTGTCACGCTCGACATCGAAATGCCGGAGATGAACGGCATCGAGATGCTGGAGGCGATGCGCGTGTCCGCTCAAAAGACGAGCGTGATCATGCTTAGTTCCCTTACGGTCAAGGGTGGCCAGATGACGATTCAAGCGCTCGAGGCGGGAGCCTTCGATTTCATCACCAAACCGGAGGGACGATCGCAGAACGAGAGCCTGACGCAGCTTCGCGACAACCTGCGCCCCATAATCCAGACACTGGCCCGCCAGCGCGAGATCCGTTCAATTCTTAAGACCCCGGCGGGGAAAGCGATGGCGGCGAGTCAAACTGCGTTGCCGCCGGTCTCCGCCCCGGCCCGGACGCCAGAGCGGACTGGCGCGCCTATCGTTCTCATTGGCGTTTCAACGGGAGGCCCAACGGCGCTGGCGGAGGTGCTGCCGGCGTGGCCGCCGAAAATCGGCGCGCCGGTTCTCATCGTGCAACACATGCCTCCGTTATTCACGGAGGCGCTCGCCCAGAGGTTGCAGAGCAAGAGCTCCATTCGGGTGAAAGAAGCGCAGAACGGCGAAGTGGCGGAGGTGGATTGCGTGTACCTGGCTCCGGGCGGCAAGCAGATGAAGGTGACGCCGGGGCAGAAGGGCGGCATCGTTATCCGCATCACGGACGATCCGCCGGAGAATGCCTGCCGGCCTTCCGTCGATTATTTGTTCCGGTCCGTGGCGCTGAACTTTCCGGGACGCTCCATCGCGGCGATTCTGACCGGCATGGGGAACGATGGGACGGCGGGCACACGCATGTTGAAGCGGAGCGGCAGCTTTACGATCGCGCAGGACGAAGCCAGTTGCGTCGTTTTTGGGATGCCGCGGGAGGCCATTCTCGCGGGCGTTATCGACACGGTCGT
This sequence comes from Bryobacteraceae bacterium, assembly GCA_049514735.1. GTDB lineage: Bacteria > Acidobacteriota > Terriglobia > Bryobacterales > Bryobacteraceae > JAICMB01. Next base: position 3,661 of record JBEKUT010000370.1, read on the forward strand.
CCCGCTTAGTAAAATCGCCGGCACGATAGTCCGGGCGATCGGCGAGGTCCGCGTATGATCAAGCTCCTTCCCGAAGAGCGGCAGACAGTGGCGCAATACATTTACTCTGTATGCGCCATCGCCCTCGATCAGTCGAAAGACTACTTGATTGAAAGCCGCTTAAGCGGTGTGATGGCGGAGACCGGGGCCACGAGCTTCACGCAATTGGTGAGCCGCGCCAAGAACGATGCGAACGGATCTCTGCGGCGCAGGATTATCGATGAGATCACCACCAACGAAACGTTGTTCTTCCGCGATTCGGCGCCGTTCGATTTGTTACGTTACAAGATTATTCCGGAGATCATCGACCGCCGCGCTAAATCGAGCGCGGCGATACCGATTCGAATCTGGAGCGCGGCCTGTTCCACGGGTCAGGAGTTGTACAGCATCGCAATCGTTCTGAGAGAGTTGCTGGGTGACCTGCGCGGCTATAACGTGCGCCTGTTGGGAACCGACATCTCCGACAACGCGGTCGCGCGGGCGAGCGAAGGCATATTCAGCCAGATCGAGATCGATCGCGGACTTACCCCGTCAGCGCGCGACAAATCCTTCGTTCCGCATCCCAGAGGTTGGAAGATTCGCGATGAAATCCGCGCCATGGTCAGCTTCCGGAAGCTGAACCTGATGGAAGACTTCTCCTCTCTCGGCAACTTCGATATTGTTTTCTGCCGCAATGTCGCCATCTACTTCAACGAACGCGACCGGTTGTCGCTGTTTAATCGCATTGAGCAGCGCTTGGACGGGAACGGCTATCTGGTGATCGGCTCCATGGAGTCCTTAAGCACCAGCGCTCCGCAGTTTGAGTCGAAGCGGCACCTTCGATCTGTGTATTACCAGCTCAAGGGCGCGGGTTCGCCGAGGACTTGACCATGATCGTATTTGCCGGCCGCCTCCGCGACTAAGAGGCGGGGAGATTTAGATGGCTCCGGCAGCTGACCGAACGGGTCCTCAAGTCACGATTGAAGCCGGCTGTTCGGGGTTCTTTACGTCGAACCCTTCGAGTGTGGCGACTCGGCAAATTCCCCGATCGGCAGCTACGAACACCGCTACAAGTCCAACCCGCTTTAGCGCGAGCGCGACTGAGAGTTGTAGAGCGTCCAGTGTCCGGAGAGCTTCGACAGAGCCATGCTTGACGAGCAATTGTCGGGCGTCTCGAAAGCGCTCGTCGTCTACGGCAGCCACCAAGAGCCGGCGACTCCCTACTAGATCGCCCTCCAGGCGACGGCGTGCGATTAGCACTGCCTCGCGATCGATCTCTCCCGTTCGCGCCTTTAGCGCAAAAACAGATTCCATTTCTATAATGGTAAGGCGATAGATAAGATGTTGGGAATTGGGCTCTGAACCAACTCGATCGACGAAATCGCTGCCGGCCTCGTGACGATACAGCTTTGCCAAAGCGCTAGTGCCGAAGAAGTATTTGGGCAATCAACGCTCCTCGGCGCTCTTCAAGAACCGCTTCCGAAAGAGAACCATGGATCGTCGACAATGCTCTTCTGACTTCGCCGAGGCCGATGTCATCGTGGGCAGCATCGGACCACTCTTCGGATGAAACCAATAACGGATGAGTCGGAGGGAAATCCGTCGCGTCGGAGATAGTGATTGTCACCTGCTGGCGTTCTTCGAGCAAGAGCGGTTCCAAGGGATGGAGGACTCCATTCTCGTACGCTGCCTGAACTGTCTTCTCCATCCTTTCACTTTAGTAGACCAATGATACGGGTGCGCCAATGATTGTGCACGCTTGTGAACTTGGTATTTGGCGGAGGAAGAGGGATTCGAACCCCCGTGCGAGTTACCCCGCAAACGGTTTTCAAGACCGCCGGTTTCAACCACTCACCCATTCCTCCAGTTCCTATCCTATCCGATTTCACCCGATTGAATGGCCCGTCACTAACTCGTTCTGCGCGAGCGCAGCGCATCGCGTCGAGCCGCGCAAGAGCATGGCGCAGCGTCCGCGCGGGTTAAGCGTGCGTTCTGGTTATGCTGCGGCGTGGAAAGCAATTCGTCAGCCGCGCTGTCCGGCAGGTTGAGTGGAAGTCCAAACGCCTGAAACAGGCGCGGTCCGGTGGAACTTAAACTCAGCGCCGAGTTCGCCGGTACTGCCTTCGAGTTCTTCCGACCACCACCCGCGAACGTTGTTGATGGCGTCAAAGACTTCTTCGGGCGATTGGTCTACTGTAAAAGTCGTGGTGTAATCTTCAGTCTTCATGGTCCGATCTCTTTTTGGTTTCGTCGCTGCATCCCGCGTTCATCGCAAGTTCGACGCGCTATCTTGTCCCTCTACTGGGTAGAACCGGCGTAGCGGCTGAAACTCATCGGTGCTTGGAAAGCTTTTTCGGCCGCCCTGCCCGAGTCACGCCAGCGCTCAATAACCGAGCCGTGACCGGCAGGGAGCGGTCGCGTGTGGGACGGTTACGGCCTGTGTGCGACCGATTCTTCAACGGATTGGAGCAACTCCGGCGATACGCCGCCACCACTAAGTGCCTTCAGGCAGTTGCCCTCCGGACCACCCCAATTGGGTGACTTTCACCAAATTGGTGCCAAAGAGCGGTCAAAGCGAACAGAATCGGGCCAACCGCGAGAAACCTCGGAACGCCTGTAAGCTACTGGCTGTAAAGAGGTTATGATGAAACGCCTGACACGTGCCAACAGGCTCGATCCCCCTTTATGACCGCCGGTTTCAACCACTCACCCATTCCTTCCTCCACTATCTTACTCATCCGATTTCCGAGTTTGAACCGCTATCTATAGGCCTGAACTGGGTTTGGAGCTTCCGCCGGCTCGGCTTGGGGACAAACGATCGTCCCATTTAGCTTAGTCCCAATGGCGCAGTCCTCTCGATTACAAGAGTAACTATCCGAATCAATAGTAAGTTCGTAATGGGCAGTCACATTGATGCATTTCTCTCTTTTGTTAGATGACAATGTGATTGTAACGTGTTGATGGCAGTCATGTAATCCTTTTGACTATGCCATTTAGAGAATTGTAGGAAGGAATGAAGGATGGTACTTTTCATACGGAGGCTTTTGCTAAATGCACCTGCGAATTCTCGTTCTCTCTCTCGCGACACTCGCTGTTTCTTCCGTCGCTTTCGCCCAGACGATTGATCGTCCAGTCGGTGGGCCATTCGACGCGTTTCAAATCGACTACGCGTCCAACCTGAACATTGGTGATTCCTATGTCAACATCACCAACGCTGGCACTGTCAACGGCGCTGACCCGCTCGGTGAAATCTGTGCCAACGTTTACACCTTCGACCCCGCTGAAGAGCTCATCTCCTGCTGCACTTGCCTGGTGACTCCGAACGGACTCGATTCCCTCTCGGATCAAACAGATTTGATCAGCAACACGTTGACTCCCGGCGTTCCCACTTCGATCGTGATCAAGCTCGTCGCCACGTTCCCGGTTGCAGGCGTCTGCAACGCCGGTAACGGCGGTTTCCCGTTCGCTGCGGGTCAGTTGGCTCCTGGTATGCGCGCTTGGGCAACCACGCTGCATAACAATGTCGCGGCCGGCGCTTATGCGTTGACCGAAAATGTCTTCCAGGATGCAGTTCTGAGCAACACGGAAGATTTCAAACTGGCCAGCTACTGCAACTTCATCCAGGCGGATGGAAGCGGCTTCGGTATTTGCAAGTCCTGCGCCACCGGTGGCCTCAACTATTGTTCCAAACTTTCGGGTAACCGGGATACCTCCCGGTTACCCGAAATAGTCGAAAAAAAGAAAAACGACCCACGTTGGAGAGTACAAATCGGAGCGTATGAAGATCAAGTTTGTTTTTGCCACGTATCTATCCTTCCTGAGTATTTGCGTTCCTTCCTTTGCAAGCGATAGCGATGTCCTGCCCGGCGGCAATACCGTCCTGCTCGAAGTAGATGGGACCAAACTCACCCTTTCCGATTTTGACCGCAAGCGCCCCACGGCTTTGTTTCAAGCCCGCAATGCGTTCTATGAAGCGGAAAAAAAAGCCGTCGACCAGTATGTCGACGACTATCTCCTGGAACGCCAGGCACAAAAAGAAAATCTGACTGTTGCGCAGCTCTTGGAGCGCCATGTAAACAGCACAATTGCCAAAGATCCGCCCGAGGAAGCCCTGCGCGTATATTACGAAGGCGTCGATACCAAGGAGCCTTACGAGGCGGTCCGGCCACAAATTCTGCAACACGTGCGCGACCGCAGAATCGAAAAGGCGAAGAAAGACTATATTCAATCGTTGCGCGCGCAAGCGACTATCGCATTGCGCCTTACTCCGCCGCGCGCCGATGTCACCGCGGGAGGAGCGCCTGTACGCGGCAGTGTCGATGCGCCTGTGAAGATTATCGAATACGCCGATTATGAATGCCCCTACTGCCAGCAGATCCAGCCCATCCTGAACAGGGTAGAGGCGGATTTCAAGGGTAAGATCGCTTTTACGTATAAGGATGTGCCCTTGCCGATGCATAGCCACGCGGAGAAAGCGGCCGAGGCCGCCCATTGCGCCGGCGAGCAGGGAAAGTATTGGGAATATCACGACATGCTTTTCGCGGCGAAGACTCTCGAGGTGCCGCAATTGAAAGATCATGCGCGTCAACTGAAACTGGACGGCACGGCGTTCGATAAATGTCTGGACTCCGGGGCCGAAGCGGGAGCGATCAGACCTTTTGTGACCGAGGCACAGGGCGTCGGCCTTCAAGGGACACCGAGTTTCTTTATTAATGGACGCTATTTTTCGGGCGGCCTGAGCTACGAACAGTTTCGAAACGTTATTGAGGAAGAGCTGGGAGCCGCGGCCAAGCTGAAAGTGACGGCCAGCCGATAACAGGTTGCCCCTAAGTGGCTTTTTGATAGCGTCGCAAAGCAGCGAAAAGGGTTGCATGTTCAATTCTTCTCAAACCTTGGGGAGGTGGACCTTGCAGCCTTTTGTTGTCCATAGAGACGGCGCGGAACAAGAACATCTCCGCAAGCTTTGGCTCCGGAGTCAGGCTGGCGGTGACACGAGAGAACGCGCCGCGGGAGATGTCCTAGGCGCGATTCTCAAATGGCGATTGGTGGGCCTATACGATCCGGTTCGTCCGGATGGCCCGGTAACAATCCGAGATTAATTGTCGGGCTTGCAACTCAGCGAGGTCAATATGCGATACGTGTATCTGGCGGCTATAGTCGCTCTTTCGGTGTCGATTCCGTCCGTGAGCAATGGGCAGAGCGCTCCGTTCTCGATCACGAATTACCAACTCGTGAGCCGTCAGTATGTGTCTGCGTCGCAATCGAGCGTGACCTATCGCGCGGAATTGGCGAACCCCGGACCCGCGGCGGGCGCGGTCACTGCCACGGTCACCAGCCGATCCCCGAAGATGATTGTCGTACCGGGGCAACACAATCTACATTTTTCATTTGTACCGGCCAATGACAGTGTAGCCAGCAGCGATACCTTTACGGTTCTGGCCGATAACAATGCCACCTTCGATCCAACAGATCTGCATTGGTCGTTTACGGCTCCAGTGGCAAACGCCGGACGCGGCCAGACCGCCGGCGTCAGCGGCACAGTGACTCTGGACGGCAGCGGCTCGGCTAACCCCAGCGCTGCCGGCACCCTCGCTTATTCCTGGGAATTCGCATCGCGGCCCGCGGGAAGTAACGCCAGGCTCGACAACGAGACCACCGCCATGCCGTCGTTTATTGTCGATGTGCCTGGTGACTACTCGATCGTTCTCACAGTGAGCAATGGCTCGGAAACAGACTCCGCGTCTGTAAAAGTAAGTACCAGAAATACGCCGCCTGTGGCGAATGCCGGCCCGAATCAGACCGCCGGAGTGGGCGCCACCGTAATACACAATGGATCTGGTTCGTCGGACGTCGATGGCGATGCTCTTACTTATTCATGGACCCTGGTTACTAAACCCGCGGGCAGCACTGCTACTCTATCGGGCCCCAATACGGTTTCTCCCACGTTTGTGGTCGACAAACCGGGGATGTATGTCGCGCAGTTAGTAGTTAACGACGGACTGGCCGACAGCACTCCATCCACCGTAACCATCACGACTCAGAACACTCCACCGATAGCCCACGCCGGCCGCGCGCAGATCGTTACCACTGGGGCCCTGGTACAACTAAACGGCGCGGGTTCGACGGATGTCGACGGCAATCCACTTACTTATTCCTGGAACCTGATTACGCTGCCCAGCGGCAGCAAGTCCGCTCTGAGCAACTTAACGGCGGTAAATCCGACTTTCACGGCCGACGTTCCCGGAATTTATGTCGCGCAATTGATCGTCAACGACGGTTTCGCCGATAGCACCCCCGAGACCATCGCCATCACGACGAACGCGGTGCGGGCTCCCACCGCGAATGCCGGTCCTAATCAGACGGTAAGGCACAACTCCACCGTCATCCTGAACGGTTTCGGGACCGATCTACAGGATCTTCCGCTCACCTATCAATTAGCTCTCATCGCGAAACCGGCTGGAAGCAACGCAGTTCTCTCGACTGCGAACATTCCGAATGCGACATTTGTCGCCGATCTGCCGGGCACTTACGTGGCCCAGCTCATTGTGAATAACGGCGTCCTGAGCAGCGCTCCCGCGACGGTGACAATTACTACGACAAATACGCCCCCGGTGACGAACGCGGGACGGAGTCAGAACGTTGCCGTGGGGGCGAATGTCCAGTTGGATGGAAGCGGATCGTCCGACGCCGATCGCGATCCACTCACGCATTCATGGTCGCTTATTAGCCGCCCGAACGGCAGTAAGGCAACACTCTTTAGCCCAACCGAAAAATCTCCCATGTTCGTGGCCGATGTCGCGGGCACTTACGTCGTTCAGTTGATCGTAAACGACGGATATACGAACGGCAATCCCTCGACTGTTACGATTACAGCCAGCGCGGCGCCAGCTATTACGCTCACACCCAACCGATTAAGTCTTGGCAGGGATCACGGGACACTCACCGTGAACCTCTCCGCACCCGCCGGGGAGGGCGGCCAGGAGGTAGATCTGGCGATCAGTGACAGCGAAGTCGCGTCGGTACCGGCGCGTGTGACGATTCCTCAAGGGTCGACAGGAGCGAACGTCAAAGTTCCCCGCGGCGTCAAGGGCGGAAACGCGACGATCACCGCTTCGGCCATGAGTTTCGCGGGCGCGACAGCCGAGGTGGTGGGATCGAGTACGATCGTTCTGCCAACCGTCGCGGTCGCGCCCGGACAGCAGGTTCAATTCCCGGTAACCATAACGCCCGCTCCCACATCGACCGTGTTTGTCTCGCTGACCAGCAGTAACACAGCGGCCGCGACGTTGTCGGCGACGACTCTGATATTCGACGCAGGCTCCACCACGCCTTCGTCCACACCGACACTTAAGGGGGTCGCTGCTGGATCGACAACCATATCCGCAAGCGCCACTAACTTTACGACGGTCACCGAGACCATTCAAGTCGCGCCAAACATCGCGTTCTCGCCGGCCACGTCGACGGTATCCGGATTTGTCACCAAGAACCTCACTCTCGTGATGTCCTCGGCCGCGCCAGCCGGGGGCCAGGTCATTAATCTCAGTTCGTCGAATACGTCGGTGGCCACCGTGCCGCCCACTGTAACCATTGCGGCGAACAGCACCACCGTAAGCGTTCCTGTGACGGGCATTGGGTTTGGAACAACTACCATCGACGCCAACGGCCTGCCGACGCTCTTGGATACCTATGCCGCCGTAACAGTAGCGAGCGCCGGGACCGTGAACGTGCCCGCCTCCGCGTCGGTGGGGAACTTACAAACCGTGTCGTTCCCGATCAGTCTGTCGTCGGCAGCGCCAACCGGCGGTGTGACGGTCACTTTGAGCAGCACGGACACGACGACACTCACGATTTCGCCGGCGACCGTAACGATAGCGGCAGGGTCGACCACCCCTTCGACGCAGCCCACAATCACCGGCGTGGCCGTTGGATCGGCGACCATCAATGCGTCCGCTCCTGGCTACACCTCTTCGAGCTTGCTGGTCCCGGTGAATAACGTTCAGATCAGTCTGCCATCGGGCGCCAGCGTGGCCCTGGCAGCGTCCACTTCATTCCAGGTGACTCTCGCGACTCCCGCGCCCACCGGCGGTCTGACTGTGACCTTGAGCAGTAGCAACACGTCGACCGCTTCGGTCACAAGCACCGTTACGATTGCGGCTGGAGCGACCACGCCCGTCACGCAACCTCAGGTCAAGGGTGTAAATGTTGGATCGGCTAACATCACCGCGACGGCGCCCGGATATATCGCCGCCACACAGCCGGTGTCTGTCACCGCCGCCGTGACCTTCAATCCGACCGCAGTTTCGGTCGCCGCAACGGCGAGCATGAACTCCACTCTGACGCTGTCGGCCGCCGCGCCCACCGGCGGTGTCACCGTCAATCTCACTTCCAACAATACGGGCGTGGCGACTGTTCCAGCCACTGTGACGTTTGCGGCTGGCGCCACCTCGACAACGTTCGCCGTGACGGGCGTAGCCGCGGGCAGCACAACGATTACCGCTGGCTCTTCACCGAATATTCCCAATGCGACACTTACCCTGACAGTGACGCCGCCGGGCTCGATCGGCACGCCCTCAGGACTTGCAGTGTCACTCACACAGTCGGTGCCATTTCCCATTACTTTGTCGACCCCCGCTCCCACTGGAGGCGTGACGGTCACCTTAGCTAGCAGCAATACGTCGACAATCTCAATCTCACCCAGCACTGTCCAAATTGCGGCCAACGCTGTAGCTCCGGCAACACAGCCACAAGTAACTGGCGTGAACCTGGGTTCCGCGAACATAACTGCGTCCGCCCCTGGTTACACGACCGCCACGCAATCTGTAAGTGGGACCGCGACTGTGACCTTCTCGCCTTCCAGCATGACCGTTGGTCTGAACTCCTCGCAGAATCTGACGCTGACCCTCTCGGCCAAGGCGCCAACGGGCGGCGTGACCGTCAATCTCAGTTCCGGCAATACCGGCATCGCTACGGTCCCGCTCACTGCGACCTTCTCAGCCGGCGCCACAACTGCACTTGCGCCGCTAACGGCCCTTGGCAATTTAGGATCGACCGTGATTCAGGCGAGCGCAACAGGTATCGCGAATGCCACCGCAAATGTGACCGTGGCCCAACTGCCATCGATCATATTGCCGGCTAATCTGACGGTCGCCTTGGGCAAAACCGCCTCTCTCCCGGTCTCACTGCAGACTGCCGCTCCGACAGGCGGAGTGACTGTGACTCTGATCAGCAGCAATACTTCCGTTACCGTGACACCGGCCAGCGTGACTATCGCCGCCGGGTCCTTAACACCCACGTCTCAGCCCAATGTCACAGGCGTCAATTTTGCAGGCGCCACTATCTCCGCGACAGCGACGGGTTACGCTTCGTCCTCCGTGCCTGTGCTGGTGAACACTACCGCAGTGCTCTCACCCACTAGCGCGACCATTATCGGAACCAACGCCGCGACGTTCACCCTCACGCTGGGTGCGTCCGTTCCAGCCGGCGGCGTGACTATTAGTCTCAGCTCCAGCAATACCGCAGCCGCCACCGTTCCCGCCACCGTGACCATCGCGACGGGGACCACAGCCACCTTTGCGGTTAGCGGCGTAGCTCCTGGATCGACTACGATCACCGCGTCGGCGCTGCCGAATATCGGAAGTGTGACAGCAAACGTTACCGTCAACCCGCCAGGTACGATTACCCTGAATCCGGCGACGCCCGCTCTCGGTCAAACGGCGGCCTTCCCGATTTCCATTTCGCCCGCCGCGCCCACCGGCGGCGTGACCATCGCGCTGAGCAGCAGTAACACGTCGATCGCCAAGATGTCCGTGACAACTGTCACTATTCCGGCCGGGGCGACCTCGCCCACAACGTCGCCCAACATCACAGGTGTCAACCTGGGATCGGCGACGATCACTGCTTCGGCGACGAATTACACCACCGCGACGCAGTCAACCCAGGTTACTGCCACTGTCACCGTCACACCGCTCAGTCTTGTGGTCGGCAATACCGCCAACATGACACTGACGTTATCGGCTGCCGCGCCTACTGGCGGGATCACAGTAAGCCTGGGCTCCAGCGATACGAGTGTGGCGACCGTACCCGCAACGGCAACCTTCCTGTCGGGCTCGAAAACTACAACAGTGCCGGTCACGGCGCTAGCGGTCGGGACCTCGACTATGGATGCCAGCAATCCCACGGGAATCGCCGACGCGACCGGAACGGTGACTGTAAATCCCCCCGGAATTATTTCGATTCCCAGCACACCAACGGTGGGATTGAAGACCTCCACGTCGTTCCCGATTACATTGTTGACTCCCGCGCCAACGGGCGGAGTCACCTTGACTCTCTCCAGCAGCAATACGTCTATGGCGACGGTGTCGCCCGCTAGCATCACGATCGCGGCCGGAGGAGTCAGTCCGTCCGTGCAACCGACAATTACGGGCGCTAACATCGGATCGGCCAACATTACTGTCAGCGCGCCAAACTATACGACATCTACCGCGACAGCTCAAGTCACCGGTACGTTGACGAGCATCACTCCCGCGTCGCCATTAATCTATGGAACGGCTACCCAGACCTTTACGCTGACCTTGTCGACGACGGCTCCAACCGGGGGCATCACCCTCAATCTGAGTTCCAGCAATACCAGCGTCGCCACAGTGCCAGCCACTGTCACGATTCCAGCCAACGCGAGCACCGTGACCTTCGTCGCGACAGGTGTTGCTGCCGGCCAAACTACAATTACTGCCGGCCTGCCGCCGAATATCGCGAACATTTCGGCCAGCCTGACCGATGCAAATCCAGGAACCATTACTCTAAACCCGCTCGCGCTCGGGAAAGGTCAGTCCGGGTCGCTCGGGATCTTCTTGACACCCGCCCCTACGGTTAATACCACTGTCACGCTGACCAGCAGCAACACC
>JBEKUT010000371.1:0-7362 GCA_049514735.1 Bryobacteraceae bacterium
CTGGCCACCGACATCTCTCCGGAGATGCTCCGCGTCGCTTCGGAAAAGGTCGCGGCGCGCGGAGTTTCTCACAACGTCGTTGTGTCCCAACTTGCTTGGGAAGATCTCGACAAGCTACCGGAAGAATTTTTTGATGGGGTCCTATCCGATTTTGGCGGTCTGAATTGCGTGCACGATCTTCAATCGATTGCGGCCGCTCTGGCCCGCCGATTGAAGCCGGGGTCGCCTGTTCTGCTTTGTGTCATGAGCCCGTTGGCGGTATGGGAATGGGTTTGGTTTGGCCTGCATTTGCAGCCTTCGAAAGCAATTCGACGCCTCCGCCGCAATGCCGAATGGCGCGGCATTCTGCTGCGCTATCCTTCACCATTTACACTCGCTCGCGCGTTTGCGAATAGCTTTCGCGTCAAACGAGTAAGTGCAATCGGAATTTTTCTGCCGCCTTGCCTGGAATCGGCCGCGGCGCGATGGCCGCGTGCAATCGCGTTCCTGAATCGTTGCGAAAGAATTGTGGATACGGTGCCGCCGCTACCGTGGATCGCCGATCATTACCTCCTGGAACTGGAGCGCTTGTGAGCGAAGACACGCCGCCGCGGTTTAGCATTTTAATGGTGGTTCATAATGCGCTCGATATCGTCCGCATTTCTACTTTAAGAACTCTGCGATATATTGCCGGGCAATCCGCGCGTCTCATTGTAGTAGACAACGGCTCGACAGATGGATCTGGCGAGTGGTTGTCCATGCTCGCAAAGCGCGGAGATATCGATCTCATCCGTAGTGACTTCAATATAGGTCATGGACCGGCGCTCGAATTGGCCCGGCGCAACGTAGATTCCCCCTATATCGTCACGCTCGATAGCGATGCGTTTCCCATAACCGACCGGTGGTTGGACGAACTTCACTCCCGCCTGAGCGGCCATATCAAAGTCACTGGGATTCTTCATCACCGCGGATATATCCATCCGTCCTGCCTCATGATCGCCAGCGAGACGATGAACGGCTGGGGCTCGACTTTTCTCAACGAGAAGTCTCAGCCGAGCCGCTTCGATGTCGCGGAGCGGATCAGCCACGAAGCACAGGCGCGCGGCCATGATATTTCCGGTTTGGCTCGCACCAGTGAACGCGTCCGCGGCAGTGTTTCCGAACCGGTCTATCTCGGCTCCATCTATGAGGATCTCGTCTACCATCACTGGTACACCACGCGATCCGTCCTGAGCGCCAAGGTCGACGATGTGCCGCGCGAGGCGCTCGACGGTTCTCTGCGGGACTTAGTAAGAGACTGTGACACTGAGCCGAGAGAAGTTACGGTGGTCGTCGGCCTGCGTGCGCGCCCCGATGAACCAGACCGGCTTCGCAATGCCAAAGCGTGTCTATGGGCGCTGAACCTGCAATCGATCGGACGCTGGCGTTACCGCATCATTCTGGTGGAGCAGGATTGTGAACCATACGCGAAGACGGAACTGGAACCGCTTGTCGACCGGTATGTCTTCGCCTATAATCCCGGCGCGTACAACCGCGGTTGGGCATTCAATATTGGCGCTCGTTTTACGGGTGAGAGCGATGCACCGTTGTGTTTGTTGGATGCCGACATCGTGCTTCCACCGGACTCCCTGGCCGTCGGCTTGGAGGCACTCGCCGCCGGCCGAAACGCTTTTCAGCCTTTTCGTGAAATCGTTTTTCTCGACCGCGATTCGACTGAGCGCGTGATTCACGAACGGCTCCACAATCCGGATCGGCCGTCCGATGTTTACGATTTCGAAGGCTCCATGTTTGAGACCGCGCGCGGCGGCTGCATCTGGGTGAGATCGAATCTCTATCACCTCATCGGTGGCCATGACGAGCGCTTCCGCGGTTGGGGCAGGGAAGACCGCGAGTTCTGGCATCGGCTGACGCGGATCGCAAAAATAAAACGGCTCCCCGGGTGCATTTTGCATCTTCATCATCCGCGTCCACAGGAAGAAGATGACGCCGCGCTTGCGAACCGGGCGCTCTACGATGAAATTGCCGCGGGCGTGGCGGTCGCGGCGCCGCAACCTATCGGCGATCCGGATCGTTATCGTCATGAACAGCGCCCCCATCTCGCACCGGCGGCCCCTGCCGAGCCTGAGTCGCATTTCGAGCGCATCGTCAGCTCTGAGCGGCTGGGAGCGGAACGCCGCAGCACGCGCTGGCATCTCGCTGAAACCATCTTGCGATTGGGCGAAAGTGTTCTCGAAGTTGGCTGCGGTCCCGGTGCTCTTTGGACGCATCTGAACGGCGGGAAAACACGCTGCTATGGCGTGGATCTTGACGACAGAATGATCTCGGCCGCACACCGGCTCTTTCCGGACGTTGGTAGCATCCGCGCCGATGGCGCGGCATTACCGCTGGCAAGCGATGGGATGGACGTTGTCGTTCTGCGTCACGTATTGGAACATCTCGATCCCCGCATCGCCTCCCGCGCGCTTGCGGAAGCTTTCCGTGTTGCCGCCCAAGCCGTCGTGGTGGATTTCTGCCGCGGCTATCCAGCCAACGCCCAAGCGCGGCGCGACCTTGTTGGTGAGGCATTTTTTGCGAATCGCTGTCTCTGTGGATGGCGTCTCCGCGAACGGTTTGCCGTTATCGGAGGCGACACTGAGCGCGATGAAATCTGGGTGTTCATGTCTCCGGCGGAAGCAGCGGACCTCGATCGAACCCTCGCCGGTATCGACGCTGAAAGTCCCAAGGTGAGCATCGTCATGCCCACTTACCGGCGTTCCCACACCATCCTTCACACCGTGGAGACCGTTCGTAAACAGACCTATCCGAATTGGGAACTCATCATTGTGGACAACGCCGGCGACGGCGGCTATTCGTTCGGCGATCCTCGAATCAGGGTGCTGGCCCACAAAGTTGGGCCGAGTTCCAGCCATGCGCGCAATCAGGGTGTTCGCCATGCGACCGGCGACTACGTTTGTTTTTTCGACGATGACGATGAGATGTTTCCGGACTATGTGGAATCCTACGTCGACGCTTTTGCGCGCAATCCGCGGGTGAAGATGGTGCGCGGCGGGATGATTGTCAGCGATCGCGAAACCAATTTTTCTTACGCCACGCCCGAATGCTGTTTGCGCCGTGAACTTGCTACGCCGACGTGGGAGGGCCGCGGAGGCGCGCAGGATCAGCGCTATTTCAGCCGCATCGTATTGGAGAACGACCTGGCGCTGGAAAACGGGACCGTCGTGATTGTTCCCAGGGCATTGTGCCGCGCCAAGTCCGATCCCAACGGCGGTCTGCGCAGCGGCGATTTCTGAATGCGCCCGCTTGCGGTGATCGTTGGGATTCGCGCGAATGCGGCGGAATCGGACCGTGCGCGCAACCTCAAACTTTGCCTTGAGACGCTGCGCGCACAGGATCTCTCTTCTGAGGATTTTGAGATTATTCTGGTCGAGCAGGATCATGCGCCGCAGGTGAGGCCCGAAATTTCAGCGCTTGCGAATCGCTATCAATTCGCATACAACGCCGGTCCTTACAACCGCGGATGGGCCTTCAACATTGGAGCGAAGTTGATTCCAGGAGCCGCGGAATATCTTCTGCTCCTGGATGCCGATGTCCTGCTCCGGCGCGATTCGCTACGGCGGGTGCTGGAGCTTCTCCGAGCCGGCCACCGGGCTGTCCGACCTTATCGCGAAGCCTTGTTTCTAGACCGGGAATCGACGGAACGCGTGGTTGCCGCGTGGCCCGAGCTTCCCGCCCATTCCGATTTGGGTGGCACGGCATTCGTCAATCCCATGGGTCTGTCGATCGCGGTAGAGGCTGGTTTGTACGAGCGCATGGGCGGCCACGATGAGCGTTTCTGGGGTTGGGGCTGGGAGGATCGCGAATTCTGGGAGCGCCTGGAGCATCACACGGAAGTCGCCCGTCTGCCCGACCGCATCCTGCATCTCCATCATGAGCATTCGCAGATTAAAGAAGTGTGGGCAGCGACGAACCAGTCTCTGTTTTTCGAATCTCTGGAAAGCCGGCGCAAGATTTCTGAAGAGCCTTCCAAGGGTGACCCGGAAAAATATCCCAAGGAGAGTATCGACGATCTCGTCCGCCGATTCGGAGATATGGCTCGAACGGTTCCAACGGACGGTTATGAGCTCTGGTTCAGTTGTTTGATTCCGAAGGGTCCGGGAGAGTACAGCGATGCCAAAATCTTTTTGAAACCGGAGTCTCTCCTGTCCATTTCCGATGCTCCAATTATCAGCATCGTTATGCCCACATATTATCGCTTGCATACGTTGCTCAATGCGGTGGATAGCATACGAACACAGACTTATCCGCACTGGGAGCTGATCCTGGTGGACAATGCGGGCGACTGCAATTACTACTTTGCCGATAAGAGAATTCACGTATTCGTGGACGCGCAGCGGCGCGGAGCTGCCTACGCCCGCAACAGCGGGGTCAAGCACGCCACGGGCGAGTTCGTTTGTTTCTTCGACGACGACGACGTTATGTTCCCCAAGTATCTGGAGCGCCTGGTAGCGACTTTTCAAAACCATCCGGAAGCTGGAATGATTCGCTGTGGCATGCGCAAACCAGATGGTTGGGACAATTTCACCTACGCGACTCCGGAATGCTGTCTCCGCCGGGCTTACGCAACGCCGACATGGATACCGGAGCACGGGCAAGATCAAACTTACTTTAAGACAATCGCCCAGAATAACGATTGGTCGGTGGAGAACGGGAAAATTGTAGTGCTCGGAGAAGTGCTCTGCGCCGCGGGTTTCGATCCGCGCGGGGGCCTACGGCGAGGCGATCTTTAAGCCTATAAACTGTCGCGCTGTGGCTGCCGCAGCAGAATCATTTTTCGCACCCAATCGAGTTCCCACGCATTGCCGTAGCGTCCCGTCGCGTAGCGCCACGATGCCATGCCGCGCAACATACTCTTGCCCCAGCCTGGAACCGAATAATCCTGCACGGTTGGATAACGGCAGTAAAGCACTCTGGCGAAATCGCGAACCCGCTGCCGCATACGCGCAGAAAGCCACGGGGCGTCTTGATGGCACACGTAGTTGAGCCATTGCGGCTCGCACCACTCTTCCGGAGTCGCGGGAAGATCGGGACCGTTCGGACCGTAAGAGTTCAGCACCGGAAGCACGCCAGGCTGAGGATCGGATACTCTGAGACGCCGTTCGCGTTGCGGCGTGGGACTGTAAAAATATAAAATTACTTCACATTCCGGATTGAGGTTTTTCACGCGCTTGATGAATTGCAACGTGTTCTCGATTTCCCCTTCCGGATCTTCCGGTCCACCAAGCACAAACGAAAACTCCGGGATGATGCCGTATTCGCGGGCGCGCCGCGCAACCTCCAGCGTATGCTCCACGCGGGAGCCTTTTCGCATGCGCTTCAACGCCGCATCGCTGGCGGCTTCGGCGCCGATGTACGCCATTTTCAGACGGCTCTTGCGCAGCAAATCCCACGTGGCGGTGGAGAAGTTGGCCAGCGTATCGGCGCGCGCATAGCACCACCACGGCATGGCAAGCTTTGCGAGCGCCTCGAGCGCCCCTTGGGACGAGCCCTCGCTATCGAAGAAATTATGGTCGTAGAACTGGATGGCGTTCGCGCCATACCGCTCATGCAAGAACCGCAACGACGATTCCAAGCGCTGAGCCGGCTCTGGCGAAGTGTATCCATTAAACATCGAAACGACGCCGCAAAAGGTGCAGTGATAACGGCATCCTAAGGACGCTTGATGAACCGCTGTTCGCGTTCCCATAAAACTCGGGCGCATATAGCGATTTACATCCCCCGCGCGCTCATAAGGGTAGGGCGGATATTCTTGCGGCGGCCGAAACTTGCGCTCCGGATTGTGGACGGGCTGGCCGTGTTTTTTCCACGTCAACCCGCCAATATCATTCATCGCGGAGTTATCTGGCAGCCGGTCGAGCAGCTCCAGCAGCGTGTCTTCGCCTTGACCGCGAATCACATAATCTACATAGGGCGCGTTGATCGCGGCGCTCGCGTACAACGTTGGAAAATACCCTCCCCAAGCGATGGGCGTTTCCGGATGGACAGCGCGAATCGCTTTGGCGATCTCGATCGCGGGGGGCACTTGCGGTCCCGGCATCACCGTCATACCGACGAGCGCGGTGTTGCCGTTTCGCATCGACGCCAGAACGGTCCCGGCAGGATCGGGATCGAGATTTCCATCCACAATCTCGTATTCCCACCGGTTTTCTAACACGGCTCCAAGCGCGAGCAATGACAACGGAAGCCGCACGCTCTGCGGACGGCACATGCGCGGATTAATCAGAATCACCTTCCCGCGTTTCATGCGTCTTCCGGCCGATCGACCGTGTAGATGGTCATAATCTCATTACCGTAATTACGCCGCACCGCAGGGACGATTCGAAACAGTTTCCGCTCCAGTGCGCGCAGCATACCTGGCGCGTCGCCGTCTGTGGAGAGCAGCACGAGCGCACGCCCTCCGGCAGCAAGCGCGTCGTCCAATCCCTCGGCAAAGCGTTCGAAAACATCGGTGGCGCGCCAAGCCATATCGAAGCGGCTGCTGGGCTCGCCCCGATAGAACGGCGGATTAAACAGGATCAAATCGAAACGCCGGCCGGCCAACGGCTCGAAGAGGTTTCCCTCCAGCACTTCGACCGAATCTTCCATGCGATTGAGCATCACGTTGATGCGGGCGCAGCGCACCGCTTCCGGATTGATGTCGACCGCGGTGACACGATATCCACGACGCGCCGCGAAAATGGCGCAGATTCCTGAACCGGCGCCCATATCCAGAGCACGCGGCGCGGCCGATCCGGAAGGTGGCGCGGCCGCTGGTTCCGATGCGATGGCCCGCGCAAACAGTTCTCCGCTGCGAAACACAACCGGGTTCAAAACATCGCGCCAGATAACGATCGGAACGCCGTCGACATGCTCGACTGTGCAGCGCCGGACGCGATGTAGTAAGAAGGGCCGCTTCGCATAAAGCCAGAGAAGGTTGAAAGCGCGGGCAATCGGATTGACGGCTACGGTAGCGGAGGAATTCATGGCAGCGGTTCCTCAAGAATAAATTTCTCTATCTGGTGGCCGCCTCTTAGAAGATGGCGAAGAAATTCATAACGCCAGACAAGCATCGTGGGAGTTGTTCGAAGAGAACGAAGAACGAGGGGCGCGGATCGAAAGGGAAAATCATACTTCGGGCCGTCCATAAACAGACGGCGATAGACGCGCCGCAGAACCAAGTTTGACACATATCCTCGCCAGAAGTATTTGTCTTTTCCCGCCATTTCCGTTAAAGCCGCAGCCCCGAAATTCCGTCCGCCTCGGCGTGACAGCGTCACGCCATAAAACCGCACCACCTCACCGGATTTGTCCAGGTGAAGCAGTTACACTTTATATCCAGCGTCCATC
>JBEKUT010000372.1:0-7326 GCA_049514735.1 Bryobacteraceae bacterium
GACCGCTGCGTGCCGCGCAGCGCGTCGTATTCGACGATGACGCCGAGAACAGGAGACCCGCTGCCGCCTTTCCATCGCGCGACGAACGCTGTCTCGAGTCCGGCCACGCCTATCTTCACATCGAAATCGTGTTTGCGAAGATAATCAGCGAGCAGGCCGATGGAGCGCTTCTCCTGAAATCCGATCTCCGGATGTTTCGTGATGTCGTCCGCGAGCGCGAGTAACTCGGACTCCATCAATGCGTGCGCCCGCGCAACCACGCGGTCGCGTTCGGGATTGGGAGCGGTGAGCCGAGCCACGGTGGAAGGCACATCCAGCGATGCCTCCAACTCCGCCATCTTCTTCAGAACGTCGTGCGCCGCATCGCGCTCCGTAGGCGTTTCCTGTGCGCAGAGCAAGCCCGCGGCAGCCACAGTAATCAGCAGCTTCATAGTTTGAAGAATATCTTCCTGCGATACAGCCAATAGCAAACGTAGATTTCGAACGCCGTGACCGCTAGCGTGGTGAGTTCCTTGTTTGCAAGGAAAATCAGAAAGGTCTGATTCAGCCAGCGGTGCAGGATCTCATGGAACAGATAAATGAAAATCGAATTGGACCCGACGATCACAAACACGGCCGCCCATTTGCATTTTCGCTTGACGTCGCAGATCCAGTAGAACAGCAGCAGCGCAAGCAGCGTCATGCCGGTGCTGTAGATGGCGAACGAAGCTGTCCAGATCTTCTTATTTAGAGGAATCGCCAGGCTCAGGCCGAACCCGCACGCAACGCCTAGCAGGCCGGCGACGGCGATGGTACGCATCTTGCGAGCCAGCGGCAGCGCGCTAAACAGCAACTCGCCGGTCATCACGCCGAAGATCGTGTTGGCTGCCGACGAAAGGCAGTTTATTGTCGCGTAAGAGCCGCCCCAATGTTTGTGCAGAACTAATCCATCGAGATACCAGCCGATGTTCGCATCCTTCACCCACGGCCCTTGTACACCCGGCGCGGTTGCGAACTGATAAATCGACCAATGCAGGATCAGGAGCCCGAGCGCAACGCCGCCCTGCACGGTCCAATGTTTCCGCAGCAACAAGAACGCGACGAGATACGTAAAAGCAATCTGGGCCAGAACGTTGATGAGGTCGATTACAGGTCTGTTGGCCTGTACGGATCGCGCGATCAGACCGAACAAGATCAGCACCGCCGAGCGCCGCAGGACATGCAGCAGGGAATGGCTCCAAGTTTCACCTGCGGCCCAGCGGCGCGCGAATGAGACTGGCATCACCACGCCGACGATGAACATGAAGAACGGCTGGATCAAATCCCAGAAGTGCAAATCGCCGGGGATAGAAATGTTCCAATCGACATGTTCGAATTGCGCCGCGATCGGTCCGATGATCGGGTCTTTCAGGAAATGTGTCAGCCCGAATCCTTCACTCAGCATCATGATCATGGTGAAGCCGCGGAAGGCGTCGATGCTCAGAACGCGCGCCGTGCCCGCGCGCACACCGGACCCGGTCTCTCGAACGGGAATCGCGACCTCGGTGGCTGCCATTGGTCGATTTTACGTTATTCGCGCCGGAATTGAAACAATGCACGCGCTGGCGAATCCAGATCCATATGGGTGATATTGAGAGTACTACCGTCGAACTGGAAACCTGTCCTTATTGCGGGCTCCCCATCGATGCAGGCCAGGAAACCGCAACGGTGAAGGGCAAACGGATGCATTTCTCCTGCTATCAGGAAGAGAGCGGCGGCGTGCTCGCGTCCTAATATTTGACCGTCGTCGGCCGCCCGTCTTTATCGCCGCGCAGCCAAACGTAAATCGGCGAGTGCGGGGCGGGCGATGGCCAGGGCAGCTCGATTCTCAGCGACTGCTTGTTCGGCTGCTCTGCGATCGCGGTCGGCAAAGTTGCGACTACCGTGCCGTGATCTGCATCCCATCCGGCCTTCGATATCCCCTCCAGATCCCGGCCCGTCAAAATGCCCACGTAGTTTCCATCGCCGGCAGCTTCATCGGTCAGGCGCAGACTATCGATGCGAGGCACGCGCATGACGCGCCCCAAACGATGGGGTGCGGATGCCTCTTCACCCGGATTTTCCAAGGTCGCGGTCAGCGTGCATCCGGTGAGCCAGTTGCCCGGATCGAACGAAAGGAACAACGTGTCGGCGCTGATGGCCTGCAGCTTCGCGGCTGGAGTCTGCTCGCCGAGCCGCACCGTGACGGCCGGCCCTTCGCCATTCTGGCACGACAGCCTCAGCTCGGCCTTCGGCGAGGCATTCTGAACGTGAACCATCGCGCTAAGAACTACGCCAGCCGGCAACTCGCCCGCCCGCGGCGACACTTCGAGATCCGTGGGCAGCGCGATCTTCGCGTCCACGATTCGCACTCGCGGACCCGCGAACATCAGAGCCGATGGAATCACCAGCGGCTTCGCATATTGGTTAATCACGACGCGCAGATCGAATGCCGAACCCTGCCGCGGGTCCGCCGGCAGATCGGCCGTCACGGTTCGCCGCTTGCCGTCTGGCGACGCGGCGCCCAGATCCAGCTTCACCGGTCCGGCGTCCAGCTTTTCGATCCGGTCGAGATGCTCTCCCTGGATCGTGATCTGCTGCTTCGCCTCGTCCGTGCTCAATTCTATGGGAAGCTGGACGATGCGGGGCGGCTCGGCGACCACTTGCACGGGAACATCGTGCTTCTTTCCGTCGCTCTGCACCAGCTCCAAAGAATACGCGCCGGCGTCCAGAGAGGAGGTGTCCAGCCTCATCTCCAGACGCTCTTCCGGTCCTTCACCTTTGCCGCCTGGGATCGAGAACGGAACATCCACGGGAGCATCGTACTTGTCGCCGATTTTTACCAAAGCGACCTTGTCGACAAACTCGAAATCGTCCCCCTCGATTTGGACAATCTGTTTGCCGCTATGCTGCACCAGGCGGTCGTGAGAATCCGGCGTAAGTTTGGCGTGTTCGAATGTGCTGAGGGGATGGAGATGAACCGCGCCCTTGGCGACAAATTGATCCCAGTCCCACATGCCTCGCAATTCGTACTCTGCGGCGCTCAGATGGGCTTTCGACAAATCGATATCGAGCGCATGATTCTTGGCGTCGGCTTTCACTGTGACCGGCACATTGCCGAGCTTCCATTCACGGATGCGGTCTACCAGCGGCCATTCGGATTCGGGAACATCAACCTTGAGCGGCGACTTGAGACCCAGCGGCAAATGGTCGGAAGGTGTAATGGAAATATGCGGCGGTCCGGAATTCGGGATACGCAGCGCCCACAGGTAGGCGAGACGCGTCCGTCCGTGCGGCGGATCGCGCTTGCCGCAGACCGTGAGAGCGTCGCCCGCGAAGGGTTGCGCAAAGCTCGAGCGAAATTCCGCGTTCGGAAACATCATCGTTTCGAGATTCATGAGCATCGCTGCACCTCCGGCGGCGAGCCCCACGGTGCTGCCGAAAAACATTCCCGCGACGGCGGTGGCGAGCCCGGCGGTCTGCCCCAAGCGCTGCGGGCCCTCCGGCGCAATGGGGTCGTAAGTGGACAAGGCCGGATTAATGCCGCGCAGCATCGCGAGCGTCTGCTGATCCATGGGCACCGTGCGATCGATCTTGTTGTTCAGACCGGACTGGCCGGCGAATCCCTGCATCGCCGCGCCCATGTCCTGGCCGGTGGACGCATCGGGAGTCGCCGCCAACGCCGTCAGGAGCGCTTCCGTCTTCTCGGTCTTTTCGGCGTACTCGGCAAGCTGCGAAATCAGCTCGTCGTCTTTCGACAGGAAACCTTTAACTTTGCCCACGCTGAGCCCGCTAGGTCCATAAACGTAGACCGCCAGCGAGACGCGAAACGGGACTTGCCATTGAGCGGGTTTATCCGCCGGCTTCGGATCGAGGATCTCAAACGCCTGCTCTTTGCGTTCTTCCTTCGATGCCGGAACCAGGACCACCGTGACCTTGCCGGTCCGCCTCTCGTTGGGTCTCAGGATCGGCGCATAAGAGATGGTGTCGCCTTCCTCAATGCGGTTGATCACTCGGATGGAGAGCGGCTGCGTTTTAGCGCTGGCGCTGCTGACACGCAGTTGAATGTTTCCGACGGGAAGGCCCGCGGGACAACTCGGCACCGCGGCATCGGCCAAAGCCGCGCAAGAGAGAATCAGTATGAACCTGTGCAACAAGTTCCATTTTAGCGTTGCCATGTTTCGATGTGCGCTTGCCGGAGGAGCGTGAATACCCCTTCGCTCATGCTGGGACGGCGCACGAAGCGCCTATGGCAGCGGCGCTCCGTAACCGAGCCGTGACCGGCAGGGAGCGGAAATAGCCCGTGATAGTTTCGACAGGTTCTTCAACGGGAGCGGCACTCCTGTATTTCACTCGCAGCCGGTCTTCTCGAACGCCGAACATTAAGCGGTTTCCAAACACGCTGGAGATAAGTCAATGGCTAGCGGGCCCTTACAAAAAGACGTGCTGGAACAATACCGCGGCGATGGCTACGTGCTGGCGCGCGGCATGTTCGACGCGGAAGAAATTGAACTCCTGCGCCGCTCCGCTAAGCGTGACAAGGCCTTCGACGATCATTCCTACAGCAGGGCCGATGCGGAAGGCGGAACCATCCGCCTGGCTTTGTGGAATCGTCCGGGCGACACCATCCATGGCATGTCTGCGCGATGCCGTTCCATTGTAGACTCCGCCGAGTTGAGGAGTGCCCCGGTGGAATGGCAAAGGCCCACCTGTTAGGATGGGCCTTTGCTGGTTTTCATCTGTCCTCAGGGGGAGGCTTTCGCCCGCAAGTCCTAAGGCAAGTTCAGTGTAGGAGCTAACGTTAATTGTGTCAACACCGCATCAGGCTCAACTGATCAATCGGGCGCTCTCTGCGCCGCGGATGGCGACATACGAGCGAGCGATTGTCGCTGAGGCCGATTATCTTCCTGTTGCTGCCCTTGATTTGTACGACTGGAATGCCCAGGTGTCAGGTGACTTCATGGCCCCTTTGCACATCTGTGAAGTGGTAATGCGGAACGCTGTGTCTGATGCCTTGACTAACGTTTACGGCGCGAGATGGCCGTGGCCGCCAGTGTTCGAAGCAGGGTCTCTGTCGTAGATTGGGTTATCGTAGATTGGGTTATCGTCCGCCATGCGTCCTCCGTTCACCAGTTTACATTCGGCTTGATCCTTGTGGCCGAATTCGACATCCGTTGGTAGACTGTAAATATTGTGAGGGCCACCGACCCTGGTCGCGTAAATCCTCTTGATTCAATCGTCCACCTTGTTTATACTTACTTTTTTTGGTTACTGAGCTGTTAGCATGACACTCCGGGAAGAATTTGATCCACTGGCGCCGCAACGCGAAGCGGCGATGTTCTACGGCCTCTTTCTGCGCGGCCACTCCCCGGACACCCTGCGCCGCGACATCGACGTGCCCCGTCCGGTTCTGGAGAAGTGGTTGAAAACAAACCGCTATCAGGGTGGTTTTCAGGACGCTCTCAAGCGCGTTTACAGCTACCGCAAACAGGTTCTGGCCATCTTCGACGAGCTGGTTCAGAACGAATCGAACCGCCCCCGCGTGCAGTAGCCGATCCGTAACACAATCCAGGTTAAGTCACGGTAAACTAAGGGGATGGTACACACTGGGCCCTCCAAGGCCGATCTTCTCGCGACACCCACGCGCCCATTCGACCCCGTTGGCGCCGCCAGCGCTTCCGAAATTCTCACCCGCATGCAGGGAACTGCCTTTCAGGGCAAGCAGTTAGGGCTCGCCTTCGAAGTCTGGAAGAGGATGCTGGGGGACCGTTGCACCATCATGATGGGGATGTCCGGGGCCATGGTCCCGGCCGGCATGCGGCGTCTGGTAGTCCGCATGATCGAGAATCGCCTCATCGATTGCTTAGTGTCGACGGGCGCCAATTTCTTTCACGATTTTCACGAGACGCTCGGCAATTTTCACTATCAGGGTTCGGCCGCCATGGACGACGTTGTCCTGGCGGAAAACCTGGTGGATCGCATGTACGACGTGCTGGCCGACGAAGAGAAATTCCGCCAGCACGACCAGTGGATCGGGCGGTTCGCGGCCTCTCTGGACCAGTCTCGCCCGTACACGACCCGCGAATTTCTGTATCTGCTCGGCCTGGAGCTGGGCAAGCATGCCAAGGAGGACGGGATCGTTTCAGCGGCCGCGAAGGCCGGGATTCCGCTCTACTGCCCGGCAATCGCGGACAGTTCCATCGGGATTGGCATCGCGGCCAACCGCTACGAAGGCGGGAATCGGTTCACGTTCGACGTTATCGGGGATGTAGTCGAGACGGCCCGGATTGTCGCGGAATCGCACGCCAGCGGAGTCATTTATTTCGGCGGAGGCACGCCGAAGAATTTCGTGCAGCAGACCGAGGTCACGGCGATTATCATGAACACCGGCGTTACCGGCCACAAATACGCCATCCAGTGCGTCACGGATTCCCCGCATTGGGGCGGGCTCTCAGGCTGCACTTTCGAGGAAGCCCAGAGCTGGGGGAAAATCGCCAAGGACGCTTCGATGGTCACCTGTCATTGCGATTCCACCATCGCTATGCCCATTCTGGTTTCCGCAATTCTGGAGAACCCGGAACTAATCGCGGCGCGGCATCATCCAAAATTCCTGATGGAGAGAGAACTCGGCGTGGAGGCCTGATGCAGATCCCGATTTACCAGGTGGACGCGTTCGCCAAGCGGCTGTTTGCGGGAAATCCCGCGGCGGTTTGTCCCTTGGACGAGTGGCTGCCCGACGACAAACTCCAGTCGATCGCGCTTGAGAATAATCTTGCGGAGACGGCCTATTTCGTCCCGAACGGCGACGGGAGATATAAACTCCGCTGGTTCACGCCGGCGGTAGAAGTCGATCTTTGCGGGCATGCCACGCTGGCCTCGGCGTTCGTCATCATGACGGAGCTCAATCCCAGCGTTCGGGAAGCGCGGTTCGAAACGCGCAGTGGCGAGTTGGTGGTGACGCGCGAAGGCGACTTGCTGTCGATGGATCTTCCATCGCGTCCGCCCGGCGAGATCTCTTTTCCTCCCGAGTTGGTGGATGCGCTGGGTGGAAATCCCGAAGCCGTGCTCGGGGCTCGCGACTACCTGGTGGTTTATCGGACGGAAGCGGAAGTCCGCGCACTCAAGCCGAACATGGAGGTCCTGAAGCAGCTTGACCGTTTCGCAGTGATCGTCACGGCCCCCGGCGGGGACGTAGATTTTGTGTCGCGATTCTTTGCGCCCAAGCAGGGTCTTCCCGAAGATCCCGTGACCGGGTCGGCACATTGCACGCTGACTCCTTATTGGGCGCAGCGGCTCGGGAAGAAGAGTTTGCATGGCCGGCAAGTGTCG
>JBEKUT010000373.1:0-7307 GCA_049514735.1 Bryobacteraceae bacterium
ACCAAGAAGTTCCCCGCGTCCGTGATCGTCGAAGCGTACGAATTGGGCGTCCGGGATTTCGGCGAGAACTATGTCCGGGAGTTCGAGGACAAATTCCCGGAATTGGCGGCGTTGCAGGGCGCTCGATTTCATCTGATCGGGCACCTGCAGTCGAACAAAAGCAAGGTAGCGGCGGGCCTGTTTCAGGTGATCCAGACCGTCGATTCAGCGAAGCTCGCGCGGCGCTTGGAGGCCGAGGGCAAAGCGCTCGACGTCATGCTGGAAGTGAAGCTGTCGCCCGAAGATTCGAAGGCCGGAGCCGCTCCGGAATCGTTGGATGAGCTGGTCGAGGCCGTGCGCTCCTGCCAAAACCTGAAGCTCGCCGGATTGATGACCATGCCGCCCTGGACCGATGACGCAGAGCCTTCCCGGCCCTATTTCGCGCGGCTGAAAAAGCTTGCCGATAAATATTGTTTGAGCCAGATATCGATGGGCATGTCGCACGATTTCGAAGTGGCCATCGAAGAAGGTTCCACCTGCGTTCGCATCGGCACGGCCTTATTCGGACCCCGGCCTAAAGTGAAGTGAGATGGTCGGATTGCATTCGCCCATGCCTCCGGCTCCGACAGGTATCGCCGATTATGCGGCGGCGCTATACCAAGCCTTGCGGCGCTTCGGCGATGTCGAGCTGGATGCGGGTGAAGCCGATGTGCAGCTTTACCACACCGGGAACAATCAGCTTCATCGCGACATCTATGCGAGGGCGCTGAAAGAACCTGGCATTGTGGTTCTGCACGACGCGGTGCTGCACCATTTTTTTCTAGGCAGCCTGACAGAACGGCAGTACATCGAAGAATTCGTCTACAACTACGGAGCGTGGCATCGCGATCTGGCGCAGTCGCTATGGGCTTCGCGAGCCAGATCCGCGACCGACCCGCGCTATTTCGAATATCCGATGCTGAAGCGTATCGCGGAAACCTCGCTCGCCATTCTTGTGCATAACGCCGCGGCATCGGCAATGGTCCGCGCGCACGCCCCGAATGCAGTGGTTCACGAGATCCCGCACCTGTTCGTGAATCCTCCATTGCCGCCGGTCTACGAAGTGGAGCGGCTGCGCGCGCGCCTCGGGATACCGGGCGCAACGTTCTTGTTCGGAGTTTTCGGGCACCTGCGCGAATCGAAACGGCTGCTCCCGATTCTTCGTGCGTTCGAACGGATGCGGAAGTCTGCCGATATTGCGCTGCTGGTCGCGGGCGAATTCGCATCCAGCGATCTTGCGCGGTCGGTCGAGCCGCTGCTGAAGCAGCATCCGCGTATCATCCGGATCGGCTACCTGTCTGACAAAGATTTCTGGCTCTATGCATCGGCGGTCGACGCGTGCATCAATCTGCGCTATCCCCCGGCCGGCGAGACCTCAGGCATCGCCATCCGGCTCATGGGAATCGGCAAGCCGGTGGTCGTCTCGAACGGCCTCGAAGTGTCGCGTTTCCCGGACTCGGCCTGCGTCAAGGTAGAAACCGGCGCGGGCGAAGAAGCGATGCTCCAGGCCGCCATGTACTGGCTCGCAACAACTTCTTCCGATGCCCAGGCAATCGGTTCGCGTGCCAAAGAGCACGTCAACGCGTATCATTCGATTGATGCCGTCGCGCGAAGCTATTGGTCCGCGCTTGAGGAATGCTTGTGTTCTGCTTGACACGAACGCGTTCCATCCAGACACGCACCACCTACCACGATACCCGACTCCACCACGACGCCCCCCTTCCGAGCCGCGCCCGCAAGGAAGCGGTCCCCCATTCCGAACGACGAACTACGAACCAACAACTACGAACGCCCGTAACCGAGCCGCGCCCGGAAGGAAGCGGTCCCCCATTCCGAACGACGAACTACGAACCAACAACTACGAACGCCCGTAACCGAGCCGCGCCCGGAAGGAAGCGGTCCCCCCACCGACCCACGCTCCAGAACCGCGCCCGATAGGAAGCGCCGCCCAGACCGCCGCGCCTTTGCGGTTCCTCGAGTGCTCACAGACGGGACAGAGTAAACTAGAGGTTCTCCCAGCATGTCGGTTTCATCGCCAGATTATTTTGTCCTGCTGGCGGCTGTCTTTTTCCTATATTGGGCAGTTCGCGGGTCGCGCCTGGCCGCTATCGCGGTGATCCTGTTCGCCGACTATTTCTTCTACGCGAAGTGGGACCTCGTGTATCTCGCGATCATCCCCGCCGCGGCAACCTGCGATTTCCTGCTCGGCGCTGCGATCCAAAAGGCGCAGAGCAAAGGCACGCGGCGTCTGTTTGTGACGGCCAGCATCGTCATGAACGTCGGCCTGATCGTCTCCTCGAAATACCTGCCCCTTATCGGAGGCGCGCTGCATCGCCCCGCATGGTCCTGGATTCTTCCCCTCAGCCTCTCCTTCTACGCGTTCCAGGCGATGACGTACACCATCGATATTTACAGGCGCGACGCCAAGCCGGCCGCATCGTATCTGACCTACCTCGCCTCCGTCAGCTTCTTCCCGACCATGATCGCCGGACCGATCACACCGGTCTCGAAGCTGGTCCCGCAATGGCAGGCGAATCGAGGCCTATCGGCGGCCGACGGTGGACGGGCGCTTTTTCTGATCGGCCTGGGAATCGCCAAAAAGTTTCTGATTGCAGACTTTCTAGCCGACCACCTCATCAACCGGGTCTTCGATCTCCCGAAACTTTATTCGGGCGCCGAAGCGCTGGTGGCTGCCTACGCCTACGCGTTCCAACTCTATTACGACTTTTCGGGCTACACCGACATCGCGCTCGGATCGGCTCTACTGCTGGGCGTCAAGCTGCCGATCAATTTCAAGCAGCCCTACGCGGCTGAGAACGTGGCGGACTTCTGGCGGCGGTGGCATATTTCTTTATCGAACTGGCTGCGCGATTATCTGTTCTTCTCTCTGCCGGGCCAACGGTCGAAGTGGCGCGTCTATCCGAATCTTGTCCTCACCATGGCGATCGGCGGGTTGTGGCACGGTCCGAACTGGACGTTTCTGATCTGGGGCGTGATTCACGGCACGGGGCTCGCAGTGGTTCACGGCTATCAGGCGCTGCGGGGGCGCGCCAAACCGTCGCCGAAACTGGTCCCGCGCCTCCTCCGCGTGGTGCTCACCTTCAACTTCGTCGTGTTCGCGTGGATCTTCTTCCGCGCGCCGAACCTGACCACGGCTATCGATTTTCTGGGCCAGATCGGCTCCGGGACGATCTCCTTCGCAAACATTTCGCCAGGCTTTGTCCTGATCCTGGCGATTGCAGTGATCGCGCATTACCTTCCGAAGGGGGCCTACGATTTCAGCGTCGACCTGTTTAGCCGCTCGCCCGCGCTGGCCCAGGCTGCGGCGCTAGCGGCGCTGGTTCTAGCGATACGCTACTTAGCGGGCGCCGGCGCAACCCCGTTCGTCTACGGGAGGTTTTAGATGCCGAAGAAAGCCTCCCTCGCCATTCTGTTTTTCGCATTGATTATATTGGGATTGCAGTTCGTGCCTGCGCGTTATCACGTCCGCCTCGATAGCTACACCGGATCGCGCGTGTTCGAGTTCACGCCACGCGGCCTGCCGGATGTTAAAGAGCCCCCTGTTGCCGTAGTTGCAACCCGCCGCCGATTTCCCGGTGTCCGGCCGGCGCTCGACATGCGCGGCCTGGTCGATCCGGCGGGAGACATGACGGCGTTCTATCAAGCGTTATGGCGGACCGAAGCCAAAGCGCCGGGAGCGGTCACCCGCATCCTGCACTATGGAGATTCACCGGTCACAGCCGATTCCATCACCGCCGATGCCCGGTCGATCCTGCAACGGCGTTTCGGCGATGCCGGCCACGGCTTCGTTCTGATCGCCAAGCCCTGGGCATGGTACGGACACCGCGGCATCAAGCTCTCAGGACAAGGCTGGAACATCGAGCCAGCATCCCAATCGCGGGCTCGCGACGGATTGCATGGACTGGGCGGGGTCAGCTTCACCGGTGGCGCCGGCGCGGTTTCAACCGTCGGGCTGCCGGACGATCTGCACACGCGCGCGGAAGTCCTCTACGAAAAGCAGCCGGGCGGAGGCGCGTTTATGGTCTCCGCGCAGGACGCCGTTCTGGGCGTGGTCGAGACCGCCGGGGAAGCAAAAACGCCGGGCTTCGCGACCTTTGCGCTTCCGCCGCACACGCGGGACGTCACCCTAACCGTAAAGTCCGGCCCAGTACGCCTATTCGGTTGGAGTTTCGAAAAGCCCGGCCCGGGAGTTATCTATAACAGCCTGGGCCTGAATGGCGGGCAAGTGCAGATGGCGCTGCGGTATTTCGAGCCGAAACAGTGGGCCGCGGAGATGCAGCACGAAGACCCAGACCTAATAGTAATCAATTACGGTACTAACGAAAGCGTATATCCAGACTACATTGAGCGGTATTATGAAAAGGAGCTTCGATCTTTGATCGAGCGAGTGCGGGCAGCGGTGCCGCGTGCGTCGGTTCTGATTATGAGTCCCATGGATCGGGGAGTGCGGGAGTCGGGTGGCGCCATCGTCACGCCGGACGTTCTGCCCCGCATCGTGGAGATACAGGGGAAGGTCGCAATGGACACCGGCTGCGCGTTTTTCAATACTTTCGATGCGATGGGAGGGGCTGGAACAATGGCGAAGTGGTATGCACAACAGCCGCGGCTGGTGAGCGCGGACTTCATGCATCCTTTGCCGGGCGGTGCGGCCATTGTCGGCAGATTGCTGGATTCAGCGCTCTGCGACGGGTTTGACCGCTTCAAGAAAGCGCATGTTCAGGCACGAGCAAATGTTCCCGAGTCCTAGTGCGTCTTAGCGTCCGGGCGATCGCGACGTTGAGCATCTTCGCGCTGCTTGCGCCCGAAGTATCGGCAGTCACCCCAAAGACCAGGAAAAAGCCTTCAACAACCCGGCCTGCTAAGAAACACACCGTTTCCCACAAGGCTGCAAAAAGGCGAGCGGCCCCGCATGCGAAGCAGGCCGCTCGCGGGAGGAAGCCAGCGATCGCTCCGGTTTCGCCGGTTGCGCGAGCGTCGAACTTGGCCACCCTCCTTAATGTGATGCAGCGCGGCGGAAATTCTTCCGCCATCGAAAACGAGGCCGCCCTGGTTCCCTTTTTCGACCAGCTCTACCGCGCGCGTGCGGAGCAAAAACCGGTTCACATCCTGCAATTCGGCGATTCGCACACCGCCTCGGACGACTGGGCAAACGCCATGCGAAACATGATGCAGGCGCGTTTCGGAGATGGCGGACCCGGGTTCACCGATCCGGGACATCCCTATCGTGGCTACCGCAATTTCCGGGTCTCAAGCGGAAACTCGGCCGGGTGGCGCACCGAAGGGATCGTCAGCAACCAGGGTGACGGCCGCGAAGGTCTAGGAGGCATCAGCCTAAGCACGTCGCGCGCCGGAGAGAGCCTCTGGATGCAGTCCGGCGGTGAAGAAATCGAGCTGTTTTTCCAGCAGCAGCCCGGCGGCGGCCAACTCAATTTCTTAGTAGACGGAAGAGCCCAAACCACTATCTCCACCGACGGAATGCTAGGACCCGGGTATTTCACCTATGCGTCCGATCGCGCCATGCACACCTTCGAGGTCCAAACAGTTTCGAACGATCCCGTGCGGCTCTTCGGCTGGGTGGCGCAGAATCGCACTGGCATCACCTATGAGACGCTGGGAATCAACGGCGCGCAAGCCGATCTGGTAGCGAGTTGGGATGAAAGCACGTTCGAACCGCAAATCGGGCGGCGCGATCCCGCACTGATCGTGTTCGCGTATGGCACTAATGAAGCCCTCAGTCCGCGTTTCACGGTGGAGGGATATCGAACGGCGTTTTCCGAAGCCTTGGCGCGTTTGCGGCGCGGATCTCCGACAGCCAGCATTCTGGTAGTTGGGCCTCCCGATTGCTGGCTAAAACGCCGTGGACAGCTTGTAGCCTTCCCGCACATCGAGCAGGTGATCGAGATACAGCGCGAAGCGGCAGCCGCTCAGCGTTGCGCTTTCTGGGACTGGCGCCGCCGCATGGGTGGCGAGGGATCCAAGCGCCGTTGGGTGACGGCAGGCTTGGCGCAGGTAGACTACGTGCATTTCACGAGTACGGGGTACCAGCTAATCGGAAATACTCTTTGCGCCGATTTGTTGGACTTGTACAATGTCTTTGTTTCTGTTCGTAACCAGGCAGAAAATGAACGATCGACAGATTATCGAGAACGCTCTCAAATTAGTAACAAAGAATGATGCGGTGCCGGGAGAGGAAGATTCGCTGTTCGAGTCGGGATATCTCGATTCGTTCGCGCTGCCGGACCTGGTGGCGGAGTTGGAGAAGCAGTTCGGGATCACAATTCCCGACAGCGATCTGAACCCGCGCAAGTTCGAGTCGGTAGCCCGGATAGAAGCGTACGTCCAAGGGCGGAAGTAAGGCCCGTAAGTAATGACCCGTGTTGCGCGAAGCCAGCGCGGCGCGGTATGGTTTGATAGAGACAGATTCACGGGGCGCGGTAGCCAAGTGGTAAGGCAAAGGTCTGCAAAACCTTTATTCGTCGGTTCGATCCCGACCCGCGCCTCCAAGAACTTTCCTCAGAACTTCCGAATTTAGCGGGCGATGGAGTTTTTACGCTGCTTCACCACGATCCACGTGGGTTCAGCGATTCTCACCCGCCTTTGACCGGCACTGAACGGATAAAGCTCTACCCATGACCGGGCAACATCCGACCGCCAGGCTAAACCTGCCGTACGACCTCGCAACGCAGGTAGACGCGTCGTGCCAATACATCGTCGCCCCTGTAACGATATTCGCGAGAATGAAAAGGGGGTGTTCGAGGTACTGGAACAGTTTCTGCCTCTTGCAGGTCTGGCTGACCCACTGTCCTTTGCTGGAACAGATCGAGGCTGAGCGGAAACCCGATAGGGTTCTTTGGGGAAGCGCGCCCGGTAAGGTCTAGCTGAACGGTGGCTTGAAAAACGTCTCGCTAACAACTATGATTAAAACGTTCCGAGGCTTAATTGATTTACTCAAGACGATTCGGGGCCTTTGCGCCCCTCGTGTCTCTGGTCACGGCCGGAGTAGTGTCATATTTGATCAAGCCGTTCGCTGAAACTGCGTATCCGAAGCAGTGGCCTTTTCTCATTGTTCTTCTCAGCATAGGGTTGTTCGTAGCCGCGTTTTTTATTTGTTACGTTTCAAATCTCGCTATCATACGTTTTGGACAGCCTTCGGAGTTTCGCGTTAGATTAGGAAAACGATGGCGCGACACGCTTCTATTCCACTCTTCGGCTCCCGCCCCGATACTAGATTATGTGGACAGGGTTGCGGATTTGCAGCTGCGTGCATC
>JBEKUT010000374.1:0-7257 GCA_049514735.1 Bryobacteraceae bacterium
TTTCGACACTCGTTATGGCTATGACAGCCGGAACAAGCGGATCTGGGAAGGGACTTACACGTATAACGGAAACGGGGGTTATAACCAGACCGCGGCGCAGGTGTTCTTCTATGGACTGGACGGGAAGAAGCTGGGGAGCTATACTCCATCGATCATCTATGGCGGGCAATATAATTTGGTGCCGCAATCGATTGGGTTTAATAATGTGGCGACGAACACATATTTCGCAGGGCGCATGGTGCAGCAGAGCGGAGTGGCGTTTATTGAGGATCGGCTGGGGTCGAATGGCAAGTACTTCCCGTATGGGGAGGAGCGGAACTATCCGGCTCTGCCGAACGATCAGGTGAAGTTTGAGACGTATACGCGGGATTCGGCGACGGGGTTGGATTATGCGGATCAGCGGTATTACTCGTCGGTGTTGGGTAGATTTGTGACGTCGGATCCCTACAGAGGCAGTATGGATCTAGTAAGGCCGGGATCTCTTGACCGTTATGCGTACTCATGGAGCGATCCCGTAAACAATAATGACCCCACAGGACTGTGCATAATCCACGGCGTAGAATATCCCGATCCGTGTTTCACTACGGGCGCGACGGCCCCCTCAGACGGTGGGGATACGGGTAACAATACCGACATTCCGACTGGCAGTTCGTTCGGTCCAACTGTTGTTGCTTACACGACGGACCAGCTCGCCGAGATGGCTCAGAATAAAGCGTTCAACCTATTAACGAAGGCCTTCGAGTATGCTCTTGAGGCGCTCCAAAACCCCGATTGCCTCGCACTCTTCAAGTCACCTGGAGGATCATACTTGAAGGATCCTACAACCGGAGCTACGCTCGACCCGGTAACAGTTCTCAAAAGCCTGTACAGGGAGACTGAGTGGGGCGGCAACTTTGGGTATGGGTTCATAAGCTTCTTGCCTCTCAACAACTTTGCGCTCAGCGGCACCACGAGTGGTACGGGGTTGTCGATGAGCTTGCAAGGTCCATACTACTCTGGAGTCATTATTACGATGAATATTTCAACTTGGAACTGGGGCTATACATCAGAGGACACTACCACGTTACTTCACGAATTGGGCCACGCCATCAGCGATCTTGCAGCCGGCTTTGGTGCCCAGAATAGTTTCGCCAATGACGCACTTTCCGATTCGGCAAGCGAAAAGAACACGCACAATGTTCAAGACAAATGCACGAAACAGCTAAACTTCTAGGGATTCCGCGAATCTTCGGCTGGGAGAAACACGTTTACCGGCTGATACCGCTCTTAGCCGTCTTGCTATTCGCATCATGCAACAATTGGGATCGTTTAACTTCGGAGCAAAAGACGATAGGTAACATACTCCAAATACAGCGCGCAGAG
Source organism: Bryobacteraceae bacterium (assembly GCA_049514735.1). Lineage (GTDB taxonomy): Bacteria > Acidobacteriota > Terriglobia > Bryobacterales > Bryobacteraceae > JAICMB01. Next base: position 1,363 of record JBEKUT010000374.1, read on the forward strand.
AGTAGGTTCCGTCAGCTTCACGGTCGTTTCGGTTCCCTTCGTGAGTTGGGACCAACGAATGACAATCTTATCGAGCGTGGCATTGCGTCCGGGGTAAGTTCAGGGTATCGCATAGCGATTGTAAATCGAGGGGACGCCTATGCGGTTATTGCCCGCCCATTGAACTGGGGCAGAGACGGGCGGCGTTCGTTCTATTCTGATCAAACCGGCGTCATCCGACAGAACTGGACAGATCGCGCAGCTAATCAAGAGAGCGATGTCCTGAAATGACACGCTCTGTTTTGTACCCGCGGTAGCGTCGACGACTGGCTGGTAGGGTTGAGGACTGGCCCTATTGTTCCGTACGTATTGTCCCGAACTTCGAACGACTTGATATGTTGAGCAACTTGAGCCAAGCGCGGTAGGTTGGGTTCGAGGGCCTGCGATAATGCGTTTGAACTTGCAGCGGCTTCTAAATCCGTTTCGGTTTGTCCTAATTTCTTCAGCCGGATGGCTGAATCAACAGCTGCTGTTCGCCATGGAGTACCTGCGCGAAGAGAACCGGGTACTGCGAGAGCAACTCGGTGGAAGAAAGATTCCTCTGAGCAATGATCAACGGCGGCGATTGGCCGCCAAGGCAAGACGATTCGGCCGGGTGCCTCTAGAAGGGCCGTTTCCCTGCCTGCGGTCACAAAAGGCGACCCCTTACACTTCGCAGATCTTCATCGCCTGTTCCAGCGATTGAAGCGGATCGCGACCAGGGGCTGGCGAATATTCGTGGGCGATGTAGCCGCTGAAACCGGTGTCCGCGATGGCTTGCGCCACGAAGTGATAATTCAGTTCCTGGGTGTCATCGATCTCATGTCGGCCGGGATTTCCGCCGGTATGGAAGTGCGCAATATATTGGATGTTGTCGCGAATGGTGCGGGCGATATCGCCGTCCATAATTTGCATGTGATAGATGTCGTAGAGCAGCTTGATGCGCGGCGAGTTGATGCGTTTCATGAGCTCAACTCCCCAAGTGGCGTGGTCGCACATATAGTCTTTGTGGTTGACCTTGCTGTTGAGCAGTTCCATGCACAGGTTCACGCCTTTGTCTTCCGCCTGCGCCTTGATTCTGTTTAGAAACAGCGCGCAATTGTCCATGCCTTCGGCGTCGGACATGCCGCGGCGATTGCCGGAGAACGTGATCAGATTGGGCGCGCCTTCCTTGGCGCAAATGTCGATGCCTTCGCGCAGGGAGGCTTCCAGGCGCTCGTGATTCTCTTTGCGGTTAAGCGCGTCGGGGATGGTACCGCCGAAGCCCATCACCATGGTCGGGATGAGACCGTGTTGTTTCAGGATGGGCCAGTCCTTGGGGCCGATCAGATCGTATCCTTTCGCGCCAAGCCGGGCGGCGTCGCGGGCGTTCTCTTCGAGAGTCTTGCCTTTTCCGAAAACTCCGTTGGTGACGCATTGTTTCAGGCGTCCTTTGCGAGTCACCGGAGCATCGTCCGGGGCCGCGACGGCTAGCGCCGCGCCCGCCGTCGCCAGGGACGGCAGGAAAGTCCTGCGGGTGATCATGGGTCCATGATAGTCCAGCGCGATCGAACGTTCTACGTTCCACGTTTTGGCGGAGGGCCGTTCACGGGTATTTTCAAGAATTTTCGGGACGCGGTATCCGGTTCTTTCGCAGGAGTTTAGGGCGCGACGCGGGCCGCGCTGCCGAACTCGCACGAACCGGAATTTGGAGCGCGATCTGTATAATCAACCGGATTTCACAATTCATGATTGAAACAATTCCCCTCTCTTTCGATTCCTGCTGGTTTGAGGCCCCGCGCGAGCGGACGCCGCCCTTTTTTCCGACTTACATTCGCGTCTCCGTTGCCATACAGACGCGTTTGCGGCGGCGGCTGCCCGAGATTTACCTGGCCGATATCGAGCGTTTCCGCGACACGCGCATGGTGTATCCGCTGCTCGTTTATGCGGCGAGCCGTCCCTTTTCGAGCCAGTCTCGCACGGATTACAGCTACGACATTCTCAATCCGAAGTTGATGCGGCGCTTTCATTATTCGGTGCGGCGGAATCTGCCGAAGACGCTCGAACAGGTGTCGCAGAGACTGCGGGCAGAGGGCATGGACGATGCCGCGAAGCATTATCGCGCGGCGAAATCGAGCGAGATTATCGAACTGGTGGATCGCCTGAAGATATGCCGGCGGCGTCTGGAAGCGGTGATCGTGGCGGAGTCGCGATTGATCGATGCCTTGTTTCAGTTTGCCGGCAGCGGCGGGCTGCCTCCGAAGGCCCGCGCCAAAGTCGCCGGGAATGTTTCTAAGGAATGGCTTTCGATTCTGCGGCGGCTTTATGCGCGGAAGGATTTTAGAGCGCTGGGAACGGAGCTGGTGGCGGAGGCAGGCGACATAATGCGATCGCCTGCCGATAAGACCGCTCCCTTCCGGTCACGGCTCGGTTAAAAAGCGTCACGGCTCGGTTAAAAAGCGTCACGGCTCGGTTAAAGAGCGTGATGGCGCGGTTCAGAAGGGGAGGATCTCTTCACGCACCGGATCGAAATCGATGCGGCGCTTCTCGACGTAGGCGATATTGCCGAGGTGCGAAGCCTGGGCCGAACGGTGTCCGATTAGCACGTCGCCGTTGGGCCGTTGGCGAGTGCGCATGCATTCTAGAAAGTTGTTGACGTGGTCGAGAGTCAAGTCGTGCGGTTCGGCTTTGACGATGACAGGTTGGGCGTTGCGGCCTAGCGGAGTGTATTCGTAGTGACTGCGGTCAATGAAGAGCCGGCCTTCCGTGCCGCACATCTCGACGGCTGCGCCTTGGATGCCGGGGGCCAGAGTGGCTTCGAAGGTCGCGGTGTATTCGCCCGGGTATTCGAGCAGAACATTGATGGTGTCGGGAGCAGTGCGGCCGTCCTTATAGGCGAAGACGCCGCCTGCCGCGACGGCCGATTTGGGCACCTCCTGGTTCATGAACATGTGCACCACGTCGATCCAATGCGTGAAGAGATCGGTCACCTGGCCGCCACCAAAATCGAGATACGCGCGCCAGTTGTAATATTGCTGCGGATCGTAATCGCGCCAGCGTAGCGGTCCAAGGAAATGCGCCCAGTCGAGATTCGAGGGCTGGTTTTGAAGCGAGGCGGGCGCTTTGCGGAGATGATAGCCGTTGCCGTGCCACCAAGTCCGGGCCATGGTAATTTTTCCGAGCTTGCCGGTGTCGAAATATTCGCGCTTCGCGCGGAGGTAGTGAATGCCGGAGCGCTGCTGCATGCCGACCTGGCACACGCGTTCGTTGATGCGCGCGGCTTTGACGATTCTCGGACCTTCGTCGATGGTTCGCGTCAGAGGCTTCTCGCAATAGACGTCCTTGCCGGCGTTCAGTGCGTCGATGGCAATGGTGGCATGCCAATGATCGGGCGTGGCGACATAGACGGCATCGATTTCCTTCTCTTCGAGAAGCTTGCGGTGGTCGGTGAAGGATTTGGCGTCGGTGGCCTTTTGGCGCGCCTGGTCGATGTGCGCGCTGTAGATGTCGCAGACGGCGGCGACGTGCAGGGTCTTGGTTTGCATGAACTGCCCCATGACGTAAGTGCCACGGTCGCCGGTGCCGATGACGCCAAGTTGCACGCTGTCGTTCGCTCCGAGGATACGGTTGTAGGATGCCGCGGTCATGGCGACAGCGCCGCCCATGAAAGCGCGCCGCGCGAATTTTTCCGAATGCATGTGCGAATTATAACGCGCGTGGGCACTAAGGCGGTATGAAGAAGCTTCTTATAATTGCTCTTATTTGTGCGTCGGGCCTGCTATCGGCCGCCACGCCTGCTCGCGGCGACGCCCGTCTCAGCGACACGGAGATCGAGGCGGCGATCAAGGTCAAGCTGGCGAAATCCAAGATCGGGAAGGACGGCATGACCGTCAAGGTCAAGAATGGCATCGCGACATGGCAGGGGACCACCGCGGTGATGCAGCACAAAGGGGCGGCGACCCGGATGGCGAAGTCGGCGGGAGCGATCCAGGTGGTGAACAATATCAAAGTCAGCGACGAGGCGAAGCAGAAGGCGGCGGGGAATTTGACGGGTAAGCCGAGGAAGGCGGAAGTGAAGACGAATTGATGTCCGCTTGCTGACGCAGGTGTGAAGTAATCCCGGCACTCGTTACGCTCGCAGACGGGCCGCGGCTTGCAAGGCTTTTCCGCGGCGGTTACGGAGCGCAAATCCGTTGATATTGCACGGGCCCCGACGCGCCCGGTGCGGGCGGACAATCGGGAATTTGGCCTCCGATAAACTCCGATCGACGCTCAACTCCCGATTGATGCACGGGCCACTCCCGCCCGGACGTGCGAAATAATCTCGGGATTCGTTACTCTCGCTGACGCGCGCGGCTCAGCTACGCGGAACCGCTTCCCGCCGGCGGCTCGGAATGGGGTTCGGCGGCCACGAACACCGATGGCCTGCGCTACTACTTCAAGCCTTTGACGAGGTAAAGATTCGAAACATCGCGCTGGTAGGAAAAGGCGTAGGATTTGCCGTCGGGCGTGATCACGACATCGGTCATCGTTGCGCCAACAGGATCCGCGGGGCCAATCTCTTTCAAGAAGTCGGCTTTCCCGTTCGTGACGTCGAGGCGGTAGAGTTCGAATCGAGGGCCATCCGGGGCGAGGCGGCGAATAAAAATGCGATGGCCGTCTTCGAACCAGCGAATCGGCGCATCGCCTCGCTCCATACCTGGAATTTCGCGCGATGGCCCGCCGTTCAGCGGGAACACGTAATACTTTCCAGAGTCTGTCGTAATTATTGAATTGCCGTCAGGCGCGACATCGGCTCCGCGAATTTCATCGGGCGTCACCGCTTGTGGAGCGCCGCCGTCGACATTCTGGGTATAGGTTCGCGTCGGCTTGCCGGGCTCGTTGGCATTGAACAAAACGCGGCGGCCATCGGGAAACCACTCGACGTAATCGTAATGCATGCCGTTGACGGAGAGATTCCTCGGCTCGCCGGCGCCCGTGGGGAGCAACGTGAGGGTGGAAAGCGCGGGATCGCGGCCGATAGCGGCAACCCACTTACCGTCCGGTGAGAGTCGCGGGCGATTGCCGTAGCCGAGGAGCACGGCGGGAGATCCATCGGTCTTGCGCAGATAGATGGAGCTGTTGCGGCCGTTGCCGTAGGAGAGCTCGATGAAGAGAAGCAGTTTGGAATCGTTCGAAAGGTCGCAGGCGTAAGAAGTATCGAGCCAGGAGAGATCGCGCTCGGCGGAGGCATTGGGAGCGGAGTAGGAGATGGCAATGCGCGTGGTTGAGACGATCAAGAGAGGGCGGCCATCGCGCGAGATGTCTTCCAAAACTGTCCAGCCTGGAATCTGTCCGACGATTCTTTCCTTACCCGCTAATGTGACGGCGCGGAGTTCGGGATCGCCGCTCGCGCGAACGCACGAGAACCAGATTTCCTTACCGTCGGGAGTCCAGGCGAGGTGACGTCCGATGCCGCGCCAGCCGTGCGACAGAATCTTCTTGGTGCGATGCGAACCGACAATCACAACGTTATAGTCGCCGGCCTCGGGGTCGTGTTCGTAGAAGGCGACCAGTTCGCCGTTAGGCGAAATGCGCGGGCTTAAGGGCGGCCGGCCGTCGTTACGAAAGAGAACGTTTCCGATAGGGTATTCGACGGTGTTGTGGCCACCGGCGTTGCGCGCGACCGCCAGGCTGGATCCATCGGGGGACCAATCGGCGTCGGTGACGTTTTCCAAAACGTCGCGGGGAGCGCCACCTGCGAGGGGGGCGCGCGCTAACGTACAGTTAGTGACGTCGCCCATCATGATCGCCATTTCGCCCGTGGATGAATTCGCAAGGATTTTGCCAGTGGGAAGGTTCATGGATCGCGACTCGCGGCTTCCCGCGATGGTGGAAAAGATTTCGCTGGGAGCGCCA
>JBEKUT010000375.1:0-7251 GCA_049514735.1 Bryobacteraceae bacterium
CGCCTCCGCAGAACCGGCGACAAGACAGCCGAGGATGCGTTTCAGAATATCGACAAACCGCTGGCAGAAGGGATCGCGCGATGGTCGGCGGCGTTGGCGATGTCGCCGGACAATTTCAGCGCGCATGAAGAGTTGGCGAGGCTGGCCGAGCAGCGCGACGATTTGTCCTTAGCTGCGGAGCATTACGAAAGAGCCTGGAGGCTTAAGCCATCCGAGCGAAGTCTGCTGCTGGATCTAGGTCGCGTTTGGAAAGCGCAAGGCCGGCAGGAAGACGCGATGTCGGCATTGCTGGCGGCGTCGCGCGGGGCTCAACCTCGGGTTGCCGAGAAGGCTCGGGAACTGTTGCCGTCGCGCTATCCGTATGTTTACGAATTTCAAAACGCCATCAAGATAGATTCGTCCAATGCCGACTTGCGGCGGGAACTGGCCGATCTGCTGGTCGCGATGAATCATCGGCCTGTTCTAGGCGAAGCGCCCGCGAGGATCGAAAATGCGAAGACGATGGCGGAGAAGAGCCTGAAAGCGGGCTACTTGAACGATGCTCTGCGGTATCTGCTCGCGGCGCAGGAAGCCGATCCCCAGGATTTCGAAGTGATGCTCAAACTGGGCTGGACCTATAACATGCTGCATGACGACCGCGACGCCATCCGCTGGTTCGACCTGGCTTCGCAGAGTGAGGATCCCGGCATCGCTTTGGAAGCGGCGAAGGCTTACAAGAATCTCAAGCCGCAATTTCAGCGATTCCGCTTTACGGTGTGGGCATTTCCGTTTTATTCCTCGCGATGGCGAGACGCGTTCGGGTATGGGCAGGTGAAAGAGGAGATGAAGCTGGGGGGCCTGCCACTGCGAGTGTACTTGGGTGCTCGTTTTATTGGCGATACCCGTGGAACGATTGGGACGGAATATCTGTCGGAGAGTTCGATCATCTTTGAAGTGGGATTATCGACGGCGGCCTGGCGTGGGTTAAGCGGATGGGCGGAAGCAGGCGAGTCGGTAAAGTACGTTTCGGGCGCCGCGATTCCGGATTATCGCGGCGGGCTGTCCTACGCGAAAGGATTCGGCCACATGATGGGCGGTTTGAAGGGATGGTTTGCGGAATCGAACGATGACGGAGTGTATGTCAGCCGCTTCCAGAACGACATGCTGCTCTATTCGCAAAATCGCACGGGATATACATTTGCGAGCGCCGAGGATCTGCTGGGAGGGTTTCAGGCGCAGCTTTATTGGAACTACAACCTGACGACAGATCGTTTGAAACAATATTGGGCGAATTATGTGGAGACCGGTCCGGGAATTCGATTCAAGAGCGCGGTGCTGCCGAAAGGCATGCTGTTCTCGGTGAATTTTCTGCGCGGCGTTTACCTCGCGAATGAGGACAATCCGAGGCGTCCAAATTTCTTCGATCTACGCGCGGGGTTCTGGTATGCGTTCACTCGTTAGCTTGGCGTGTATTTTGGCTGCAACGTTGAACGCAGCCGACGACCCAGGCGCCTGGCCGAAGATTCTTTCTTCCGTCGGTCTTACGAACGAGGTGAGCCTGGCCTCCTCGCGGGAATCGTTGGAGAACATCGAAAAGGGTGCGGTGGTAGTGATGGAGGGCCAGTCCGAGCTGGCGGATGCGCTCGGCATCAAGCCGACCGCGAAGCATGTGGTCGTGCGAAGTATCATCGACACTCGCGCGCCGAAGCTGTCGATCGTGTGGGAGAAAGCGGAGGACATTCCGGTATTCACACTTCCACCCAACGCTCGCATCTTCGCGGTGGAGCGTTGGGAGGGCGCGCCGGTGCTGGCCGCGGTACGTCATGGAGCGGGGGCGGCGTTGTGGCTCGCGACATCTCCGGGGGTCCAGGGCTACGAACGTTATCCGTACTTGATCCAGGCGCTGAACGATCTGGGAATCGCGCCGCCATTCCGATCGGCGAGGCTCACGGCGTTTTTCGATTCTGCCTATCGTTCGCGCGTCGACATCGATTATTTCGCGGCGCGCTGGCGCAAGGCGGGAATCGCGGCGCTGCATGTGGCGGCGTGGCACTATTTCGAATCCGACCCGCAGGGCGACGAATATCTGCGTAAGCTGATCGCGGCGTGCCATCGCAACGGAATTCTCGTGTATGCGTGGCTGGAATTGCCGCACGTCAGCGAGCGTTTCTGGGCGGATCATCCGGAGTGGCGCGAGAAAACCGCGCTGTTGCAGGATGCACAGCTCGATTGGCGCAAGCTGATGAACCTCGAGAATCCGGCTGCTTTCGATGCCGTGGCGCAGGGCACGCGCGCTCTGCTGAATCGTTTCGACTGGGATGGTGTGAACCTCGCGGAGCTGTATTTCGAATCGCTCGAAGGGGCGGCGAATCCGGCCCGATTTACTCCTATGAACGCGGACGTTCGACGGGATTTTCAAAAGACCGGCGGCTTCGATCCGCTCACACTTTTCCAAAACGCCGGCAATACCGGCCGTCTGCGCACTTTTCTGGATTATCGTGCGGAACTCGCTCGCAAGATGCAGTCGCGGTGGATCGGCGAGATCGAGGCGCTGCGGCGCAATAAGCCCGATCTCGATTTGGTGCTCACGCACGTCGACGACCGCTTCGATAATCGTATGCGCGACCTGATTGGAGCGGATGCGGGCAAGGTCCTGCCATTGCTCAGGCAGCACGATTTTACGTTCCTGATTGAGGACCCGGCGACCATCTGGAACCTCGGGCCGCAGCGCTATCCGCAGATTGCGGAGCGCTACCGGCCGCTGACGGACCGTTTCGACAAGTTGGCCATCGATATCAACATTGTCGAGCGCTATCAGGATGTGTATCCGACGAAGCAGCAAACTGGGACGGAATTGTTTCAGACGCTGCACCTGGCGGCTGCATCGTTTCCGCAGGTTGCGTTGTATTTCGAGAACTCGATTCTGACACCCGACCTGCCGCTGCTTTCGGCTGCCGCGGCTATTGTCGATCGTTTCGAGCGCGACGGCCGCACGTTGACAGTGACTTCGAAGTTTCCTGTCGGGGTTCGCTGGAATGGCCCCGCGTTGGTAAATGGTCGAGTGTGGCCGGTGCACGATGCCGATACGGTTTGGCTGCCGGCCGGCGTGAATCGCGTGGAACCGGCGGCCAAGGACGCGCCGGTGCTGATTCTAGATTTCAACGGGCGGCTGCAATCGGCCCATTCGCTGAACGACGGCGTCGAGTTTTCTTATGTAAGCAGCGCGCGGGCGATCGCCGTGCTGAATGTTCGGCCTCGGGCAATGGAGTTGGATGGTGTTCGTTCTGAACCCGCCGTGATGGAGTCGGATGGAAAATTTGTCGTAATGCTGCCGCGGGGTCAGCACTTAGCGAGTCTGCTGCTACTACAATGATGTGATGGCCGATATCGTGGTACGCCCGACGATGAAGTTCATCAAAGCAGGCTATGTGTTGGTGACGCTTTTGGTGCTGGCTGGGTGGTTCGCCTGGTACCACTACGACAAGGAGCCCCAATGGGTCCCGGCTATCCTGCTGGTGCTTTATCTTTGGCCGCTCTCGCGGCAAATCCGGCGCACGACGTCGAAAATGACGATTTCGGCGGACAAGCTGCGGTACGAAGTGGGCCTGTTAGGCAAGTCGACGCGCACCATCCAGTTGCCGAAAATTCAGGATGTTCGCGTGGACCAGACGCTGGCGCAGCGAATGTTCGGCGTCGGAAGCATTTCGATCGAAACGGCGGGCGAGGCGAGCCGCCTGACGATTCACAATATCGATATGCCGCAGGCCATCGCGGACGAGATCATGGCTCGTTCGCAGCACGGCGGGGCCGTGCAGCAGCCGCATCTTTAGATCATTCCCACTCGATAGTGCCGGGCGGCTTGTGCGTCAGGTCGAAAAACACGGCGCTGATGCCGGGAACTTCGAGAAGCTCGGTTTTGATTTTGGCTAGCAGGTCATCTGGCATGAGCACTGCCTGGGCGGTCATTCCATCGACGGAATCAATCGGGCGCAGAACGACGGAGTCGGGTGAACCAAGCGGGATCAATACTACAGGCAATTGCCAGACCTGTCGATCGAATCCCGATTTGTGCGTGAGGCGGCGCACGATGGCGTCGCAGCGGCGCAGGCGGTCGAGGCGGTCGGCAGTGAGAAATCCCCGCGTGACTCGCAACTTTGCGAGCGGCGTGTGGGAACCGACCAGGGCCACTACTCGATTAATGTCGCCGATGCGGTTGACGAGCGCCGTCGCTTCATCGCCGGGCGGAAATGTTTCGAGCGCCAAAATCGATCGGTAGCTGCGGGAATCGCCTTGGACGCCGACGGTTCGGACTGGAATCAGCCAGCCTTCAGGGCGGCGCTCGATCGGCTGTTCGCGATCGGAGCAGAGGCAGCGGATCGCCAGGCCTGGGCCGGGGAAGGGATGGCGGTGGAGAAATTCGCCGGGGATTCCGAGTTCGCCGCCGACCTCGCGGACTTCGTCTTTATAAAACGACGACAGAGGTTCGACGATGCGGCCTGTCTCGATTAGCTTTTGGATGCCGGCGACGCGGTTGTGATGCGTCTTGATGACGTCGGCTTTCGCGGTGCCGCCGGATTCGATGGTGTCGGGATAGATCGTTCCCTGCCCTAGAATCCAGTTGCCGTCAAGGAAATGGCCGGAGTTGAGTACGCGTTCCTGCACCTTCACGAACTGCTCGCCGATGATGTGGCGCTTCTGTTCGGGATCACTGACGCCTTCTAGCGCTCCCAGAAATTCTTCGCGTGCGTCTTCGACGTGAAAAGCCGTCGCGCCGAGTTGGTGGAAGAGGTTTTCAACGTAAGGCGTCTCGCCTTCGCGCATCAGGCCGGTGTCGACATAAATTCCGTAGACGCGCTCCGGGCCGAGGGCGTGCAGGCAGAGCGTAAAGGCGACGGTGGAATCGACGCCGCCGCTGACGAAGAAGAAGATGTTGCGGTCACCGGCGACTTTTCGGATCTGGTCTTCGAGCGAGGCGATGCGGTCGCTGGGATCCCAATCGCGCTCGCAACCGCAGATGCGGAACAGAAAATTCGACAGGATCTGCCGGCCGGGTTTCGTGTGGGCGACTTCGGGATGGAATTGCACAGCGACGATGGGCCGATCGCGGTGGGCCATCGCTGCGATGTCGATGGTCTCGGTGGAACCGAGGACTTCAAAACCGGGCGGCACGGCGGAAACCAGATCGCGATGGTTCATCCAAATCTGCGAATCGCCGTTGACGCCGTCGAAGAGCGGGTGAGCGCCGAGGCAGCTCAAATGGGCCAGACCGTACTCGCCGCGCTCGCCCTGTTGGACCGTTCCGCCCATTTCGTTGGCGATCACCTGCTGGCCGTAGCAAATTCCGAAGACCGCGGCTCCCTGTGAGGGCGCAAGAATTGCCGGGTCTATACGCGGGCTGTCGGCGGCATACACGCTGCTCGGGCCGCCGGAAATAATTATTCCTTTGCGGCCTTCGAGCTCGGCGGCGGGGGTGTCGCTGGGGCAAACCTCGGCGTAAACACCGAGGTCGCGAACTTTCCTGGCAATCAGATGGCAGTACTGACCGCCTGCATCCAGGACCGTTATTTGTGGTTTCAAATTCGAATTTAGCGCAAGTCCGGCCGCGCGATGCGCTGGACGACGAGTTTTTTCGATTTATCCAGCAGGTCTTTCGCTTCCGTGATGGCTCCGGCGCCCTTGGCGACCATCGGGTCCACTTCAATGGCGACCTTCTGCGATTCCTCAAAACTGAAGCCCGTGGCGTACATTTCGCGCTTCAATTGATCGGCGATCCAGGAATGGTTCTCGGCCCAGTCCGCTTCGGTGAAGGGAACGTTCTGCTTCAGCAGATACTCGTGGAACTGGTTCAGGACGGTGTCATCGGGAGCCCAGCCCTTGGGCAGTTTGATGTCTTTGCCGCCGAAGTACTGCGCGGTGAAGCTGAAGAATTCGAACTTCCGCAGGAGGTCGGTTTGGAAAGCATTGTACTTGGCAGGCACGTACTTCTCGTCTGGCGTGATGCCCCCGCCGCCGTAGACGGTGCGACCGCTATCGGTGCTCTTGACGTCGGTCGGATTCTTCAGGTCGGTGCGTTTACCGTAGTAATAATCCAGGAACGAAATATTCGAATAATCGCGCTGGATCAGGCGGCCGCTCGGCGTGTAATAGTGGGCGGTGGTCAACGCCAGGCCAGTGTTGTCGGCCAGAGGATAGACTGTTTGCACGAGGCCTTTGCCGAAGGTATTCTCCCCTAAGATCCAGCCGCGGTCATGATCCTGGATGGCTCCGGCCACGATTTCGGCGGCGGATGCCGAGTAGCGATTGACCAGCACGACCATGGGGTAGTTTCCACCAAGAGCGCTGCCTTTGGCGTAATACGGCTTCTCGGCCGAGTTGCGGCCGCGGTGGGAAACGACGAGTTCGCCCTTGCGCAGCCAGTGGCCGGCGACCGCGACGCCTTCGTTCAGGAGACCGCCGGGATTGTCGCGCAGATCGACGATGAGGAGCTTAATGTCGGCTTCGCCCAACTGCTTTAGTGAATCCTCCAGCTCTTTGCTGGTGTTTTCGTTGAACTGGCTGATATCGACGTAGGCGATTCCGGGCTTGTACCAGAAGGCGTTCTGGACGCTGAAGCGTGGAATCTCGCCACGAGTAATGTCGAAGCTGATGGGTTTATCGACGCCATCGCGGGCTACCACAACCTGAACATGCGTGCCCTTGGGACCTTTCAGCATCTCCGCGATTTCGGACGTGGTCATGCCTTCGGTCTTCTTGTCGTTTACTTCGAGGATCACGTCTCCGGGACGCAGACCGGCCTTGTACGCCGGGGAGCCTTCGAACGGCGCGATCACGATGGTTTTGCCGTTGCGTGGGCCGACCTGCATGCCAACGCCGGAGTAGGACCCGCGCTGGTCGTCACGCAAAGCTTCGAAGTCCTTGGGATCGAAGAAGTTGGAGTGGGGGTCGAGGGTCCGCAACATGCCTGGAATGGCGCCCTTGTAGAGCGCTTTATCCGCCGTCACTTTGTCCGCGAAGTTGTTTTCGACGACAGCGAAGACCTTGGTGAAGGACTTGATGCTGGCATCAACGTCATCTCCCGCGCCTGTGGTGGCGGCGGAAACTCCTGGAGTTCCCGGGCCGAAAATTCCACCCAGGATCGCAAAGACCGTTATCAGTAGAGGAACAAAAATAAGGGACTGCCGGCGGCGCGCCATCAAGACCTCGCTATTTCCAGTATATCGGCTTTCAGGGAACCGGGGCTCCCGGAGTTGGGCTATCGACAATATAGACGCT
>JBEKUT010000376.1:0-7147 GCA_049514735.1 Bryobacteraceae bacterium
GCGTCCGTTTCCGACCCGCGTCCGTTTCCGACCCGCGTCCGTTTCCGACCCGCGTCCGTTTCCGACCCGTCACCGTTTCCGACCCGCGTCCGTTTCCGACCCGCGTCCGTTTCCGACCCGCGTCCGTTTCCGACCCGCGTCCGTTTCCGACCCGTCACCGTTTCCGAGCCGTGACCGGCAGGGAGCGGTTTCCGACGCGCACCTCGACAACCGTAAGGGAGGAGGCCGCTCTCAAGTCCGCAACTGCGAATACGTCGCCTCCGTCATCACAAGCTGCCGGGGCATTCGGGGCAACACATCCACAGGCTCCAAATCCGGCTCGGCCGCGTCCGGCTTCACACCCAACTCCTGCATCCGCCGCACCGCCGGCATCAACCGCGTATCCCAAGATCCGACCGACTTGTTATAACTCGTCACCGTCTTCTCAAGCTGTCGCCCCGTATCGGCATAATGCTGCCACACCGTCTGCAGCCGCTCATGAAGCTGGCACGCCAGTTCCCGAATCTCGATCGCGTTCTCCGCAAGCTGCGCCTGATTCCACCCGTACGCGATCCCCTTCAGTACCGCGATCAGCGTGACCGGAGTCGCAATCAGCACCCGCCGTTCGACAGATTCTTCCACCAGCTCCGGCTTCACCTCGAGCGCGGCGCTCAGAAAGTGATCGCCGGGCAGGAACAGCACCACCATCTCCGGCGTCGGCTGAAACTGCGCCCAGTACTGTTTCGAGCTCAACTGCTTCACGTGCTCCGAGACCTGCTGCGCGTGCCGTTGCAAAGCCGCTCGACGCAAAGGCTCCTCGGCAGCCGTCACCGCCTCCAGATATGCCGTCAGCGGGACCTTGGCGTCCACCACAATCGACCGCGCGCCAGGCAGCCGCACTACCATGTCGGGCCGGATGCGCCCAAGAGAAGTCTCGCGAGTATCCTGCTCGAAGAAATCGCAGCGCCCCACCATGCCGGAAATTTCCGCCACGCGCCGCAGCGTCACCTCGCCCCAGCGTCCACGCGCCTGCGGCGAGCGTAGCGCCGTCGAAAGCGTGCAGGTCTCTTTCGCGAGAGCCTGGATCTGTTCGCCGAGACTCCCGAAAATCTTCTGCCGCTCGCGATCCAGTTCGCGCACCTGCGTTTCGAGTTTACCGAGCGAGTTGCTGAGCGGCTCCACCAGCCCCGCGATAGCGGTCTGCTTCTGCGCCAGATCGCCCGTCATCTCGGCGCGGACTGTCTCAAGAGTGGATCGTGCAGCGTCTAGAAATGCGCTCTGGTTAGAGCGCAGCGCCGCGTCGGCCAAAGATTGGAATGTTTCCCCAAGCTTCGCCGCCGCGGCTTCCGACGCCTGCCTCGCAGCTTCCACTTGCGCGATGCGGGTACGCATCCACAAGCCCACGATCGCCGAACCGAGCGTCAGTCCGGCCGCAAACCACAGAAAAGCCATAAAACCATTCAAGCACAAAAATGTTCGAATGGTTTCCCCTTAATCTGCAGCCGCCGCCTCTGCCGGCGCGAACTTCCAGTTTCCGCCCCACACACTCTCCTGCCGCGCCGACAGCAATTGCCGCGCAATCACCAGCCGCTGAATCTCGCTGGTGCCTTCCCCGATGGTGCACAGCTTCACATCGCGATAAAATTTCTCCACCGGATAATCTTTCGTGAACCCATATCCGCCGTGGATTTGCAGCGCTTCATTCGTAATGTCGACCGCGGCCTCCGACGCAAACAGCTTCGCCATCGCCGATTCTTTCGTCACACGCTGTCCGTGATCCATCAGCCAGGCCGCCCTGTAATTGAGCAATCGCGAGGCATCCAACGACACCGCCATATCCGCCAGCTTCGCCTGGATCAATTGAAACTCGGAGATCGGACGCCCAAACTGCTTCCGCTGCTTCGAATATCGGAACGCCGCGTCATAAGCGCCCTGCGCCATGCCGATCGCCAGCGCCGCAATCGAAATCCTGCCGCCATCCAGGATCTTCATGCTGTCGATAAAGCCTTGCCCGGGATCTCCGAGCATCTGGCCGCTATCGACGCGGCAATGATCGAAAATCACTTCCCCCGTCGCGCTGGCGCGCAGCCCCATTTTGTTTTCCTTCTTGCCGACACGAAATCCCGGCGCGTCGGTATCGACGATGAATGCCGAGATCCCGCGATTCGCAGCACCTGCATCGGTGACCGCCATCGCCACGCACACCTCCGCGTGATGCGCGTTGGTGGTAAAGGTCTTCGACCCGTTGAGAATCCATTCATCGCGATCCTGCACGGCCCGCGTCCGCGTACCCGCCGCGTCCGATCCCGCTTCCGGCTCCGTGAGCGACCAACAGCCCAGCCAATCGCCCGACGCCAGATGCGGAACATAACGCCGCCGCTGCGCCTCCGTGCCCATCTTGTAAATGTGATTCGTGCACAGCGAAGTATGCGCCGCTACGATGATCGCGACCGAGCCGTCGACGCGCGCGAGTTCTTCGATAATGATCGAATAATCGATGTAGCCCAGTCCCGCGCCGCCCAATTCCTCCGGGAAAATGGACCCCATGTAGCCAAGTTTTCCGAGCTTGCGAATCACCTCCGCGGGAAACGTTTGAGTTTCGTCCCACTCCATCACGTGCGGGGCGATCTCAGCCTCCGCGAACTCCCGTACCGCGTAGCGCAAATGCGTCTGCTCCGGCGTCAGTGAAAAATCCATGACCAAAAAGTCCTTTCCAAAAAACGAAAAGGCCACCTAGGCGTTTATCCCGCCTGGTGGCCTTCTCAAAAATCGAATTTGAGTCAGCGTCAGACGGGGCCCGCCAAAAGGAGGCCCAGCGTAAGAAGGAGAATGCTAATGGAGATCAGGCGCAGGTTGGATGCGTTCGGAAGAACTGCAGCGCAACTGTCGTGCCGTGACATAAACAGCTTATCGACAGACTAACCGAAAACCCCAATCGAACGCAAGAGAATTCTTGCTCGACCCGCTACTACCTGTACTAAAAACTTTGCGCTGAGAAGAGGCCCTACCACTCGCCCCCCTGCTGTTCTCCAATTGTGTGTTCGTAATGGTAGATCCCTACCGCAGAGTAAATGTTTCATTCCCAGGAAAAATTTTCCTGGCACAAACACGATCTACTTACCTTGTTACGAGGCCGACTTTCGAGCGCACGATTTCTCGAAACCGTTGTTTTTACAAGTGTTTTACAAATCTAGCGCGACTTAACTCCCGTTACTCCCGTAACATCGGTACTATCATGATTGCCCGGGGCGAAGTCTCTGACGACGAATCGATCGGTCGAATTCTCGCAGGTGAGCTCGATTTTTATGAGGTCCTCCGCGAGCGCTACCACAAACGTTTGTTCCAACTCGTCTACCCGATCGTCGGGGACCGCTCGGAGGCCGAGGATGTGATTCAAGAGACTCACCTCCGCGCTCTCACCCATCTCAACCAGTTCGCGGGCCGCTCGAAATTCGCGACCTGGCTCGGACGCATCGCCATCTACGAAGCCCTCGGCCGTCTGCGCAGGCGGCGCCGCTTCGAGTCCACCGAAGACACGCCAGAGAGCGCCTGGATTGTGACCAGGTCCCGCTGGTCGTCCGATCCCGAAGAGCAGGCCATCGAGACGCAATTGGGCGATGTCCTTCGCACCACCGTCAATGGCCTGCCGCAAGCCTATCGATCCGTTGTTACCATGCGGCTCATCGACGACATGAGCACCTTCGAAACGTGCCAGCGCCTGAAACTCACCGAAGAAGCTGTAAAGACCCGCTTGCACCGCGCGAAATCCATGCTGCGCCGCCAATTGGCGGGACGGCTCGGTTAGAATTTAACGTAACGCCATAACTCTGGGCGGGTGTCCGCTGCTCACGCGCACCGTTCTGGAATGCGCGAAAAAGACCGCTCCCTTCCGGTCACGGCTCGGAACGGAGCGCAACGGTGACGCAGGCGATGCGCAAATACTCTTGGCTCCCTGTTTATTTCCCGATGCAGAACGTCGAAAAAATCCGGTTCAAAATATCGTCGGCCGTAGTCGCGCCGGTAATCGCATCGATCGGCCGCAGCGCCGCGTAAAGATCCAACAACAGCATCTCATGCGGGATACCAAATTCGACCGCATCCCGAGCCTGCGCCAGCGCCTCCAACGCCTCCCGCAGCAGTTGTTCATGCCGGATGCTGGTGATAAATCCAGGCTCCTCGCGCGCAATACTCGGCGCGATCTTCCTCCGAAGATTCTCGATTCCCTCCCCTGTGATCGCCGATACAGCCACAAACTCATCCGGCATTTCGGCCACACGCGCGAGGTCGGTTTTATTACCCACCAGCACGTAGCGGCCCTGCAACTTAGCGCGCTCCAGCAGCGCTACATCCTCCGCTCCAGACGGTGCTGCAAGATCGAACACCACCAGCGTAACGTCGGCATCGGCCATCGCCTGATAGCTGCGCTCGATTCCAAGAGTTTCGACAATGTCCTGCCCCGCGCGAATGCCGGCCGTGTCGACAAACTTCACCGGAATTCCATCAATCGACGCAACCTCTGAAACAAGGTCGCGCGTGGTGCCCGGAATCTCCGTAACGATGGCGCGGTCCTGTTCCAGCAGCCGGTTAAAAAGGCTGCTCTTTCCGACATTGGGCCGGCCTACGATGGCGAGCGTGATTCCGGAGTGAACCAGTTTTCCATAAGCGAACGTCGCGGCGAGTTCTTTCAGCCCAGCTTCAACCGGACTGAGACGACGCAATATTTCTTCGGCCGGCGCCACGCTCACGTCGTCCTCGGCAAAATCGATACCGGCTTCGAGAAGAGAAATCAACTCCAGCAGTTTTTCCTTGAGCGGCCGAATGCGCTTCGAAACCGAGCCCTCCACTTGCTGCGCGGCGATCCGTGCCTGGTAGAGCGTCGTAGAATCGATCAGATCGCGGACAGCCTCGGCTTGCGGAAGATCGATGCGGCCATTGAGATAAGCTCGCAGCGTAAACTCACCGGGTTCGGCGAGACGCGCCCCGTTATCACACGCACGCTCGACGCAGAAGCGCAGCACCACAGGCGCTCCATGGCACGATATTTCGACAACGTCCTCCGACGTGTAAGACCGAGGACTCTGGAAAAACGTGACCACCACATGATCGACGGCGTTTCCATCGCGATCAACCAGATCGGCCATAGCCGCAGTCCAACTCGCCAGCTCATTGCGATACCGCAGAATGCGGCCGGCGATGGATTTGGCAGCGGGTCCCGAAAGGCGCACCACACCAATTCCGGAGCGGCCCGGAGGCGTGGAAATCGCAACGATGGTGTCGTGAAGCTGCAACTAGGGACGTCGGCGCGGAGGAGGACCGCCGCGGCGTCCACCAGGTCCGCCACGCCGATCGCGGTCGCCACCTCGGCCACCGCCATGACCGCCGCGATCGCGATCGCCGCGCCCTCGCGCAACAAAATCGGGCTGCGGTGGTGGAGGCTTCACCGGATCGGGAACCTGCTCCATATCGGCGGGCATAATCACCACCTGCCGCCATGGACCGGCGCCGGTACTCAGGCTCTTCACTTCCGTCTCACCGCGCAAGCTGAGATGGATAATGCGCCGCTCGCGGCTGGTCATCGGCATGAAGTGGAACGGCTTCCCACTCTGCTTCACGCGCTCTGCCGCCGTGGTCGCGCTGATGCGCAATTCCTCGATGCGCAGCAAACGATAATCGTTCGCATCGAAACAGATCAGCGAATGGTCCTCCGAGGGAATGCCCAGGACCTCCATCGCAACATGCTCCAGCGCCAGCAGCACCTCGCCGCGATTGGCGAGCAGCAGGTCGACATCTTGCCCCGAAAACTTCACTACTACATCGGGATCTTCAAGCTCGGGATGCTGGTGCTGTCCCTCGGTCACGTCGAACGACAAATCAAATTTGCCTAGGCGCACCACTTCACCGAGGAAATCCTCGAGGTCCGCGCCCACTTCCGCAATGCTGTATTTCGGCTCGCTCACTTTTTCTTCTTTGGTCCTGGCTTTGGCGGCGTTACGGCGACCGGAGCAACCGCGGGCGTGGCCTTATTCATGAGCCACTGCTGTATAATTCCAACCAAGTTTCCGGTCAACCAGTATAATACCAGTCCACTCGACATGTTGTAGAAGAAGAACCCGAACATGAGCGGCATAAACTTCATCATCCGAGCCTGCGCGGGATCGGCTCCGGGATTCGGAGTCATGCTCTGCATCAGGAACTGCGTGACGATCATGATGATCGGCAGCAAATGGATCGGCAGCGTTTCCGGCTGCGACAGATCCGTAACCCACAGCCAGGGAGCGCCGCGCAACTCGATCGTTACGCTCAACACCTGGTAAAACGCGTACAAAATCGGAAGCTGGACCACCATCGGCAGGCATCCGCCCATCGGATTCACGCCGTGCTTCTTGTACAGATCCATCACTTCCTGGTTCTGCTCGGCCTTCTTCGGATCGCGCAGCCCCACGTTCTTGTACTTCGCGTTGATCGCTTGGATCTGCGGCTGTAAACCTTGCATCTTCTTCGCCGACTTCATGCTGGTGAAGCGCAGCGGCAGAAGTACGATGTTGATGATAATCGTAATCAGTACGATCGACCAGCCGTAGTTGTGCGTGAAGTGATCGTCCAGCCAATGCATCGCCAGGAACAGCGGCTTGGCGATGAACCAGAACTTCCCGAAATAGATGACCATCGGCAGCCGAGGGTCTATCCTCTTCAGGAGGTCGAGGTCTTTCGGTCCAACGAAGAGTGAAAAATCATTGACTGTGTCGCCGCCGACGCCGGCGCCTACAAACGCTTCGTCCTTTCCGGTGGGAAGCGTGATGTCGTTCTTGTAGGTCTGGATTTCGACTGTCGTCTTGTCTTTGGGCAGGAACAAAGCCGCGAAAAACGTGTCCTCCAGTCCCACGAAAGAAAAGTTGCCGACTTCCGTAACCGGCCCGTTCTTCGCCTTGTTGGCGACATTCATCACCGGGTTACTATTCCAAAGGTCGAAGCCGGTCTTCGACAGATCGTAATAGACGGTCTGCTGCGTGTTCTGCCGGTTCAGTACCGTAATATCGCCAAACCCACCGCGCCATTCGAGCAGATGCGGAACGCCCACGCCGTTCTCGGTTAACTCCGATTTGACATCTGAGAGGTAACTGTTCTTCGAAAAGCGGAAAGACTTGATGCAATGCGTCTTGCCATCCGA
>JBEKUT010000377.1:0-7144 GCA_049514735.1 Bryobacteraceae bacterium
ACTGTATCCAGCGCATTAACGCCGCCAAGATTGAATCTGAGAAACAGAATCGCCGCGTGAAAGACGGTGAGATTGTCCCAGCCTGCGCCCAAACCTGCCCCACTCGCGCCATTGTTTTCGGTGACATCAACGATCCCAAAAGTGAAGTTGCGCAATTGAAAGCGCAGATCCGCAATTACAGTTTGCTTGAAGAACTGAATACCAGGCCGCGCACCACTTACTTAGCCCGGCTGCGCAATCCTAACCCCGAAATCGAGAGGCCCTCGTGAGCGTTAAAAAGCCCGAAAAGATCGAATTCGATTACGTACGGCCGGACTCTCCCGATCCAGGACCCAATAAAATCCTTGGCCCCGGTTACGACTTCGGCCAGGTCACCGATAAGATCGCAAACATCCCGTTACTGCCTTTAAGAAAATTCCCCCGGCAGTTTTACATCGGGATCGCCCTCGCTTTCTGTCTCCTGCAGCTCCTCCTCATCGGCATGGGCCTGCTGTTCTTCGTTGGCGTAGGCGTTTGGGGCATCATGATCCCCGTGGCGTGGGGGTTCGCGATTGTCAACTTTGTTTGGTGGATCGGTATTGGTCACGCCGGAACCCTGATTTCGGCCATTCTCCTGCTCCTGAAACAAGACTGGCGAACGTCAATCAACCGTTTTGCCGAAGCTATGACTCTGTTTGCCGTCATGCAGGCTGGCATGTTCCCCATTCTGCACCTCGGCCGTCCCTGGCTCGCTTATTGGCTGTTCCCATATCCCAATTCGATGTGGCTCTGGCCGCAGCCGCGCAGTCCGCTGGTATGGGACGTATTTGCAGTTTCCACTTACTTTACGGTCTCGCTGTTGTTCTGGTACACCGGCTTGGTTCCCGACTTAGCCACGATGCGCGACAAAGCCGTCAATCCGTTGCTCAAGAAGACCTATGGCCTTCTCGCGCTCGGCTGGCGCGGCGCATCCCGCCATTGGTCGCGTTATGCCATGGCTTACTTACTGCTGGCCGGTCTGGCAACCCCGCTGGTCTTATCCGTTCACACCGTAGTCAGCTTCGATTTCGCAATCAGTCTCATTCCCGGTTGGCATACAACCTTCTTCCCACCCTATTTCGTTGCCGGCGCTATCTACTCCTGTTTTGCAATTGTGCTCACGCTCGACATCACCGCGCGAAAATGTTTCCACCTTGAATACATCATTACCATGCGTCACCTGGACTCGTGCGCCAAAGTAATGCTCGGTACCGGCATGATTGTCCTTTATGCCTATTCCATGGAAGCATTCATGGCCTTCTACAGCGGCAATTATTACGAGCGCTATATGTTCATCAACCGGGCCACTGGACCCTACGGGGTGTTCTATTGGATGCTGGTTACGTTCAACCTCGTGCTGCCGCAATTTCTATGGTTTAAGAAAGTTCGCCAGAACGTTACTCTACTTTTCATCGAGGCTCTCATCGTCAACATCGGTATGTGGCTGGAGCGATTCGTCATCGTTATTACGAGTCTTTCGCGCGACTTCCTGCCCTCGTCTTGGGGCTACTATAAACCCACCAGTATTGACTGGGCCGTTCTAATAGGCACCATTGGCTTTTTCGTAATGCTGATGTATCTTTTCATGCGCGTCCTGCCAGCCATTTCGATCTTCGAAGTCCGCGAGGTTATCGAGCACATGCCTGAGGAACCCACCTTGGAGCCGAGCCATATCCATTAATCTATGAGCAGCCACGGCTACCTCGAACAACACGGTATGTACGGCCTCATGGCCGAGTTCAAACATCCGCATGAGCTCCTCAAAGCGGCGCATGTTGCATTCTCGGCTGGCTATCGCAAGATGGAGGGTTACTCGCCCATGCCGGTCGAAGGCTTGAACGAAGCCCTGGGCTTCAAGCGGCATTTCGTTTCCCTGGTTGTGCTCACAGGTGGACTCTGCGGCATGTTAGGCGGGTTTTTCCTGATGTTCTGGATAACAACCGTCGCCTACGCACACAATGTCGCTGGTCACCCCATGAATAGCTGGGTGTCGTATATTCCACCGACATTTGAAATGACAGTTCTGTTTGCCGCTCTATCGGCAGTAGTCGGAATGTTTGCAATGAACGGATTGCCGGAGCCGTACCATCCCGTTTTCAATGTCCCCGAGTTCGCCGCCCGCGGAGCGCGCGACCGTTTCTTCCTGGTAATCGAGACCGCCGATCCGTTATTCGACCTCGAAAAAACTCGTCTCTTCATGGACGAACTCCATCCCATGGGGGTCTTCGATGTCGAAAAATAACCCACACGATCGCAGTAGGACAGACCATCGCCTTTTGTGGTCTGTCTTCCCCTTGATGTTTTTAACGCTAACCGCCTGCCGCCACGACATGCAGGACCAGCCCAAATACAAACCCCTAGCCGAAAGCGACTTTTTCAGCGACCATCGCTCCGCGCGCCCACAAGTAGAAGGAACTGTAGCCCGAGGTCACCTGCGGATCGACAAAGCCCGCTACGAAGGCCGCATAAGCAACAGCGACGTTGATTATTTCCCGATCCCAATAGCTCGCGAGGACGTAGAGCGCGGCCGCCAGCGGTACGACATTTACTGTTCTCCATGCCACAGCCGCATCGGGAACGGAATGGGAATGGTTGTTCTGCGCGGCTATCGCCAGCCGCCGTCATTCTACAGTCCAAGACTTACTACCGCGCCGGTTGGCCACTTCTTCGACGTCATCACCAATGGATTTGGAGCCATGCCGAGTTACGCGACCCGTGTCTCTCCGGATGACCGTTGGCGAGTAATCGCATATGTGAGAGCGCTACAACTCAGTATGTCGGGCAAAGTGAGCGAAGTTCCGGCGGACGCGCGCCAGCAATTAGACAAAGAGCCGCCCTTGCCGCTCGGCCCATTTAACGGTCCACCGCCCGTCCCCGCGGCGGGGGAACCCGGCGCCGGGCCTCAGACTTCGCCGGGTGCGCAGAGGCAACAGCAACAACAATGACACCAACTTTCGACGATCTTCGGCCTAAAATGGATCGCTGGCAGCGCACCTTCGGCATCGTAGGTGTGCTCGCGCTCATTGCGCTCGCCATAGGTTTCTTCAGCGGTAACCGAGCCGAAGCAATGCAGTCCTATTTATGGGCCTGGCTGTTCTGGGGAGGCATCAGTATCAGTTGCCTCGGCATCTCGCTGCTTCACAACGTAGTCGGCGGCAACTGGGGAGTTGTAATTCGTCGCTTCCTGGAAGCCGGTATGCGAACGCTCCTCATCACTGTCATTGGAGTAATTCCGATTCTGATCGCGATTCCGTTGCTCTACGCATGGAAGGACCCAGCGGTGGTCGCCGCGTCGTCAGAAGTCGCGTTCAAGACCAAGTATTATCTGAATACGCCGTTCTTCATCGTCAGAACGGTTTTCTATTTCGCGCTCTGGGGATTCCTGGCGTGGCGTCTGCTCCGTATGTCCGCTGAGCAGGATAATACGGGCGATCCCGGACGGACCATTCAAAACCGCATGAAGCGCTTGAGCGCTCCCGGACTGGTCTTCTTTATGTTCAGCACCAGTTGGGCCTGGATCGATTGGATCCAATCTCTCGAGCCCGCCTGGTACTCCACCATGCATCCGTGGATTTTTACCATCGGACAAACTCTGCTGACATTCTCCTTTGTGATCGCGGTGCTCATACTGTTCTCGAAAACGAAACCGTTTTCGGACGTCCTCAGTTCCCAGCACTTTCACGATCTCGGGAATCTCTTGCTCTGCTTCACCATGGTCTGGACTTACATGTCCATCAGCCAGTTCATCATCATTTGGCACGAAAATCTCCCCGACGAAATCCCCTGGTATATCCGGCGTTTCAGCAACGGCTGGGGCTACCTGGCTTTCTTCATTTCGATCTTCCACTTCTTCGTGCCGTTCTTCCTGTTGTTGATGCGCTTTATCAAAAAGAATCCGAACTACCTTTTCAGAGTTGCCATCTGGCTGGTAATCGTACGCTGCCTCGACGTATTTTGGTTTGTCGTTCCAGCGTGGCGGCAGCGTTATTTCTCGATCGCCTGGACAGACTTCGCCGCGATCCTGGCGTTGGGAGGAATTTGGTTGTACCTGTTTATCTGGCGCTTGAAGCAGCGTCCGCTCTTACCAATGCATGATCCGCGTCTTGGATTCCACTCTCTGGAGGCGGAAGCATAAATGGCTCACCCTCCCGAACACGCTCACAACGGCTCCGGCCATGAGAAAAAAGAAGTCAACATAAAGATCATTATCGAGACTTTGATCGGGTTGAGCATCAGCGTCGCCGTCGCTTGCATCGTCGTCTGGGCCGTGTTTTATTTGTTCAAAGCTAAGAACCCGGATCGCATCAGCGCGGATTCCGGGCTCACCCAGTATCCGCCCAGCCCTCGTATCCAGGTTCACCCCGCGGAAGAATTGAAAGATCTACACACCATGGAGGATCGGGTCCTCAACGGTTACCGTTGGGTAGATCCGAAGACCGGAGTCGTTCACATTCCGATCGAAAAAGCGATCGACGCGGTAGTGACAACATTACCCGAGAGGCCAAAGGAAGGAGGCGCAAATGCCGCGAAGCATTAGTTACATTTTGACCGGCACCTTGTTCCTGATTGGTCTGCAAGCGCAGCCCGGGATGCCCGCCGCGTTCCAGAAGATCGGTATCGATCAAAAACTGAACGCTCAGATGCCGCTCGAAACCATCCTTCAGGATGAAGATGGCGCGAAGGTACGCCTCGGTCAATACTTCAACGGTAAGCCAGTAATAATCGCGATGGTTTATTACTCTTGTCCCATGCTGTGCAACTTGACGTTGAACGGCCTGAAGGACGCGATGGAGAAGATGACTCTCGACGTCGGCAAAGACTACAACGTAGTTACCGTCAGCTTCGATGAGCGAGAGACTCCCCAACTCGCCAGAGCAAAAAAAGCAACTTACATTAAAGATTATGACCGGCCGGGAGCCGCCGAAGGTTGGCATTTCCTCACCGGCAACGCCGTCGCCGTGCGCAAGGTCGCGGAAGCAGTCGGATTCCACTACGCCTGGGATTCCATGACCAACCAGTTTGTACACGCCACCGGAATCATGGTGATCAGTCCGCAGGGCAAAGTTTCGAAGTACTTTTATGGCATCAAGTTCAATCCGCGGGACCTGCGTTTGGGGCTGGTTGAAGCTTCCAATGAGCAGATCGGCACGCCTGTCGATAAGATCCTGCTCTACTGTTATCACTACGATCCCGCAACTGGAAAATACGGTCCGGCCGTGATGAATGTCATGCGCATCGCCGCCGGAGCAACGGTTTTAACTCTCGGAATGTTCATGTTCGTCTGGCTGAAGCGGGACAAGGGGAGGGCGTAGCATGCAAGGCTCCAGCTTCACTTTATTTCCGGAGAGCGCCTCCACCCTCGCAGTCAACTTAGATCGCCTCTACTTTTTCGAGATCGCCGTTTCGGTGGTGATGACGATACTGATTTTCGCGGCCGTTTTTCTTTTCGCGATCATATACCGCCGCCGCACGCCAGATCAGGTCGGCCACCCCATTGAGGGTTCCATGTTTTTGGAACTCACCTGGTCCATCATTCCGTTTCTGATCATGCTGGTGATGTTCGGATGGGGCGCGACGATCGCCTTCGATGAATACGCTCCGCCGAAGGACGCCTACAACATCTATGTAGTCGGCAAGCAGTGGATGTGGAAAGTCCAATATCCGGAAGGGCAGCGCGAAATCAATGAACTGCACGTCCCAGTAGGACGGCCCGTTCGTGTCACCATGGCGTCCGAAGATGTCATTCACAGCTTTTTTATCCCGGCATTCCGCGTGAAGCACGACGTGGTTCCGGGACACTACGACAATATCTGGTTCACCGCGACGAAGCCTGGCCGGTATCATATTTTCTGCGCCGAGTACTGCGGCACGGAACACTCCGGCATGATCGGGTGGGTAACGGCGATGGACCCCGCGGCGTTTGAAAACTGGCTGGCCGGGAGCGGCGCGGAAGGTTCCATGGCGTCGCAAGGACAAAAGCTTTTCGAGCAGCTCGGATGCAGCTCCTGCCACCTGCTCGACGAGCAGGGGCGCTGTCCGGTGTTGCGCGGCGTTTACGGATCGCAGGTGTTGCTCGACGATGGACGAACCGTGCTGGCCGACGACGCTTACGTTCGCGAATCTATTCTGAATCCGAACGCCAAGATTGTCGCGGGTTTCCATCGCGACGTAATGCCAACATTCCAGGGACAGGTTTCGGAGGAGAATCTCCTGCAACTAATCGAGTATGTCAAATCTCTCGCTCCCAGGTCGACCAACCAGGGTGGCGTGACTAACATTCCCGGCCGCTCCGACGCGAACCGGGAGGCTACCGGGAATTTACCGACAGGTACAAAGAAATGAGTTCGAACGTACAAACATTGCCGCTGCACGAATCGCAGCAGGAAGAAAGCATCAATTACCTGAACGCGGAATACGGCTGGAAGTCGTGGCTCTTTACGACGGACCACAAGCGTATCGCGATCCTGTACCTGATTTCGATCACGGCCATGTTCATGATCGGCGCTTTCTTCGCCGCCATGATTCGCATCGAGCTGGTGACGCCGGAAGGCGATTTGCTGACCTCCGACACTTACAACAAATTCTTCACTATGCACGGGATCGTGATGGTGTTCTTCTTCCTGATCCCCTCCATACCGGCAACTTTGGGGAATTTTCTAATCCCGATCATGATCGGCGCCCGCGACTTGGCGTTCCCGAGAATCAACCTGCTGAGCTGGTATCTCTACATTTTCGGCGCTATCTTCGCGCTCGGCTCGGTAGTGATGGGAGGAGTCGATACCGGCTGGACTTTCTACACTCCGTACAGCAGCACCTACTCAAATACCTCCGTGATGGCGGCCATCACCGGCATATTTATTGCCGGATTTTCGTCGATCCTGACCGGGCTGAATTTTATCGTGACGGTGCATAAGATGCGCGCTCCGGGAATGACCTGGGGCCGTTTGCCGCTGTTCGTCTGGTCCCACTACGCCACGTCGCTGATTCAGGTTCTGGGCACCCCGGTGGTTGCAATTACGCTGGCGCTGGTCGCTCTCGAACGCGGATTCCGAGTCGGCATTTTCGATCCGGCGCTGGGCGGCGATCCGATCCTGTTCCAGCACATGTTCTGGTTTTACTCGCACCC
>JBEKUT010000378.1:0-7141 GCA_049514735.1 Bryobacteraceae bacterium
GCCTACGAAGAACGCTTCGGCTACATCTTCATCGTCTGCGCCACCGGCAAGACCGCAGACCAAATGTTGGAAGCTCTCCGCGCCCGCCTCGACAATCCTCCCGGCGTCGAAATCCGAGCCGCCGCCGAAGAGCAGCGCCAGATCACGCGCCTGCGTCTGCTGAAATGGCATGATGAAATATCGTAGACCCGCGTGAGCTCCATCACTACACATGTGCTCGATACGGCACACGGCAAACCCGCCTCGGGCATTGGCGTCGCGTTGGAGTTTGAATCCGGCGTCGAGTGGATCCCAATCGGCAGGGGCATTACCGGTGAAGACGGCCGCTGCCGCGACCTTGTACCCGCGGGCGTGACGCTGAAAACCGGTATTTACAGGCTTCGATTCGACACCCTACGCCACGCGCCCTTCTATCCGCGCATCGAAATCATGTTTCGAGTCGAAAACGCGTCCGAACACTTTCACATCCCTTTGTTGTTGAGCCCTTTCGGCTACAGCACATATCGAGGAAGCTAATGTCCATCACGCTTGCACAGAGCAATTACGGGAAGTCGCGCGTGCGGCTGGTCAAAGTCGCGCGGCAGCAGGACCGTCACGATTTCAAACAGCTCACCGTTGGCATTCAATTCGAAGGCAACTTCGAGTCATGTTATTTGTATGGCGACAACACCCGAATCCTGCCCACCGACACGATGAAGAACACGGTCTACGCTTTCGCGAAGCTCTACGCGATCGAGCAGATCGAGGACTTCGCGCGCCAACTCGTGGAGCACTTCCTCACCGATAACGGCCAGCTTTCGAAAGTGCGCATCGACATCGCGGAAGACCTCTGGGCTCGCATCCCTTTCGGAGGCAAACCGCACGCCACGGCCTTCATGCCCGCCAGTCAGGAGCAGCGCACCACGGCGGTGACCGGCACGCGGGAAGGACTGGTCTTCGAAGCAGGCATCGACCATCTTGTTCTTCTGAAAACGGCGGGATCGGGTTTTGAAAACTACATTCACGATCCTTTCACCACGCTGCCGGAAACGTCGGACCGCATTCTGGCGACCGCGGTAAAAGTAACGTGGACCTACTCGGACAGCGACATTCCATTCGGTACCTATTGGCACGGCGTCCGCGAAGCCCTGCTGCAGACGTTCATCGAACACGACAGCAAATCCGTCCAACACACGCTCTACGCGATGGCGGAGGCGGCGCTGGAACGCTACGAAGAGATCTCCGAAATTTCCATATCGATGCCGAACAAGCATTGCCTGCCGGTGGATCTTAGCCACTTCGGATTGGAGAACAACAACGAAGTTTTCATGCCCGTCGACGAGCCGTATGGGCTGATTGAAGCGCGCGTGAAGAGAGAAGCCGTCCCGGCTCCGTGAAATCAGTACGGCTGTTTGTCGGGCTTAGTCCGCCACAATCGGAAAGCCCGCAAGGCGTGATCGCGGAGGAGCGGAATCATAGGAATCGCCCGCAGATTGAGCGGCGTCGCGATCTCCCGATAAATGAAGTCGTCGTCGAAACCGATTTCTCTCGCATCCTCGCGCGTGTTGGCGTAAAAAACGCGTGCGGCGCGCGACCAATAGATTGCACCCAGGCACATCGGGCAAGGCTCGCACGTCGTGTAAATGTGGCAGCCTTCGAGCTGAAAAGTTTGAAGCTTGGCGCATGCCTCGCGGATCGCTACGATTTCCGCGTGAGCCGTCGGATCGTTCGTCGCCGTCACGCGATTCACGCCGCTTGCGATGATTTCATCGCCGCGCACCACCAGCGCAGCGAAAGGACCGCCGCCGTTCGTCACGTTTTCGATCGAGAGATCAATCGCTCTCAACATGAAGCTTTCGTGCATGAATCCCGAACTATGGTAAACCCAAGCAAATCATGAAAACCAGTCTTACGGACCAGAACACTGCACTCGTATTCGACAAACTACACAGCCAGGACGCGAAATTTGCACGCGACTACCCCGGCGATTCCTCCGCCCGCCAACCCGTGCACGTGGTTTATGGCGGAGCGCAGTTGTTTCACGCCGACTCGGCCCCCTCGCTCGGCAAGACGGCTCTCGAGACGCTGCACCGTTACGCCGAGGGTCCCGCGGCATTCGCGGAAGCGATGGGCATGCCCGCCAACACCGCCGCCATCGTCTACGAACGGGTGATCGCCAAACTCGAACGCGAGCCGGTTGAAGATTATCGCATCGATTTCGAAGATGGCTACGGCAATCGCCCTGACGCGGAAGAAGATGCGGAGGCCGAACGAACCGCGTCGGAAGCGGCGCGCGCAATGAAGACCGGTCTGCTGCCGCCGTTCGTCGGCATCCGCATGAAACCCCTGACACCGGCATTGCGCGCGCGTAGCGTCCGAACCCTCGATTTGTTTTTGACAACGCTGCTCGATCGGACTGACAACAAGCTGCCCGATGGTTTTGTGGTGACGCTTCCGAAGATCACGGCGCCTGAAGAAGTCTCAGGGCTCGCGGATCTCTTCGATTTTTTCGAATCGGCGCGCGGTCTGACGCCGGGCATTCTGCGCATGGAGCTGATGATAGAGACGCCGCAGTCGATTATCAACTCACGCGGAGAGATCGCCCTGCCCGCGCTGTTCGATGCCGCCCGAGGCCGTTGCCGCGGAGCGCACTTCGGAACCTACGATTACACCGCCGCGTGCAACGTCACCGCGTCGGAACAAAACATGCTTCATCCGGCCTGTGATTATGCGCGGCAAGCGATGCTGGTCAGCCTGGCACAGCGCGGCGTTTTTCTCTCCGATGGAGCCACAAACATAATGCCCATTTCGCGTACCGGCGACTCCGCCGCGGTGCATCGCGCCTGGCGCCTCCACGTCGAGCACATCCGCCATTCTCTTGTGAACGCGTTCTATCAAGGGTGGGATCTCCATCCGGCCCAACTCCCCAGCCGCTTCGCCGCGGTCTATTCGTTCTTCCTGGAAGGCCTCCCCTCCGCAACCGCCCGCCTCAAGAATTTCATCGAACGGGCCGCGCAAGCCACGCTGGTCGGCGACGTCTTCGACGACGCCGCAACTGGACAAGGTCTCCTGAACTACTTCCTCCGAGGATCGAGTTGCGGCGCGCTCACACAGGATGAAGTGTTAGCGACTGGCCTGACGCTCGACGAACTCCGTACCCGGTCGTTCCTAAAAATCCTGGAAGCCCGCCGCGAGTTCAAGAATAGTGGCGGCTGATCACAATGGGACCGCCGGCCGAAGTCTGGTCGATCTCACGGCCGCGTTACGGTTCTACGAGCTTGTCGATTTCGTCTTGGTTGGCGGTGGAGACGCGTCAGGCTCATCCTCAGTGTTAACGGTGGTTCGATTTTCTTCAACCCGGTCTCAAAACGACCCATTGTGTACGAATCGCCGCGGACGGGCATGCTCATAAGAGGAGGCGCCGAGAGCCGGTCCGAAATCCTCCTGACAAACTCGCCCAGAATTGGTAGGGCAATAGCAATGAGGATGCCCAGCGTGACGTTTAGTTTCGTTTCGACCGAATCAAGCATGCCTTGTAGCGCGGTGAGTTGCACCTTCAGGTCGTTAACTTTGTTGGATGACAGGGACTAACTGATCGATCGCCTCGAGCTTGGCAATCCTTTCCCCTTCGGTCTGTCCCATCGCAATAGCACAGACTAGCAGCAAGAGGAAAACTAGAACAAAAGGCCAAAGCCGGCGTATTGTTGGAACAATTCTCGTAGCACTTCAAGTTTCCCTTAAACGCTCAGCGATAGCAAGCCGTAAGTTCCCCATGATAAAGTCAGATCTTGAAACTAGCTTTATTACTAACAGCCTCCGCCGTCCTAACTGCGCAAACCAAACAACCCATGGACGAGGACTACGCGCGCCTCGTCAAAGAGTGGACCACCAAGACCGAATTCATGAGTCCGCTGGTCGATCATCTCCCCAAAGCCGATGGCATCCCCAGCCCCAAAGACTCGCTCGGCTACTACATTGGAACGCCCAAGAAACTCACTCACGTCGCCGATATCAATCGCTATTACCGCGCTCTCGCCGCTGCCTCGAATCGCATCAAAGTCTTCCCGGCGGGTATGACGGATGAAGGCCGCGAGTGTATCGTCGTCGCCGCCTCGGGCGAAGACAACATCCGCAACCTCGAAACCTACAAAGGATATTTAGCGAAACTCGCCGATCCGCGCGGTCTCTCCGCGGACCAGGCGAAGCAAATCGTCTCCCAAGCCAAACCGATTTACATGTTCTCAGGCGGCCTTCACAGCGCTGAAACTGGACCTCCGGAGATGCTCATGGAGCTCGCCTACCGCATCGCCGTCGAGGACTCGCCGCTCTTCGATCAAATCCGCAAGAACGTGATCGTGATGATCGCGGCAGTCTTGGAACCCGACGGCCGGGACCGATACGTCGACTGGTATTATCGCCACAAACTCACGGAAGAGACGGAACAGGATCGTGTCGCAGGCCCGCCCTATTGGGGCAAATACATTTTTCACGACAACAATCGAGACATCAACTACTCGCAGATCACCATGCGCAACTGGCTGAAGTTCTATCTGGAATGGCACCCGCCCATCATGCACGACCTGCATGAATCGGTCCCGTTCCTCTACACCTTCAGCGGCCAGGCCCCGCAGAACCCCACGCTCGATCCCATTCTCTACGCCGAGCTTCCCTGGTTCTCTAATTTCGAAATGACGAAAATGCTGGGCTACGGCATGCCTGGCGTCTGGGACCACGGCTACGTCGATATGTGGTCCCCCGGCTATCTGGGCTTCATGTCGTCGAATCACAACGGCATTCTGCGCATGTATGAAACCTTCGGCAACGGCGGCGCAAATACCATGAAGCGCAAAGTCGCGCCACCCGAAGGAGAAGGCGGACCCGGCGCCAATCAAACCACGCGCGAATGGTATCGGCCGCTCCCGCCGTATAAAGAGGTGGTCTGGTCTATGCGCGATAACACGAATTATATGGAGACCGGCGTTCTCTCCGCCCTGGAGCTGACCTCCAGCTTCCCGCAAACTGTCCTCCAGAATTTCTACGAAAAGAGCCTCCATTCCATCGAGTCTGGAAGCAAGGACGCGCCTTACGCCTACGTGATGCCCGCCAACCAGCCCGACATGACCCGCGTCGCGTTCATTGTGAACACGCTTCGCCTGCAGGGCATCGAAGTTGGACGCGCTACTGCCGAAGTGAAACTCAAAGACCGAACATTTCCCGCCGGATCTTTAATCGTGAAGTGCAACCAACCTTATGGACGCCTCGCGAAAATCCTCCTTGAAAAACAGGATTTCCCCGACAACAATCTCCGCACTTACGACGACACCGGCTGGACCATGGGCCTCATGAGCCAGGCGCAAGTTCAAGAGATCGACGATAAAGCCGTCCTCGACGTGCCGGTTGAAGCCGTCGACACGTTGACCATCACGGGCACGGTGAAAGGAGACGGCCCATTGCTGGCCGTTCTCGACAATGGCGCGAATTCACTCGTCACCCTCCGCTATCGCTTCAAGAGCAAGAAATTCGAAGCCATCGAACAGCCTTTCAAAGCGGGCGACACGCAGCTTCCAGCAGGTTCATTTCTGGTCAATTCAACGCCCGAAGTGATAACAGAGATTCAAAAGCTCGGTCTGAACGCGGTCACGCTCAAGGGTACACCGAACATCCCCAAGCACGACGTCGATCTCCCGCGTCTCGCCGTCTTCACCACCTGGGGATCCACGCAGGATGTCGGATGGGTTCGTTACGCCTTCGATC
This sequence comes from Bryobacteraceae bacterium, assembly GCA_049514735.1. Lineage (GTDB taxonomy): Bacteria > Acidobacteriota > Terriglobia > Bryobacterales > Bryobacteraceae > JAICMB01. The sequence continues at coordinate 5,734 of JBEKUT010000378.1, forward strand.
ATTTCGAAGTCGCCTACGATCTCATCTATAAAGAGCGCGTCCGCCAGGGCCACCTCCGCGATTCGTACGACGTCATCGTCATCCCGAACCAGGGCCACGGCAGCGCCAAGTCCATCGTCTTCGACATCGAACCGAAAACGGCGCTCGACTACAAGAAATCCGACGACTTCAAAAGTCTCGGCGAATACGGCTCCTCGAACGACATCAGTGGAGGCATGGGACTCCTCGGTGTCGAAGAGTTTGAGAAGTTCGTCAACGACGGCGGCGTGCTCATCACGCTAGGCGCTTCCAGTTTCTTCCCCACCGATTTCGGTATCACGCGAACAGTGGACGCCGGCCATCCCGGCCCGCAATTCTACGCACCTGGACCCATCGTCGAAGCCGAGATCCTCAAGCCCATGCATCCAATTTTCTACGGCTACACGCAGAAGATGGTCCCCGTCCGCTACGCCAACGGCCCGCTGCTGCGAGTGCCGCAGGACGATCGCAAGTGGATACTGGCGCGTTTCCCGGGAACCGACGCGTCCGTTCTGAGTGGTCTAATGAAGGGAGTTGCCGAAACGAAAAATCGGCCGGCAATCGTCGACGTGCCCGTGGGACAGGGCCGCGTGGTGCTCTTCGCCACCAACCCTTGCTACCGCTGGCAGAACCTCGGCGAATTCAATATGCTTGCGAATTCGATTCTTCACTTCAACGATTTCCCGAAGCCGGAATAAATGCACACCAGTTTATTCGACCTCTTCAAAATTGGAATAGGTCCATCGAGCTCGCATACGGTCGGCCCCATGAAAGCCGCTTATCGTTTTGCGCAGCGTGTCAAAGATCCAGACGCTCAGATCATGGTTGAACTCTACGGCTCGCTCGCTCTGACCGGAAAAGGCCACGCAACAGACCGAGCCATAATGCTAGGACTGGCCGGCCACCAACCCGACACCGTAGATCCACGCCTCCCAACGCCGATAAACCCGAATCACGAAATCATCTGGCACACCACGAAGACTCTCCCCGGCCACTCCAACGGAATGCGCTTCAGCAGCCCCGGAGTTCCAATAGCCATTTTCTACTCCATCGGAGGCGGCTTCATCACCGAGGAAAACGAACTAACAACCACGAACCAACAACCACGAACGCCAGTCCCCCACCCCTTCCGAAGCGCCGCCGAACTATTAGAACAATGCGCGAAAGCAGGCCTAAGAATCGACGAGTTGGTCCTAGCGAATGAAACCGCCTGGCATACCGAATCCGAAGTCCGCGCCCACATCGCCCGCGTCTGGCAAACGATGCAGGATTGCACCCGCCGCGGTCTCGAAACAGAAGGCACCCTCCCTGGAGGCCTCAACGTTCGCCGCCGCGCCCCGGGCCTGATGCGCAAACTGCTCGAGAGCAAATTGGCCGATCCCCTGCGATC
>JBEKUT010000379.1:0-12759 GCA_049514735.1 Bryobacteraceae bacterium
GGTTTTCAGCCTGAGCGATCTTAACAAAGTTACCGACGAAGGCGTCCTGTTTCGCTCTCATCTCAACGGCGACGCGCATCTCTTCACGCCGGAATCCACCGTCGATACCCAACTGTCGTTCGGCAGCGACATCATGATGGTGCTCGATGAGTGTCTGGCCTATCCGGCGAGCCACGAAGCCGCTCGCGAAGCAATGCGAAGAACCGTCGCCTGGGCCAGAAAAAGCGTGGAGCACTGGCGCAAAGCCCCGGAAACTGAAATTCTCCCGGGAGCCTTGTTTCCCATAGTCCAGGGCTCGATGTTCGCCGACTTACGGGCCGCATGCGCCCGGGATCTCATCGAATTGGACGCGCCCGGATACGCCATAGGCGGCTTGAGCGTTGGCGAACCAAGAGCGCTCAGTCTCGAAATGACCCAAATCACCGCGCCGCTGCTGCCCAAAGACAAGCCGCGCTACGTCATGGGAGTCGGTATGCCGGAAGAACTCCCCGAATACGTCGCCCGAGGCGTCGACATGATGGATTGCGTGCTTCCATCCAGAAACGCCCGCAATGGCTGCCTCTTCACATCCGACGGCCGGATCTCAATCAAGCAGGCCCGCTACCGTGACGACGAACAACCCCTCGACCCTAAATGCGCCTGCTATACCTGCCGAACATACTCTAGAGCGTATTTGCGTCACCTCTACCAAGCCGGCGAAATGCTTTTCTCCACGTTAGCTACATTACACAATCTAAAGCACTACCTTGACATCATGTTCCAAATGAGGCAGTCTATACTGCTTGGGAGATTCCCGGCGTATCTGGACGCGTTGCGTACGGAAGCGGTAACATAAATACTAGCCTTCATCTCCTGTTGTACCCTTTTCCCTTTTTTCAAAGCTGGATGGCGGTTGGTTGTTGGCAGTTTGCAGCGCAAGCGAAATGAATCTATTCGGACTTCTCTTACAGACCGGCGCGGGTGGTAACCCGCTGCTCGCATTCCTCCCCCTGGTATTGATCATCGGCATCTTCTATTTTCTGGTAATGATGCCGATGCAGAAACAGAAGAAGCAGCAGGCTCAGATGCTGCGGGAGCTGCAGAACGGCAACGTCGTTCTCACAACGGGTGGAATTGTAGGTACTATCGTTACTATCAACGCCGACGATACATTGATCCTCCGGGTCAAGCCCGACAACATTAAGCTGCAAGTCGCACGCACCGCGGTGAGCGCACTGGTGGCCGAGGAGAAGAAGACCTAGGAGTCCATTGAGCCGCTCCCCGCCAGGGAGCGGAAAGCGAACGAATTTCCAATGAAGCGCAATCTTAAGATCAAAGCAGCCATCATCATCGCCGTTGTCCTGATATGCCTTTACGGCGTCATCGGCATTCCGAAGTCCGGGGCGGACATCGCCAGGAATTTCCACAACAACATTAAGCTCGGGCTCGACCTGAAGGGCGGCACGCAGCTCGTCTTGCAGGTGCAGCTTCAGGATGCCTTCAAAGCTGTGGCCGATGGCGTCATTGAGCGCATGAAAGACGAACTGCGCAAAGCCAACATTGAACCCGGCGAGATTACCCGCAACGAGCCCGGCCGCGTGGAAGACGCCGACAAGATCGAGATCGACATCAAGGGAATCCCGTCGACCCACGCCGGCGATTTCCGCCGCATGGTCAACGACACCTTCACGGACTGGAACCTGAACCCCATTGCGGGCAGTTCCACCGATTACCGCATGACCATTAAGCCGACCGCGGCGCTGCAACTCCGTCACGATACGATGCAGCAGACCATGCTCACCATCGAGCGTAAGATCAATGGTTTGGGACTCGCCGAGACTTCGGTGCAGCCCACGGGACGCGATGAAAATGAAGCGGAGTTGCTGGCCCAGCTGCCCGATGTGGACGATCCGGCTCGTGTCAAAGAGATTCTAAAGACGCAGGCGGTTCTCGAATGGGACGAGGTCAAAGACGGCCCCTTTACCTCGCGCGAGGATGGACTTGCGAAACACGGCGGTGTGCTGCCGTTAAACACCAAACTGGTTCCCTCGGTTTTGCACGGCGGTCCGCAACAGTGGTATCTGGTCTCGCGCATCCCGGTGATTCGCGGAACGGATCTTCGCAGCGCCCATGCCAGCCAGGGGGAGATGGGACGGTGGGAGACCGACTTTGTCGTGAACCAGGATGCCGCCAAACGGTTCCAGCGTTACACCGAAGCCAACATCAATAACCGTGCGGCCATCGTGGTCGATGGTCAGGCCATCAGCGTCGCGACCATTCAGAGCGCCATCAGCGACAGCGGCCGCATCACCGGCGCCGCGAATCATGAAGAGGCCTCCGATCTGGCCCTCAATCTCAACGCGGGCTCGCTTCCCGCCAGCATCGTTTACCAGGAAGAACGGACCGTCGGCCCCTCCCTCGGCGCGGATTCCATTCGCGATGGCGTGCGGGCGGCCATCGTCGGCGTCATCGCGGTGATCTTCGTGATGCTGATTTATTACCGGCGGGCGGGTATCAACGCCACGCTGGCTCTGGTTCTAAACGCGGTCATCCTGGTCGCGGCTCTCAGTTATTTTGGAGCGACTTTGACACTGCCCGGCATCGCGGGCATCATCCTCACCATCGGTATGGCGGTGGATAGCAATGTCCTTATCTTTGAGCGTATTCGCGAGGAACTGCGGGCTGGCAAGGCCATTGTGGCTGCCGTCGACGCGGGCTTCGCGAAGGCGTTCCTGACAATTATCGATACTCACGTCACTACCATCGTCTCGTGCGCGTTCCTGTTTATCTTCGGAACCGGACCCGTGAAAGGGTTCGCCGTGACGCTTCTGATCGGTCTGTTCGCCAACGTCTTCACGGCGGTTTGGGTGTCCAAGACCATCTTCGATTTCGAGCTGTCGGGCTCGAAGCGGGTAGAAGCGCTGAGTATCTGAGGCCGGCCGCGTAAGCGGTCTAACTTTTCGCCTTGCGGCGGGAACAATGTGGAAGAAGCCGGTGTCTATAGTTATCGAATGCCGGCCCTGTAGGCTGCATGGAATTATTCAAGAACACGAACTTTGACTTTTTAGGCAAGAAGTGGCCATTCATCATCATGTCGTTGGTGCTTACGGCGGCGGGCTTAATCAGCCTGTGCACTCGTGACGGTGAGATTCGCTCAGCGTCCTCCGGTGGAGAAGGTGCGTGGCGCGCTTTCCGGCAAGCTCCCCGTGGAGGTCCAGGAGATCACCGACAACAATCAGGACGACATCATCGGGACCGATGTGCATAACGACCGTGAGATGGAACAGGTCAGCTCGACAATCGTGAACAGCCTCAACGCCACCTTCGGTCAGCCGGGTAATGGCAAGCTGGACATTAACAACTCCGGTAAGGACGCCATCGCGGAACGGTTGCGCGACCCGCTCCAAAGGGCGGGGGTGGGGCTGAACGACCAGCAGCTTGCGGATCTGGCCGCGGCCATTGCGAGTTATCGGACTGCGCATGGCGGCTTGGTTCGGGATCTTTCAGAGTTGAGAAACGTCCCCGGTGTTACGCCCGCGGTTTTGAATGTGATTCAGCAGGAGATTTACGCCGCGCCGTTCACGATCCTGAAGCGGGATATCGTCGGGCCGCGCGTTGGCGCCGAGTTGCAGCGTAAAGCGATCCTGGCCGTTCTATACGCGCTCGCCGGAATGCTGGTTTATATCGCTTTCCGGTTTGAGTGGATTTACGGCGTCGCGGCGGTAATCGCGGTGTTCCATGACACCATCATCACCATCGGGCTGTTCTCGCTGTTCAACAAAGAGATCACGCTGACCGTGGTGGCGGCGCTGCTGACCCTGGTCGGTTATTCGATGAACGACACCATCGTGGTCTTCGACCGTATTCGCGAGAACCTCAAGCTGCTCCGCAGAGAACCGCTGGAGTCGTTGATCAACAAGAGTGTGAACCAGACGTTAAGCAGAACCATCCTGACGTCGGGACTTACGCTGCTGACCGCCCTGTCGCTTTACTTTTTCGGCGGTCAGGTACTGAACGGGTTTTCTTTTGCGCTGGTGGTTGGTATCATCGTTGGAACCTATTCTTCGATTTTCATTGCCAGCCCGATTCTGATATTCTGGCAGAACTTCCTGGAGAGCCGGAAATCGAGGGGCCCCAGGGGAGCGGTTCCGGTGCCCGTGGCGCCGGGGCCTCGAGGTAACGTGCGGAGAAGTACCGCAAAGGCGCAAAGGCCATGAGCCCGCGGCGCCATACAAAACAGGAACCCGCGATTAGGCAGAGCGGGGCGTGGACGTTTTGCGCTTTTTGCTTGATGTGAAGTAGCCGCAGCATCGGGGTACCCCTCCGAATGTTTCGGCGCGAAAATTGATTTTACCCGTTAGAGGGAGAGAAACAGTTATGTTCGACCAGACATTTGTAGATGGTACAGGCAAGACCAAGAAACCGTGGACGGTTGCGTTCGCGTTTAGCGTAGAGATCCTTGCGATCGCTATCGCCGTTCTAATCCCGCTCATTTATACGGACACGCTGCCGCGCGCGCAGTTGACAACGTTCCTCACTGCGCCGCCGCCTCCTCCGCCGCCACCTCCGCCTCCGCCTCCGGAAGCGCCCAAAGTGGTGAAAGTGATTCCCCGCCAGTTCGATGCCGGCCGCTTGATGGCCCCTAAGTCGATTCCAAAAGATATCGCCATGATTAAGGAAGACGACCTTCCGCCGCCTTCCGCATCGGGTGTCGTTGGTGGAGTTCCCGGCGGCGTTCCCGGTGGCGTAAGCGGTGGACTGGGAAACATTCTCGGCGCCATGCCGACTGTGGCTCCGCCTCCCAAGCCGGTGGAACAACCTAAAGTCTCGCGCATCCGGGTAGGCGGCAACGTGCAGGCCGCAAACCTCATCCGGCGAATCACGCCGCAGTATCCGGCGCTTGCCAAGCAGGCTCGTGTGCAAGGCACCGTGCGCTTTACCGCCATCATCGGCAAGGATGGTACGATTCAGAATCTTCAATTGGTCAGCGGCCACCCCTTGTTGGTCCAGGCGGCCCAGGAAGCCGTGAAACAGTGGCAGTACAAGCCGACCCTGTTGAATGGCGAGCCCGTGGAAGTGGTCACGCAGATCGACGTGAACTTCACCTTGAGTCAATAAAAATAATAGTGTCCCGCCTTGCTCCGCGATACGTCCTAACGAATACAGGCTACGCGGTTCGAAGAAGGGGACTGCTGTGCATGGATGTAAGAGTCAGTCAGTTTAAGTTAGTCTAAATTCAACTCGCAGGAGAAAACAATGTTGCTACAGTTGCAAGTTTGGGGGATGATGCTCCTCCAGGAATCGGCTGCTCCCGGATGGGACGTCCGCTCAATGTGGTCCCAGATGGGATGGCTAGCCAAAGCGGTCGTCATCGCACTCTTCCTCATGTCCGCCTGGTCCATTGGCGTCATGATCGATCGTTTAATTGCGTACAACGGCGCCCGCAAACAGTCCCGTCAGTTCGCTCCCGCCGTAGCCGGCGCGTTGCGTGAAGGTAAGCTTGATGAGGCCATCAAGATTGCCGATCGCTACAACAAGAGCCATCTGGCCAAGGTTGTGGTTGCCGGTCTGCAGGAATTCCGCGCTCATCAGTTGAGCACTGAAATTCCGGGTGAGGAGATCGAGGCTTCGAAACGCGCTCTGGACCGTGCGGAAGCGATCGTGCAAAACGCGGCGTCAGCACCCTCGCCACCATCGGATCTACGGCCCCCTTCGTCGGACTGTTCGGAACGGTCGTCGGCATCATCCATGCGTTCACCGGCATTTCGAACGAAAAGTCGACCGGTCTCGCGGCCGTCGCCGGCGGTATTTCGGAAGCCTTGGTCACCACCGCTATCGGTTTGTTTGTGGCCATCCCCGCCGTCTGGATGTTCAACTACTTCACCAACCGCATCGATGCGTTTGATGTCGAGATGGGCAACTCCAGTTCGGAATTGATCGATTACTTCCTGAAGCGCACGCAGCGCGCGGGAGCTGCGAAGTAGGCTGCACCGGGCGAGTTGAATCGAGTAGAACGGGTCTTCGGATCCGTTCTACTTCGGAAGGACAAAATATATGCAAAAGAAAAAAGCTCCGCCTCCGGTATCCGACATCAACGTTACGCCGATGGTCGACGTGATGCTGGTGCTGCTCATCATCTTCATGGTCATCACGCCCATGTTGAGCAAGGGCACGCCTGTCGACATGTACAAGGCGAAAAACCCGATCGCCATGCAGGATGCGGATAAGGAAGACGCCGTGATCGTGGCGGTAACCCGCGACGGCAAGGTATTTATAGCGCCGGGGAACACGCAGACCACGGCCGACCAGCTCCCTCAGAAAGTCAAGGACCTGATCGCGAACAGGACCAACAAGACAGTTTATATAAGAGCCGACGTTCGCGCCCGCTACGAAAAGGTCGAGGATGTTGTCGACAATCTTCGTGCCGCGGGCATCGACGAGTTGGGTTTGCTTACCGAACAGGTGCCGCCCAATGAAAGGCCGAAGCAGGCGGCTAATTAACCCTCGGGCTTATTTAATACCCGGGGCCTTATTTAATAAAGGAGTAATTCACTATGTCTATGGCAGTGGGCGGCGGTGGCGGAGCCAAAGCCGACATCAATGTAACTCCGCTAATCGACGTGCTGCTGGTGCTTCTGATCATCTTCATGGTCATCACGCCATTGACGCCCCATGGGCTCGAGGCGTTGGCGCCGCAGCCCCCCGACAAGAATAAACAGCAGAACGATGACAATACGAGAACCGTGGTTATTGTCATCGACAAGAGCGGGAAAATTAGTCTCAACCAGGAACCGATCGAAGAGAGCAAGTTACAAGACCGGTTGGTTGACATTTTCAAAACTCGCGCCGAGCGCATTGTCTTTGTGAAAGGCGACCCGGATCTTGAGTATCGCGATGTTGCCAGAGCGATCGATATCGCCAAAGGCGCGCAGATGGATAAAATCGGCTTGATGACGCCGAAGGTGGAGGCCGGCCAGTAAATCGCCGCTTGTAGATGGGCGTGAGTTACTCGCGTCCATCTGTGGTTCAATGGTGGTTCATAGACATATGAAAAAACTAATCGCCGTTTTGGGCCTTGGTGCGCTAGTGTTGCTGGCCACCGGCTGCGACAAGCTGAAGTCCAGAGATGCTATCAATAAAGGCATTCAGTCCTACCGCAATGCCAGGTACACCGAAGCTGTGGAGTTCTTCAAAAGGTCCGTTGCGCTCGATCCCACGAACGTGAACGGCAAGCTCTACCTTGCGACGGCTTACATGACGCAGTATGTGCCCGGCTCGGACGACCCTAAAAATGTTCAGTTCGCGACCGCCGCCCGGGACCAGTTCCAGGCCGTCTTGAAGGACAACCCCAACGATAAAACCGCGCTCGCTTCCCTGGCTTCGCTGAGCTATCAGGAAGCTCAGGGCATCCCGAAGATGGAAGACAAGGTCAAAAAGCTGGACGACTCCAAGGAATGGTACGAAAAACTCATCGCGGCCGATCCGCAAAACAAGGAAGGGTACTACAGCCTGGCTGTTATCGACTGGCTGAAATGGTATCCCAACCTGATGACCGCGCGTGCCGAGATGGGAATGAAGCCGGAAGACCCCGGTCCGCTGAAGGACAAGAAGGTCAAGGCCGAACTCAAAGAGAAATACGAACCGCTGATCGACGATGGCATTGCCAAATTGAACCAGGCCATTAAGCTCGATCCGAACTACGACGACGCCATGGCGTACATGAACCTGCTGGTTCGCGAGAAAGCCGACCTCTCGGATACGCCGGATCAGTACAAGGCTCAGGTAGCGGAAGCCGATACCTGGGTTCAGAAATCCCTCGAGACCAAGAAAGCCAAAGCTGCCAAAGCGCCCGCCGCCGGCGCGGACGCCGCCGCAAAATAATTTCAGCCCTCTTACATGCGCAGGGCAGGCGATCCAGCCTGTCCTCGCATGTCGAGCAGCCCTCGTTCTCTTCTCTCCGCGATCTTCTCCACCATTCTCAAAAGCGGCGCGACGGCGTCGAATTTCTCCCGAAAAATCAGCAGCGAATCTTCCCCCCGCATCACCCGGCAGAAAGCTCGCCAGATGCGGTCGTAGCCATCAATGGACCGATACAGGAAATGCGGGAACGCTGTGAGAAATGAGAGCATTTTTCGCGACCAGAACAACTCTTCGCCAATCTCATCGAGAACCCTGCTGTCGTAGACCCCCGCATCTTCATGCTCCCGCCGAAGAAGCTCGCTCACCGTTCTGGAAACGATTCCCGCGCAGTGCAGCGCGCACGAGAGTCCATCGCCGGTCAACGGGTCGACTAAACCAGCCGCATCGCCGGCGAGCCAAACATTTCCCTTCGACAATGGTGTCCCCGGAATCAGGCTTGGAAGTTGATGTCCGCGAAACGGAAGCCCCGCCAGCGTACCCGGCTTCAGGATTTTCTCCGTCTCCAACAGCCGAGCGAGGTACGGCCGCAGCATCTTTCCCACGGACGGAGGTCCACCCACGCCTATATTCGCGAAACCTCGTTTCGGAAAAATCCATCCGTAGCCGCTCGGAAGCGAGCCCCAGTCTATCCGCGCCATCGAAGAATCCGCCGCCCCCGCGCGCAGACAATCTTCCGGCACTTCGCACGATATCGCAACCGCCCAATGATAATCGCTGCGCTTGTTGATAGATTGACGAACCACGCTGTTCGCGCCATCGGCCCCGATAATGTATCGCGCCGCCATCGGCCCGCGGCTCGTCTCGATAGTCGTTAATTCAGAATCGACTCCGTTAACACGGCAATTCTCAACCACCCGCGCGCCCGCCGACCGCGCCTGATCCAGCAGCAGTGCGTCGAACTCGCGCCGCAGCACGCCGTACATCAGCGGCGCATTATGTTTTTTCTCGAAGCGCGGTCCACAGTCATAGCTGAAACACACGCCGTCCAACTCGCTACGCTTAGCAGCCGTCCAGTCGAAAGGGATTTGGAGCGCCGCGCGATGCTGTAATCCGCCGCCACAAGTCTTGTCCCGCGGAAAAGACTGTGCATCCAGAACCAAAGTGCGAACGCCGGCTTTCGCAAGACGATAGGCAGCCAGTGAACCGGCCGGCCCGCCGCCCACTACGATAACGTCGTAATACACGTTAATCCAACGTTATACGCCGCACGCAATACGCTGCACGCTGTACGCCGCACGCAATACGCTGCACGCTGTACGCCGTACGCCGTACGCTGCACGCTGTACGCCGTACGCCGTACGCCGTACGCCGTACGCTTTACATCCGCCGCCGCGCATGCGAGCCGCCACCACCCCAACCGCCCATATCGGCGATCACCGCGATAACGATCCAAACCAGGTTGATCCCCGCGATGGGGAGCCCGCTATTGACCTCCCACGCGTAAACGATCGTGGTTATCGGCAGGAAAATAAACCCCAGCAGTGGAATCAGCATCTGGTGATGGTACGCGCGTCCCAGATAGTTCGACAACAGAAACATCAGTACCAGAATTACGCGCGGAAAGAACAGGATGAGGAGAACGAGAAGGCAGGGCATCTGTCGGATCGCGTCCTTACGAACCGACCCGTATTGTAACGCTTCCCGGGTAACGCGAGCGTGCTACGCCATTGCTCACGATGCGAATGGATTCCTGCGCCACCCGGCCATCCGGAAAATGAGCCACCAGTCGAACGCCCACATTAGTGGTAAATGGCGAGTATTGGATGGCGCCGCCGGAGATCTGTCCCTTCAAGAGAAGCAACTGCGTGGGATGAGAACCGTCGTCAATGTACAGGTCCGCGCTATACGCGTCGGCGAGAGACGCGGCCGCGGGATCCCATTGGACGATAAGATCGCGGCCAGCCTGAGCGGTCGTCAAACCAAAGGCCGCCACCACCGGAGCGTTGCGCGCTACCCGGATCACATGAACATCGGCGTACGCTAGAGCGGCGGCTCCCGCAAGAAGCGCGGCAATCGCCCATGCACGGCCACCGGTTTTCCCAATATTTCTCACGCCCACAAACGCCTCCAGCCGACCAAGATTGGACGCCGGTGCTGGCAGTAAGTTACTAGGAGTAACGCCAGGTTAAATGAATTAAGTACTACTCCGCCTAGAATGAGAAGCAGTTTTCGACCGCGCACGCGAACTGGTGGGCTTGCCGGGAGTAATAGCAGCTTCTTTCGCGGCCCATCGTCCCAGACGGTAATCGCGTGAGTAACCGGCAGTATCGTTGCGAATTGTCACCGTCACCGCTCCACCGGCATCGCAGACGTATTTCTCTTCGATGGTCTGATGACGCACGCGATCGAGGTGCTGCACCGGAGTCTCATCAATGTCGTCGAGTTGCGGATCGAACGGGAAGCGGATTTCATCCCACACCGTGATATCGCCCGCCGGGCGCGTGCTCGCATCGATATGGCTGCATTCCAGGTAGCGAAAGACCCCGACGTTATGCACGGGACAATAATAGCGGCTGATTTCAAGAGCCGGCTCACCCCGCGATGGCAGCGGCGTCCCTTTCGGAAAGAGAGGATCGAAAGTCACGTTGCGGCCCTCGTCTCCTTCGCGCCACACGCCGAAATACCGCGTAAAGTGATCCCGTAAAACATAGCCGGCTTGCGTATCGGACTGGATCGCCAATCCGATCGCGGTCGCGGAACGCGTGTGTGCCGATCGCTTCACACGCCGACCGAACTTCTCTTTCAGAACGCGGCCAACCAGTGGCAGTTCGCTCCCGCCACCGGTGACATACAATGCATCCAGATCGCTGGTGTTTCCGGATGCCAGCATATCTTCCACCAGGTTCACGGTTTCATCCAGCATCGGACGGCAGCGGTCGTAATATTCGGCGATGGGAATCGAGATCGTTCCCAGCCCTTCGCGAACCGCATCCAGGTCGAGCACGATCTTGCGCGTGTTAGGATGCAGCGCCTCTTTCTTGATACGGCATTCTTCGTGAAGGCGGAAGGTCTCCGATTGGTCCAGGCCGGCGTAAATCTCTTGACCAACTGCCATCTCGGCGAGAACAAGGTCGAAGTCGTCGCCGCCTAAGGTCGGGATGCCTTCCGACACGATGACGCGATGTTCCCGGTCGCCCATCTCAACCAACGATGCATCGAAAGTTCCGCCGCCTAGATCGTAAACCAGCAGCAGCCCTGGTTCCTGGTTCTTGTGACCGTATTCGATACTCGCGGCCGACGGTTCATTCAGGATTCCGATTACGTCAAAGCCAGCCACGCGAAAGGCTTCCGTAGTAAGGAAGCGCTGGTTCCCGTTGGCGTTCGCCGGAACGCCGAGCATCGCCTCCATCTTCTCGTGCGGAAGCTGCGCGCGAATAGCGCGGGCCATCTCGCCGAGCAATTGGAGCAATGGAATACTTTGATTCCCAATTTCGATGCGCGTGCGCGGGCCGGCGTCGTCCATCACGCGTTTCAACGACCGGACTACCGTCCAATCCGCTTCCTGCTGCCGTATCCAGGCTTCCCATCCATAGACGCGCTGCTCCCCGCGAACGGCTACCAGCGACGGAAACCAGTCGTGCGCCGACCCATCCGGCGCTTCAAACGACAGCACCGGATAATTTCCCCGGTCCACCGCCGCTACTACAGTTCGTGTCGTTCCGAAATCGATTCCTAATCGCATTTAGACTCGCCGCAGTTTCGTGACGCGTCCATCGGCGATCCACTCCACTACGTAGATGTTTCCTTCCCGATCCCAGCACGCCGCGTGCGGTGAAACGAATTTCCCCGTTTCGCGCATTTCATGCGGCAGGTTTGGCCACCCCCTCGCGTTCCACACGTCGAGGTTGTCGCCGAGATGCGTAATCAGCTTGTTGTTTTTGTCGAAGATCGTGACCCGGCCGTAGAGGTCCGGAATCAGGAGCTCTCCGTTCTTCTGATCGAAATGGCACGGTCTGCGAAGTTCGTCGGTGACGAAACCGATATGCTTGCCATCGAGACTGAAGGTCTGCAGCCGCGCGTTGGCCCGGTCCGCCACCGTGATGATTGGCTGAGGGCCGCGCGTATCGATCCAGATGCCATGCGGACAATCGAGCTGGCCGGCCTCTTTGCCCTTGCCGCCCCAGGAGCGTATGTACTCCGCCTTGGAATTGTATTGATGAATCCAGCTCAAGCCGTAGCCATCGGCGATATAAACATCCCCGTTCGCAGCGACGGCCACATTGGTCGGCTTGTACTGATCTTCATGTTCGTACGCCGCGCACTCGCGCGGATAGCGCAGGACCCACAGCCGCTCACCATCGAGAGTGGTCTTGGCGACCAGGTGCCGCTCCGGATCGGCCAGGTACAGATATTCCGTACCGCCCTCTTTGCTCAGAAGCATGCCGTGGGCGCCGGCTTCGAAGTCTTCGCCCCAGCTCTTCACGAACTTCCCGTCGTGGTCGAAAATTGCCACGGCGTCCTTGCTGCGATTGTGGATAATGATTCGCTCTTGCGAATCCATCGCGACGCCGTGCGTGTATCCATATTGACGCCCGTTGGGGAGCGGACCCCAATCGGCGACGAATTCATAGGTGTGAGCGCCGCTGCCCAGCGTGACCGCTTTGCTGCCCAGTAACAGTGTAGGGCCGCTTACAGCAGCCGCGGCAGTCTTGAATAGATCTCTTCGCGAGAGCGCCATGGAGTTTCAATTTTAGCAGGGTAGCGTGGACCGCCGCCTGTCGGGGTTCAGTGGAATCGAATAACGCCATGCAATGATAAACTTATGACGACCACCGCAACGTAGTTCGGGCCTTTGGCACCCCGGCGATTCCTCTCGCGGACCAGTTCAAAGATCGCCGTCAAAGGAATTGGCCCGAAGTC
>JBEKUT010000380.1:0-7134 GCA_049514735.1 Bryobacteraceae bacterium
GCGCAAGCCACAAGCTTATCATTCAAGTAAGGACCAGACACATGCTGATCGCACACATTCAAGTCCACGTCAAACCAGAATTCCTCGAAGCATTCAAACAGGCCACCGTCGAGAACGCTTCGAACAGCATCAAGGAACCCGGCATCGCCCGCTTCGACATCCTCCAGCAGAACGACGCTCCGGAACGCTTCATCTTCATCGAGGTCTACCGCTCTCCCGACGCCGCCCTGAAACACAAGGAAACGGCACACTACGCCATCTGGCGCGACACCGTCGCCAACATGATGGCCGAACCGCGCATCCGCGCCGAATATTCCTGCGTGTTTCCCGCCGGCGAATGATCTTCGAGTTTGCGACCGCAACACGCATCGTTTTCGGACCCGGCAAGGTCCGGGAGGTCCCATCGGCGGCCCGCGCCATGGGCAAAAGGTCGCTCCTCGTCACCGGCGCGCACGGCCAGGAGCGTTCCGCCTGGCTTCAAGAAGAGCTCGACGCGGAGACATGGCTCATCCCCGGCGAGCCAACGCTCGACATCGTCCGCCAGGGAGTCGAACACGCGCGCGCCACCAGGTGCGACGTAATAATCGCGTTCGGAGGAGGCAGTTCCATCGACTCCGGCAAAGCCATCGCCGCCATGCTGACGAACCCCGGGGATCCGATCGATTACCTGGAAGTGATCGGCAAAGGAAAAACTCTGGAGCATCCATCGGCACCCTTCATCGCGATTCCAACCACCGCCGGCACCGGAGCGGAGGTCACACGCAACGCCGTCCTAGGCTCACCCGAGCACCGCGTGAAGGTGAGCCTGCGAAGTCCTCACATGCTGCCCCGCCTTGCGCTCGTAGACCCCGAACTGACTCACGATCTGCCGCCGGCAATCACCGCCTCCACCGGCCTCGACGCGTTAACGCAGCTCATCGAAGCGTACGTGTCAACGAAGGCAAACCCCATGACCGACGCGCTCTGTAGGGAAGGCCTCCACCGCGCCACGCGATCCATTCGCCGCGCCTTCGAGCATCCCCATGACGCCGAGGCCCGCCTGGACATGTCTCTTGCGAGCCTCTTCAGTGGCCTTGCATTAGCGAACGCCGGCCTCGGAGCGGTCCACGGATTCGCCGCCCCAATCGGAGGAATGTTCCAAGCCCCGCACGGAGCGGTCTGCGCCGCCCTATTGCCCCACGCAACCGAAATAAACATCCGAGCCTTACGTTCCAGATCGCCCGACAACGAATCCCTACGCCGCTACGAAGAAATCAACCAGACCCTAAACATCGTGGACATCTGCCAAGCCCTCCAAATACCCGCCCTGAAAACCTACGGCATCACCGGGCACGACATCCCCAGCATCGTCGCCAAGGCATCCCAGGCCAGCAGCATGAAAGCGAACCCCATCGTATTGACAGAAAACGAATTGACCGAAATCGTCATTCGCGCGCGCTAGCCGTGCAAAATAAATTCAAACTAAATCTCCCTTCCCCACAACAACTTAGCGACAATCAAATCTCGAACACGCCCACCCCAACCCTAAAGTTGAGTCAGGAGGCGGCTCACAGGAGCTGTCTTCGAAACGGTGATGTACCTTTCGTGGCCACGAATTTTCACCGAACATTTGCGCCGGGTCGCGAGGGGCTGTAAAGCAGTTCCAGCGCTTGATCTGGCCGAGTTGCAGCTCGCGGTCTACCCAAACACCGGCTCGACCCTCAGGTGGTTCACTTCGGAAGCAATTCCGGCGGGTGCACCGGATCCGAAGGAACCGCCCAAGGGGTTAAACGTAGAACGTAGAACGTAGAACGTAGAACGCAGAACGCAGTACGCGGTACGCGGTACGCGGTACGCGGTACGCGGTACGCAGGGCCAACAACGCTCCCCGCCTACGTGTCTCTAATCGGTTATAATCGTCTCACTGCGTCCCCCCTCATTAGATTTCATACATAATGAGGAGGCTAGGAAACCGGCATTTCCCCCACGCGTCAGTGGGATGGAGGACTAGTGTAAGTGGCGCAGGCGCAAAGCGGTCTTAACCTCACCGATGCCAGGCTCAGCGGCCAGACCATCATCGAGCAACTGATCCGCAACATGGAGATCGGCCGCTTCGAGATGGCCTACAGCGTTCTGCTGCCTTGCATCTTCGACGTCTATCTGCATCCGGAGGATCATGCACGTCTCGCGGGCGTCTTCGATCTCATTGCCGACGACGCCAAGCGGGCCCTCGCGGCGCGCGTCGCAAAGCTGAACAGCAATCCCAGCCTGCTCGGGATCAAGCGCGGAAATAAGACCGCCAAGGAACACCGCATCGCCGCGCGCGATTGGGTCATCGAATTTTTCCCGGACACCGAAAACACCGTTCCTGTCGGCGATGTTGAGATTCATTCGGAGTTAAACGAGACGGCGCAGCCCGGCTTTCGCGGCACCAAGACAACACTGCTCGATCGCGAACCATCCGTAACCTCCGCCCGTCCTACCGGCCCGCGCGGCCAGACGCCCCGCGCCATCGACCGCACCTTCGCCGAGATCCGCTACGAAGACGATTCCGGCCCGCAGCTTTACCTGATCGTTCAAAACCAGGTTCGCGTTGGACGCGGCGGCGACGACGTTGCCATGGATCTCGCGCTCTATACCAACGACGAGGTCTCGCGCGAACACTTTGTCCTGCGCCGCGACGCCGCCACCGGTCAGTTTTTCATCACCGATAAAAGCACGAATGGAACTTGGGTGAACGGCAAGCGTCTCAAGAAGGGTGTCGAGGAACCGCTTCCGGACAGCGCCGAAATCGGCGTCGCGGAGGTGATGGCGCTCGCGTTCGAGGTTCGCAAATGAACATCCCGCCCAATCTGCACATCGCACTGGGGTGCGCATTTCTGGGATTCGCCCTGCTCTTGGCCGTTGCCAACTGGGGCTGGCGGAGGACGCGATGAAGACTGCCTCAGCATGGCGCGCCGCCATGGCCAGCGATACCGGCTTGCAGCGGCCCAACAACGAGGATCGCGTCTACATTGACGAAGCCCGCGGCGTCTTCGTAGTCGTCGACGGCGTCGGTGGACAGGCGGCCGGTGAGAAGGCGGCCGAGATCGCTGCTGAGGCCATTCCACGCCAGCTCGAACTGCTCAACGGCTCCGTGGAAGACCGCGTCCGCGGCGCAATCACCGCCGCCAACAACGAAATTTTCGAGGTCGCGCAGACCAATGAACATTGGCGCGGCATGGCCTGCGTCCTCACGCTCGCCGTCGCGGACGACGAGAAAATTACCGTCGGCCACGTCGGCGATTCGCGTCTGTATCTTGTGTGGAACGGCACCGTCAAAAAGCTGACGTCGGATCATTCTCCGGTCGGCGAGCGCGAAGATCAGGGCGAATTGACCGAGCTGGAGGCAATGATCCATCCCCGCCGCAACGAAGTTTTTCGCGACGTGGGCTCGCGTCCGCACTCCACTGAAGACGATGATTTTATCCAGATCAAGTCCTTCCCATTTCACCCCGAAGCCGCCATGCTGTTATGCAGCGACGGCCTCAGCGACGTACTCACGTCAGCCGAAATCAGCGCCATCGTCGAACAATACGACGGCGAGCCTTCCCGCATCGCGCAGATGCTGGTAGACGCCGCCAACGACGCCGGCGGCAAAGATAACGTCAGCGTCGTTTTTGTAGCAGGACCCGAATTTCTCGGCAGCGCTTCGAAAACGATGTCCGAAGCGCGGTCGCGGCATCGCATCACTCGCGCCCGCCGCATCTCGCGCGGCTGGCGAACCTGGCTGGCGCGCGTCGCCTGGCTCGTCGCGGGAATGATTCTCGGCGCGCTTGCCTGGGCGCTCGTCATCGAACGGAGGTTTACTCCGTGACAATCACGCCCGCGCTGCATTTCAAGACCTTCGGCAAGTACGAGATCATCCGCAAACTCGGCCGCAGCATGACCGACGTCTACCTTGCGCTCGATCCCGATAAAAACCGCCGCGTCGTTTTGAAAATCGTCGAGCATTCCCACGACGCCTTCACGCAAGTCGTGATGGAAGCCGAAAAGCGCGGCGCGGCCATCCAGAAACAACTGCACGCCATGGATCCTCGTATTCTCGAAATCTACGATTTCGGGGAGCAAAACGGCTGTTTTTTCGTCGCCATGGAATACGTGGAGGGCAAGAGCCTCGCCGAACTGCTGCGCCAGGAACAGCGTCTCGATCCGAAACGAGCCGCGCGAATCGCAATCGAAGTCTGCAGCCAGCTTCAGACGCTGCACTCGTTCGAAGCCGAAATCGATGGGCGCAAACGCGCCGTCGTGCACGGCGACATCAAGCCCGCCAATATTCAAATCGGACCGCACGATGAAACGCGGCTCCTCGACTTCGGCATCGCCAAGGCCATCACATCCACGCACAACCTGACGCATCACAACCTCGGCAGTCCGGCGTATTGTTCGCCGGAGCGCGTCAAGAGTTCGCAAGTCGACCAGCATGCGGATCTATGGGCGCTCGGCGTCAGCTTATACGAAATGGTTTCCGGCATGCCGCCGTATCAGGCTCAGAACACGCGCAAGCTCGAAAACATTATTCAATCACGGCGTGCGCCGCGCGCCCTCCCGGAAAGCTGTCCCGCTTCGCTCCGCGCAATCGTTTCGAAAGCTCTCGCCGCCGATGCCTCCCATCGCTACGCCTCAGCCACTCTGTTCGAACACGATTTGCAACTGTTCCTGCAGAATCGTCCCACCGCTGCCGAGACGGAAAAGCTGCGGACCTGGGACGCCAACGCCACGCTCGACAAATCGCCGCGCCAGAAGACAACTCCGCGCGTCCCCAAGCAGCAGGTCGCCACGGTTCTCGCCGAAGTAAATCGGATCTTATGGGCCGGCATCGCCGGGCTCGCCTTCGGTCTCCTGCTCTTCGTGCCCGCCGGTTACATCTATCGCCTTTCGCGCCAGACGCAGCCACTGCGCGATGCGCACGATTACGTTCACGCCAGCACCGGCGATATTGAAAACGATTGGCGTGTCTTTCAATCCGTGCGAAACAAGGGCGGGTATCTCGGTCCGTTCTCACCCGTGGCGCACGCCAGAGAAACTCTTTTATCCAACCTGATCACGGCCGGCAACAACGTGATCGAAGGTTATCGCTACAGCTCCGATCCTTCCTTTGAAAACTTCGATTGGGCCAAGGGCAAACAATGTTTTAAACATGCCTTGGATCTCGATCCACAAAATCGCGAAGTGCGCGGACGCGCCGAATTGTGCGATGCCTACACGCATCTGCGCCAGGACCCCGTCGCCGCCAAAGCATTATTTGAAACCGCCGCAACGGACATCCCCAACTACGCCGACACGCATTTGGGACTCGCCCGCATCTACGTGTACGCGCTTCACAACATCGGGATGGCGATGGTGCAGTTCCACGAAGCCGAAGAGTTGAACTTCCGATTAGGCCCTCGCGAGATCGAGCAGGAAGCCGACGGTTACCTCTATCGCGCCGAGCAGGAGTTGAAGACCTGGGAAGCGGAGAGCAGGCCGAAACCACATGACCTGTTGCTCGCACAGCGCGATTTCGAGCGCGCCCGCGGCTTATACGAACCCATTAGCGGTTTCTCCAAAGTGAGCCAGCGACTGGAGCAGCTCGACCGCGACGAGGAGCAACAACAAGCCGTAGAAGCCGCGCGCGAGAAGGCGCAGCGCGCCGCGGCATCGCACAAGCGCACTGGATATGTGAGGCGATGGCGGTAACAAAAAGCTGGGAGCAGGTTTCGACGTCCAGCCTTGGCGCCTTTACGGTGCCAGTGCCGACCGAACGCCGCCGCGAGCTGTGGTGGCTGATCGGAAGCTCGCTCTTAGTCGCCGCCAGCCTGCTAATGGTCTGCCTCGCCAAGACGCAAAACTTCGCCGAGCTTCAGCCCAAGCTCGATCATGGTGAACTGCTCAACCTGAACACTGTGACATCGGAAGAGCAGCTCCAGCCCTTCGTTCTCGGCAACACGGAAGCGGCTGACAAGCTCTGGACCTATCTTCAAACCCACAAGCTCGTCAACGTGGGACAGATCGCCCGGCCCGTCTTCCACGGCCTCCCAATCCCATTGACGAAGGTCAAACCGCTCTTCGTAGTCCGCACACCTAAAGAGTTTTATCGCAAGTTCGCCGTCTGGTCCGCCATCTATTTCGCCGCCTTCTTTCTGGTTCACATCGTCTGGCGCTGGCGGCGTTTCCGTGGCGACCCCGCAATTCTTCCCGCGCTCCAGCTCTTGACCGGCATCGGATTCACGCTCGCCGTCAGCCTCAAAGACCCGCTACGCGACACACTCGAATTCGAGAAATTCGCCTGGGGCGTGGCCGTGGGCTGCGGCCTGCTGCTGCTCCCGCTCTTGCGCGCGTTTCACGTCCGCAACTTCTCGAGCTGGATCTACACCCCGCTGCTTCTCGCGTTCGCGCTTTTCGTTTTGCTGATGCGCCTCGGCTCGGGACCCACCGGCAGCGACGCGCGAGTGAATCTCGGACCGTTCCAACCGGTCGAGCTAATTAAAATCCTGCTCGTTCTCTTCATGGCCGGCTACTTCGCGCGCAGATGGGAGTGGCTGCGCGATCTGCGCATGAAAAAACTGCGCTGGATTGAGCTTCCCCGCCTCGAACATGTTCTGCCAGTAATGTTCGCCGTCGGAATCGCGCTTCTGTTCTTCTTCGTCCTTAAAGATCTCGGCCCCGCGCTGGTGATCGGCTTCCTGTTTCTTACCATGTTCGCCGTCGCGCGCGGGCGCTGGGGCCTGGCGCTCTTCGGATTGGTCCTGCTGATCGCCGGAGTCACCATCGGCTACCGTCTCGGCAAGCCCGAAACAGTGGTCGAGCGCGTTTCCATGTGGCTCTCGCCCTGGGACAACGACATCAAGGGCGGCGATCAATTAGCCCACTCGCTCTGGGCGCTGGCGACCGGAGGCTTGTGGGGATCGGGTCCCGGCTGGGGCGACCCGGGCATGATACCGGCTGGCCATACCGATCTCGTACTCCCCGCCATCGGCGAAGAATGGGGATTCATCGGAGTCGCCATGATCGCGGTGTTGTTTTTATTCCTGGTGCACCGCGCTTTTCGAATCGCGACCAACGCCGGGAATGAGTACGCGATGTTCCTTGCCCTCGGCCTTGGATCGCTGATCGCCTACGAGATGCTCCTCATCT
>JBEKUT010000381.1:0-7111 GCA_049514735.1 Bryobacteraceae bacterium
TGGAGCTCGAGAACGAGCTGCTTGAACAATCCAAGTTTGAAGGCATCATAGGACGAAGCCCGCAGATGTGGGATATGTTCTCGCGCGTGCGCCGCATCGCGCCGCATTATCAATCGGTGCTGTTCACGGGCGAGACCTGAACGGGCAAGGATCTGGTGGCGCGAGCGCTGCTCCGGCTCAGTCCCGTGGCGGCCGGAAACCTCGTGGTGCTGAACTGCTCGGCGGTAGTCGAAACGCTTTTTGAGAGCGAGCTGTTCGGGCACGTCAAGGGCGCATTCACCGGCGCCGATCGCGACAAGGTGGGCCTGTTCGAGCATGCCAACGGCGGCACGCTGTTCCTGGACGAGATCGGCGACATGCCGCTGGCGACCCAGGCCAAAATGCTGCGGGCTTTGCAGAACCATGAAATCCTGCGGGTCGGTTCGCTGGTGCCGCGTAAGATCAATGTGCGCGTCATCGCGGCCACGAACGCGGACCTGCGCCTGGCGATCTCCGAAAAACGTTTCCGGGAAGATCTGTATTATCGCTTCTCGATGGTTGAGATCCACGTGCCGGCGCTGCTGGAACGGAAGGAAGATATTCCGCTTCTGATCCGGCATTTTGTCGGGAAGTTCGCCGCGCAGTACAGCAAGAAGGTGACGGGGGTGAGCCGCCGCGCGCATATCGTTTTATCGCGCTATCACTGGCCGGGAAATGTGCGGGAACTCGAGAACGTCTTGGGCCACGCCTGCATGATGGCGAACGGAGAGACGATCGATGTTGCCGATCTTCCCGACTATGTGAAGGGCGTGAATCGTCCGGCGGGGCCTGCGATGGACGACGCAGTCAACGCCCCGCCGGGCGAAGGGGCTCACAGCACGCTCGAAGAACACGAGCGCATGCTTATTCTGAAAGCGTTCGAGCAGGCCGGCAACAACCAGTCGCAAGCGGCCCGGATTTTGCGTATCGGCCGCGATGCGCTGCGCTACAAGTTAAAAAAATATAAGATCGCGTTTTGAAGTAGCGCCTCCGCCCCCATTGACGAGCCCAATGTCCACGACCTAAGTGATCGGACCGACTAAACGGCACTGCGGCAAGATTTCGTTTCTAGAAAGTTCAGCCTACTTTTCAAGGCCTGCGCCGACTCGCGAGTTGGAATCACATTTACCGGGATTAGTTCGTCAATGGACTGGCCGGATTCGACGGCGGCGACCCACGCTCGCATTTCGCTGATGTAGCTTTGAAGCGCTTCGGAAGGCGTTCGGTTTTCGTCGGTAACCAAATATGCCGGCGGAATATCGCCGACGATAACCCAGAGATACTCGTCCACCTCTTCGGTTGCCGGGAAAATGCGAAAGAAAAATACACCTACGACGCCTCCGACGCCGGCGCCGAAATAGGAGTTTCTGATCCCCCTGCACCAATCGAAAGCTTGAATAAAGGCCTTCGCCTCCTCGGCCATGTTACTGAGCAGTTCCGTATCTGCATCGGAGTCACCACTCATTTCGGACAGAGGAATCACGCTCGAAAACTCAATGCAATTGTTCATTCAAGCATTCGTCCGAATCTAGCCCGACGCCGCCGGGACACCCGCCTCCGCCGGCAACGTAAAACGGAATATCGATCCCCGCCCCGGCTCGCTCTCCGCCCAGATGCGCCCCCCATGCCCCTCGACAATCTTGCGGCACGTCGCAAGGCCAATGCCGGTACCCGGAATATCGTCGCCGTGGAGCCGCTCAAACGGATCGAAGATTTCTTCCGCAAACTCCGGCGAAAAACCTTCGCCATTATCTTCCACCGACACCAGCCAGATTCCATCCTCGTAAATCGCGCTCACTTGAATCCGTGGATCCTCGCGTCCGCGATACTTGATGGCGTTGCCGATCAGATTCTGGAATAGCTGGACCATCTGGACATGATCCAGTGGCAGCGTCGGCAGCGGGCCACGGGTGACCTGCGCATTCGACGCATGAATGGCGCTCTCGAGATTCGCAATCGCGGTAGCCAGCGCCGCTTCCAGGCCGGCCGCTTCGATATGCTCCCTTCCCCGTCCGCCGACCCGCGCATAGCCCAGAAGGTCGGAAACCAGTTCGTTCATGCGATCGGCACTGTCTTGAATGATTGTGAGCGCACGCACCACATCGAGCGGTAATTCCTGCTGGTGCAGCTCGAGCGCGAGTTCGGCGTAGGAACGCACCGTGGCGAGCGGTTCGCGAAGATCGTGGCTCACTTCGGAAGCAAAACGTTCCAGCTCTGCATTGGCGCGCAGCAGAGTCTCGTTAGCGCGATTTAGTTCCTCGGCTTTTTTCCGCGCGCTCATATCGCTGAGAAACGCGACCGACAATTCGCCGTCCTTACTCGGTACAAAACTCAGACTGACTTCGACCGGGAACTGAGTGCGATCCCGGCGGTAGGCCATCACGTCCAGACCCTGTCCCATCACGCGGCTTTGCGGTTCGCCCTGAAACGCCGCGCGATGTTTCGAATGGCGTTCGCGAGTGTGCGGCGAAAGCAGCGTATCGATGCTGCGGCCCAGGATCTCATCGCGGCGGTAGCCGAACATGCGTTCCGCCACGTCGTTGAACAACACGATGCGCC
Organism: Bryobacteraceae bacterium; assembly: GCA_049514735.1. Taxonomy (GTDB): domain Bacteria; phylum Acidobacteriota; class Terriglobia; order Bryobacterales; family Bryobacteraceae; genus JAICMB01. The sequence continues at coordinate 2,578 of JBEKUT010000381.1, forward strand.
CATCGGACGCGGACGCCACAATGCCCTGCGGAGCAGCGTCCAGGAGCGCGCGAATGGCTACTTCGCTATCGCGCACTGCGGCCTCGGCTTGTTTCTGATAATCGATATCGGTGCAGATGCCGAACCATCGCACGATGCCACCCGCTTCATCGCGAATGGGCGTGCCGCGGCTCACGAACCAGCGATACGCGCCATCGTGCCGCCGGAAGCGGTACTCCGCTTCATAGGGCTCCCCGCTTTCGAGTGAAGCCGACCAACGGTTTAACACCAGCCTGAGGTCTTCCGGATGCACCAGTTTGGTCCAACCTAGACCGGAGGCTTCTTCGAAAGACAGTCCCGTGTATTCCTGAAATCGCTGGTTGGTGTAATCGATGCGGCCCTCGGAGTCCGCCATGAAGAGGATTTCGGGCACCGTATTGGCGAGCGTCCGAAATCGCAATTCACTGTCCGCGAGAGCCCGCCGGATGGGCTGTTTTGTCGAGCCCGAACGCACTTCGAAATCCCCCACAGTCCGGTGCGCGGCGGTCCGTGAGGCCCTGCCCTGACCGCCACCGCGAACCATTCTGCCCATTTTCAAACGGAACGGGCGAAAGCTATAACCATCATAGATTACGCTGTAATATTGTGCTAATGCAGGGCTCTTCAGTTGGCCGTTCAGTGCCGCGAAAAGAAGGACGGGACAAGGTCACCGGCCAGGCGAAGTACATCGATGACCTGAAGTTTCCGGGCATGTTGTACGGTGTCACCGTTCGCAGTTCCGTGCCGCGTGGACGCATTCTCGGCATTCATTTTGAAGACGAAGTTCCCTGGGACGAATTCACGATCGTCACCGCGCAAGACATCCCCGGCGAGAATGCCGTGGCGCTCATCACGCTCGATCAACCGTATCTGGCCGCGGAATTTATCAATCATCCGGAAGAGCCGGTACTGCTTCTGGCGCACCACGATCCTTATCTACTCGAACAGGCGCGGCGTCGCGTACGCATCGACGTAGAGCCTCTGCCCGCCGTGTTCACGCTTGAAGAATCTCTCGCGCGAAAAGAGATTGTCTGGGGCGAGGACAACGTTTTCAAATCGTTCCTGGTCGAGAAAGGCAACGTCGATGATGCGTGGGCCGCCGCGGCTCACATCGTCGAAGGTGAGTATTCCACTGGCGCTCAAGAGCAACTCTACATCGAAACCAACGGCGCGATCGCCATCGCCAATCCCACGGACGGCGTGACAGTTTGGGGCTCCATGCAGTGTCCGTATTATGTCCACAAAGCGCTGCTGAAGCTGTTTCCGCTGCCGCCCGGCAAGATCCGAATCATTCAAGCGGAGACCGGCGGAGGCTTCGGCGGCAAGGAAGAATACCCGTCGATGATCGCCGGCCATGCCGCGCTGCTGGCCTGGAAATCCGGATTTCCGGTCAAGCTGATTTACGATCGGGCGGAGGATCTGGTAGCTACAACGAAGCGCCATCCGTCACGCACGCGCATCCGCACCGCGGCGGATGAAAATGGAAAACTGCTGGCGACGGACATCGAATTTGCCATTGATGGCGGCGCTTACGCGACCTTGTCTTCGGTAGTTTTGTCGCGTGGAACAATCCATGCCGCGGGGCCCTATTTCTGTCCCAACGTCCGCATCCGCAGCACCGCGGTCGCGACGAATTGCCCTCCGCAAGGCGCGTTTCGAGGCTTCGGCGCGCCGCAAAGCATCTTCGCGATGGAGCGCCATCTGAATAAAACGGCTCGCGCGGCTGGCCTGACGCCCGAGGAATTTCGTCTGCGCAACTTCATCCGCCAAGGCCAGACCACGGCCACTGGACAAGTGATTCACGAAAACGTCCGGCTCGACCAACTGCTGGCGCGCGCCTTCGAAGCGTCTGGTTATCGCGAAAAAACCGCCCGATTCGCGCGTGAAAACGAGCAGGGCGGCAAGCTGCGCCGCGGCATTGGATTTGCGTCCTTCATGCATGGCGCGGGCTTCACGGGATCGGGCGAACGGACGTTAGGTTCTACGCTGGGCATCGAGGCTGGAGCCGACGGCCGCGTGACCATCCTGGCCGCGAGCACGGAAATCGGACAGGGAACGAATACGATCCTTTCGCAGATCGCCGCCGATGCGCTGGGCATCGATTATGACGATGTCAACCTCGCCAAGCCCGATACCGCGGGTGTTCCGAACAGCGGCCCTACGGTAGCATCGCGGACTTGCATGGTTGTTGGAAAGCTCGTCGAATCGGCCGCGCTTGGGCTGAAGCAGACGCTCATGAATGCAGGATTCCTAATCGCCGGATACTCGCGTGACGACTTCCGCGCGGCCTGTTCCAAATACTGCGAGCAGTTCGGTGCGCTGCGGTCATTCAGTGAATACCAGGCGCCCCCTGGCGTTTTCTGGGACGACGACACATACCGCGGCGACGCCTATGGCGCGTATGCGTGGGCGGTTTACGTTGCGGAAGTGACCGTTGACACGACAACGTACGAAACGCGCATCGACAATTTCACAGCCGTGCAGGAAGTAGGACGCGTGATCCATCCGGTGCTCGCTGCGGGTCAGATTGAAGGCGGCGTGGCGCAGGCGATCGGGTTCGCGCTCTACGAGCAAGTGGTTTGGAAAGAGGGCCGCATGGTGAACAACCAGATGACGAACTACATCATCCCGACCGCGGCCGACATCCCGCCAATTCACGTCATCTTCGAAGAGACGCCGTACGCGTACGGGCCGGGAGGAGCGAAGGGAATCGGCGAGCTTCCCATGGACGGCCCCGCGCCGGCCATTGCCAATGCTATTGAGAACGCGCTTGGAGTCCCCGTGGATAGCATTCCCGCGATGCCTGAGGATCTCATACAACTAGTCGAGAAGGAGCCCGCATTTGCAGGCGCGGATTAATTTCATCGTAAACGGCGCTGCTCATGAAGTACCGGCGTGGCCCATGGCGCGTCTCTTGGACGTGTTGCGCGAGGATCTCGGACTCACTGGAACGAAGGAAGGCTGCGGCGAAGGGGAGTGCGGTACGTGCTCGATTCTGCTGAACGGCGAACTTGTGAATAGCTGCCTGATCCCGGCAACGCAGGCGCAGGGCTGCGAGATCGTCACCATTGAAGGCGTCGGCTCCAGCGGCGGCCTGCATCCCGTGCAGCAGGCTTTCCTCACGCACGGCGGCGCGCAATGCGGCATCTGTACGCCCGGAATGGTGATGGCCGCGGTCAAGCTGCTGCGCGATATTCCCGAGCCCACAGACGCGCAAATCCGAAATGGACTCGCCGGAAATTTGTGCCGCTGCACCGGATATACGAAGATCTTCGAAGCCGTGGTGGAAGCATCCCGCATCGCGCGAGGCGCGCCGTGAGAGCAAACGTGCCGGCGTACGAAATGATTACGCCGCGCAATCTCGAAGAGGCGCTCGCGCGATTGCCAGAATGGAAACCATTCGCTGGCGGCACGGACCTGATGGTTCTCTTCGAAGCCGGCAAACTCACGCCCAAGCGATTTATAAACATCTGGACGCTCGATGAATTAAGGGTCATCGAAGTCTCCGTGGACGCCGTCACGCTCGGCTCGCTCACAACTTACACGGATGTCCAGCGTCATCCCATTCTGCGCCGCGAATTTCCGATGCTCTGCCAGGCCGCGGCCGAGACCGGTGGCATCGCGATCCAGAATCGCGGCACACTGGGAGGCAATATCGCGAATGCTTCACCTGCGGCCGATTCGCCGCCGGCGCTCCTCGCATACGGCGCGGAGATTGAGCTCACCTCATCACACGGCTCGCGCTGGATTTCCTACGACCTGTTCCACGGCGGCTACAAGCAGATGGATCTGCGCCCAGGTGAGTTGCTCACCCGCATCCGGCTGCCCCGCGATGGTGCCGAAGGAATCCATTTTTATCGCAAAGTGGGCACGCGTAAGGCACAGGCGATCTCGAAGGTTTGTTTCGCCGGCTACGCCCGCAAGAACGGCGCACATATCGAGGAAGTGCGCATCGGACTCGCCAGCGTGGCCCCCACGCCGATACGGTGGAGGCGCGCGGAGAACTTTGTGAAGGGCTTGGCGGTGGACGGCTCCGTGGTCGACGACATCGCGGCGATCGACGATATACGATCGAACGCCCGCTATCGCTCGCAAGTAGCGTTGAATCTCCTGGAGGAATTCTCATCGAGATTGTAGAGCGTCTAATGCGTTGTTGCGGCTCTTCGAAATGGGCCGCGGTTATGGCGTCCCGATGGCCGTTTCCAGACATCGACGCCATGCTCCGCGAATCGGACGCGGTGTGGTGGAGTCTCGACCACGAAGACTGGCTCGAAGCATTCCGCGCCCATCCGAAAATCGGCCAGCGCTCCGCATCGAAATGGTCGCAACAGGAGCAGGCCGGAATCGCGCATGCCGCCGACACCCAACTCGACGAACTCGAACGCCTCAATCGCGCCTACGAAGAACGCTTCGGCTACATCTTCATCGTCTGCGCCACCGGCAAGACCGCAGACCAAATGTTGGAAGCTCTCCGCGCCCGCCTCGACAATCCTCCCGGCGTCGAAATCCGAGCCGC
>JBEKUT010000382.1:0-7107 GCA_049514735.1 Bryobacteraceae bacterium
AATCCCCTTTATCGGCGTGTCTGCTATACCTTCGCGTGGAGCGCTCTCATCACTTATGCTGGTCTCAACGCTGCGGGATTAGTGGACGCTATTGTCACAGGTAAGTGGCAACTTCGGCAGATCTACGATTACGCTTATTTCCCGATGGCGATTCTGATTTTGACGCTAGGAGCGTTCGGCTTGCTGCCGCGCGTCAGGCCGTCGACTAAGGGCGAGGGTCATGAGCGTCGTTATTTTTACGGCTCAGTTTGGGCCGTTTGCTTCGCTCAGCCGGTTGCCGGTGTGCTTTGGATTGTGCTTCCCGCGCATTCGCGCGTGGCCGATTCCATCAAGCTGACTGTCTTCGTAGCTATTCTCGTTTTCACCGGATTGTTGGCTCGCCGCGGCTTACTGCCACGCACGAGGCGGATCGTTCCAGGTGAGTTGGCCATCTCCGATTGATAACTGCATTTATAGTATCGATCGCGCTGGCGCCGCTGCTCTTGGCGAGCGGTTTGCTTTATCAATGGATAGGAGTGAGGCGCGATGCGAGACTGTTTCCTGCGCCGGGCCTGCTGATCCAAGGGGGCGCGCAACGGCTTCATTACTATTCGATGGGGCAGGGAAGTCCTACTGTTATTCTCGAAGCCGGTATCTCGGCTACGTGTGTAAATTGGCGACGCGTCCAGAACGACATGTCGCAATTCACTCAAGTCGTGAGTTACGACCGAGCCGGCCTCGGCTGGAGCGATCCCGCTCTCACGCCGCGAAACGCCAGTCAGGTGGTTGAGGAACTGCGCGAGTTGTTGCGCGCCGCCGCCGTCCCTTCGCCGTACATAATGGTCGGACATTCGTTCGGTGGACTCGTGGTGCGGCTCTATGCGCAACGATATCCGCAAGACGTCGCGGCGCTGGTCCTCGTCGATCCTTTGCGACCGCAGGAGTGGCATCCTTTGACGAAGGAGCAGGGGCGCAACCTTGCTGGCGGGGCTCTCCTTTCGCGCTACGGAGCGTTGCTGGCGCGCTTGGGAGTGGTGCGATTCACTCTCGCGCGGCTGGCCGGCGGATCGCGGTCGTTGCCAAGAATGATCGGGCGAGCTACTTCCACTGGAGCAGGCTTGGCGACTATGGAACGGCTGGTTGGTGAAGTTAAGAAAATGCCGCAGGAATTATGGCCGTCGATAATGTCTCACTGGTGTCTTCCGAAGTCATTCGCGTCCATGGGCGACCATCTGGCGCGGCTTCCGGAGAGCGTTGCTTCCATGATCGACGCACCTTCGTTAAAGATTCCGGTGACAATTCTTACCGGCATTGAAAGCCGCACTGCATGGCTTCCCGGCGAGATACAGAGTCTCTCAATTGATGTGACTCACATCGTCGCCGAAAAGAGCGGTCACTGGATTCAATTGGACGAGCCGGAGGTAGTGGTCGATGCCATCCACGATGCGGTCATGCGAGTGCGAGAAGGCGGGCAAGCCCCTCTTCAAAAACATTTTCCGGAGTGAGGAGGCTCAGGACAAGAAACGCCTCGCGATCGAAGTCGTAGAAGAATCCGGGCTGCACCAGGACGTTTTCCCGCCGCAATAGCTCCAACACCCACTCTTCTTCGGTTCGGATTTTGGGAGCTTGCAGGATGGCGTACCAGCCTCCTTCTACATCGAGGAGGCCGAACGCTGTCGATTGCAGACGTGCTCGGAGCAGCGCGAGATTCTTCGATGTCCGCATTCGAATTTGTTTCTGAACTTCGTGCCGCGCTTCGATCAGATTGCCGGCCGCGAGTTGCACCGGAGTGCCCACCGACAAATACGTATCGGCGATCAATTCGAGACGCGAATATGCTTCCGTGCGCTGCTCTGCGGGGCCCGAAACGACGATCCAGCCGAGCTTCATCTGCGGCATTCCCGAAACTTTCGATAATCCACTCAACGCAAACGAGAGCACGTCTACGGTAGCGACCAAAGTCGACACACGGCGAGGATCTGGATCGAAAGCGAAATCGGCGAAAACCTCATCTGACAGGATCGCGAGTCCATGTTTTCGGCACAATCCTAGGAGGCGTTCCAGTTCTTGTTTCTTGAGATAAGAACCCGTGGGATTGTTCGGATTCACGAGAATGATCGAACGCGTCTTCGGACCGATCGAGGTCTCAAGGGCTTCAAAATCGATCATCCATCCGTGGTCGTAAATCAACGGATACTGCACCACCTTCACGCATTCCAACTCGGCGAGAAATTCGAACAGAGGATAAGATGGGCGCGGGACCAGCACCTCATCGCCGGGGTCGGTGAGGAGCTTAAACAGAAACCCATACGCCTCGCTGGTACTTGCGGTGAGCAGGATTCGGTCTGTTGAGACGCGTCCACCGTAGTAAGTGGAAACGGCCTGCCTGGCAGATAATAAGCCCGCCGGATTTGGATCGTAAATGCGCGCTTCGGGCAAGATCAGCGGAGGGTAAGCGATTCCCGCGCGCGTAGGATTGGATTCCGTTAGATCGAGAATCGGCACGCCGCTCGCGCGCTTCTGTTGGATAAGCTGTGTCAGCGGATTCGGTTGCATCTGCCAACGCAGCCGCGATGAAAAGTTCGATGCCAGGATTTGACTAGTGTACAGTGACTGGTATAAGCACTATGCGAATATTCTCTCCCTCCCTCGCCGGAGCGGCCCTTCTGTGGCTTGCGACTCCCGCATTTACCCAAACAAATCAGCGCGCAAATCACGATCTTGGTTTCGAAGATACGCCCTTGCTGCCGGGGCTCCCGTGGCATGTACACGACGACAAGCGTCCCCACGCGCCCGTTGTCACTCCTGCCGCTGAACCGGGCGGCGCACCGTCCGATGCTATTGTCCTCTTCGACGGCAAGGATCTTTCCGGCTGGACGTCGCACGCCAGCTCCATCACGCACGGCGGTAGCTCGGGTCAACCCGAATGGAAACTCGAAAACGGTTACGTGGAGGCAGTTCCTCACACCGGCGACATCGAAACGAAACAGAGTTTTCGGGATTGCCAGTTACACGTCGAATGGTTCGAACCGACCGACATTCACGGCACTAGCCAGGGCCGTGGAAATAGCGGTGTCATCCTGATGGGACTGTATGAAATTCAGGTTCTCGACAACTACAACAATCCTACTTACGCCGACGGCGCGGCTGGCGCAATCTATGGACAATGGCCTCCGCTCGCCAATCCCGCCCGTAAGCCGGGCGAATGGCAAACCTACGATATAGTCTTCGAAGCGCCTAAGTTCGATGGCGACAAACTTGTCAGCCCCGCTTATTTCACCGTTTTTCTAAACGGGGTCCTGCTGCACAACCACAAAGCGTCGATGGGAGCTACCGTTTACCGTCAGGTGGCGCATTACACGCCGCAGCCCGCCGAGTTGCCGCTGGTTCTGCAGAACCACAACAGTCCCGTGCGCTTCCGCAATATCTGGATTCGGCGATTGAAGGGTTATGACGAACCCGAGAGTAAGCCGTAGATCTCATTCGGCTAGCTCGAATTTTCCTCGCAGGCGGATGTCGCGCGAGGATGTTCCAGCAAGTACTTCAAAGGCTCCGGGCTCGGTAACCCAGGACTTTTTGTCCGGACTGAAGAAAGACATCGCGGCACGGTCCAGCGTGACTGAAATCGTCTGTGACTCAGCGGGCCTTAGATAAACTCGCTGGAATCCTTTCAGCTCTTTGACTGGCCGATCCGCGCTGGCTGTGACGTCGCGCAAATAAATTTGCACAACTTCGGCTCCCGCGACCGAACCGGTATTCCGAACGCGTAGCTTCACCTGTACCGGCTTGTTCATCGCGACCTTTGACGATGAAATTTCGAGATCAGTCAACTCGAATTTCGTGTACGAGAGACCGTAGCCGAAGGGAAACAGAGGTTCGATCTCACGCGTGTCGTAGTGACGGTATCCGACGTAAATTCCCTCTTCATAAGCGACGTGCAGATTCGTGCCGGGATAATGCCCATAGGCCGGTGTATCCTCGATTCGTTTTGGGAAAGTGACGGGTAATTTGCCTGAAGGACTTGCATCGCCGAATAGCACCGCCGCGATGGCGTGTCCGCCTTCCTGGCCGCCGTACCACATATCCAGAACCGCGGGCGTCTGGTCGATCCAGTCCATCGCGACGGGCGAACCCGCGTTAATCACGACGATCGTATTCTTGTTCGCGGCAGCCACGGCGCGGATGAGATCGTCCTGGCCCGCGGGAAGATTCAGAATCTTGCGGTCGAAACCTTCGCCTTCCAGATTGGCGGCATAACCTGCGACGATGATCGTCAGGTCCGATTTTGCGGCGAGGGAGACTGCTTCGTCCCGCAGTTCCGCGGAGCTTTTCTCACCTTTTTCTCCTTCCATCGAAACTCCCAACGCGTAGCCGACGCGAATACTGCTGCCAGCCCGTTCACGAATTCCATCGAGTGGCGAGACCGTATAGAAAGGCTGCACGCGGGAACTGCCGCCACCGCTGCGCGCGGCCGCTGCATTGGGACCAATCACCGCGATGGAATGCACTCGCGACGCATTAATCGGCAAGAGTGCGCCAGCATTCTTGAGCAGGACAATCGATTCTGTAGCGGCCTCGCGCGCCAGCGTCTTCTGTTCCGGCGTGTCCAGCGGCCCATCGGCCACTGGCTGCCGGTCGAATAATCCGCTTGCGAACATGATGCGCAGCACGTTGCCCACATTCTCATCGATGGTCGTCTTCGCAATTCGACCAGCCTCGACCTCAGGCAGCACTTTGCCCGGAGCAAGCCAGCCGCAACCGTTCCCGTCCGTCTGTGTGGAAGCCTTGGCGAGCCACGTTCGCATGGCCTCACCGCCCGGCATCTCAAGATCCATGCCGGCATTGATGGTCGCGAGGGTGCTGTAAGTGCTGCCCCAATCGGAAATGACAAATCCCTTAAATCCCCAATCTTTTCTCAAGATTTCACTTAGTAAGTGGTCACTCTCGGCGCAATAGTGTCCATTCACCTTGTTGTATGCATTCATCACGACCCAAACCCCCGCATCCTGCACCGCGGCTTTGAAAGCCGGAAGGTAGATTTCCTGCAGCGCCCGCTCGCCGATAGCTGCGTCCACACGATGCCGCTCAAACTCCTGATTATTGGCGGCGAAATGTTTGACCGACGGAATCACGCCCTCGCTCTGCACGCCTTTGATGTATGCGACGCCCAAGCCCGAAGTCAGGTACGGATCCTCACCATAGCCTTCGAAATTGCGGCCCCACAACGGCACGCGCGCGATGTTGACGGTTGGTCCGAGAATCATATCGCGGCCGAGCGCCTTCACCTCCTGCCCGATGGCTTTCCCTTCGCGCCGCACCAGGTCCCGATCCCACGTCGCAGCCATCGCAACGCCCGCGGGAAACGCGGTGCTGTGGATGGGAGCGGCATTCGTGACCGCGGAGCTTCCCTTCCAGGAGCGCACGCCCATAGGACCGTCGGCCATCTTGATCGCGGGAATGCCGAGCCGCGCGTTGGGTACCGTTTCCATCCAGCCCGCGCCGGCGAGCATGGCGACTTTTTCGTCGAGCGTCATGCGTTCCAACAGATCGGCCACGCGCTGGCTGGGTGTGAAACTCGGGTTCTTGGAAGGAGGGATCGAGCCCGGCGACTGGGCTCGCGTCTTCGACAGGAAGGCCGTGCAAACGACGGCGCAGAAAAACAGAATGACGGGAAGGGACCTCATGGGGCCACGTTACCATCGTTCCTTGCCCGATGCCTGCCTACGACGCGATCCTTTTCGATTTTGACGGCGTGCTTGCCGACACCGAGCCGCTGCATTTTCGATGCTGGCGGGAGATTCTGACCCCTTACGGCATCCACCTGGATTGGAACACTTACGCCCAAACTTGTATCGGCATCACGGACCGTTTGATGCTGGCGCAATTCTGCGGCCGGGCGGCGCCCCCGGTGGAGCTTCAAACGTTAGTGGATCAATATCCGCGAAAGCGAGAAATGTTTCGCGAGTTGATCTCGCGGGAACTCCCGTTTTTCGCCGGCTGCGGCGAGTTTCTCGATTCTCTGAACGGCTACCCGCTCGCTGTCGTCAGCTCCAGCGGCCGGCTCGAGATTGAACCGGCGCTCGAACGCGCGGGGCTCTTGCATCGCTTCGACACGCTGGTTTGCGGCGGCGATGTCCGCAATCATAAACCCGCGCCGGATCCCTACCTGCTCGCCGCGAGCCGCTTGAACTCGCAACGTCCGCTGGTAATCGAAGACTCCGCAGCGGGCGTCGAAAGCGCGCGCGCGGCCGGCTTCGACGTGCTGCGAGTCAACAGCCCGTCCGAGGTTCCCGAGGCCGTTCGCACGCATTTGACCCGGCCTTAAGACGGCGCGAATCGCAGCAGTTTTGCGCCGAATCACGCCAGGCCGTCGATCCGCGTTTATCTGTTTTCATCGGTGGCCCATGTGTCTATGCTGTGGAATGGCAATTGCTCCCTAAACCCCCAGATCCAGCCGGTTGTGATGCGAAAAGCGGTCGATTCAGGCAGTTTTAGTGCGACTGGTGGAGAAGAATCATGTCCTCGATTGATCGGAATGCGTTAATGAGCGCAGCGCCTGCGCGAATCGGCACAGGTCTTGGGACGCAGCGGAGTCAATCCGTCGAGAATAGGTCTTCGCAAGGGCGCTCCGTAGTGCTGGTGGCGATTGATGACAACCCGCGCACTCTGGAGTTGCTGACGTCGGCGCTGGCCCGTCCGGAACTCGAAATCTTAACGGCCACCGATCCCAGCGCGGGTTTGGAGCTGGTTTTCAGCAGGCGCCCGCAGATTGTCGTGACCGATCTTGTGATGCCCGGTATGAGCGGGATGGAAGTTTTGGAAAAAGTTGTCGAGTTCGATCCTTCCATCGACGTGATTCTCATGACCGCGCATTACTCCACAGAATCGGCCGTTGAAGCGATCAAGCGCGGCGCGTGCGATTACCTGAACAAACCGGTTCCCATCGGGGCGTTGCGCGAACGCGTGGAGCGGCTGCTGGAAGATTCGAATCAGCGGGCGCGTGCGCTGGAGCTCGAGAACGAGCTGCTTGAACAATCCAAGTTTGAAGGCATCATAGGACGAAGCCCGCAGATGTGGGATATGTTCTCGCGCGTGCGCCGCATCGCGCCGCATTATCAATCGGTGCTG
>JBEKUT010000383.1:0-7087 GCA_049514735.1 Bryobacteraceae bacterium
CGAGAAGATACGCAAACATCTCCGCGTGGTGGGTATTGATCTTCACCACCTTCTCGATTTTTTCTTTATCGTTCTGGTGATGCGTGACGGAGTGGTGGCCGTCGGAAACGCCGATGGTTCGATAGCTGCGGTTGCTGCCTTCGCGCGCCATCATGAACGTGACCACGCGCGTGAGGTCGGCCTGGAATGCGATCACTTCGAGATCCATCATGAGCTTGCAGTGTTCCTCGAACGTATCGGGGATGCCGACAGGACGGTCCATATTCGGCAACTGCACGTTCTGCTCTTCGGCCATGCGGATGCGGCGTTCGATGTCGCGAATGGAATCGAGGTATTCGGTGAGCTTGCCGCGGTCGCGCGTTCCCAGACCGGGCTGCAGGCGCGCCACATCGTCGCGAACGAAATCGAGAATGCTGCGATCTTCCTGCGCGCGGGCCAGTCGGGAAGCGGCGTCGGTTCCTTCGCCGTCGCCGAAGAGCCGCTCGAATACGGCGCGAGGATTCACTTCCATCGGCATCGGAGACGTCGGAGTGCGCCACGAAATGGTGTTGGTATAAGCGCAGCTATAACCGGAATCGCAGGAGCCGACCATGCCGGGCGCTTCGAGTCCAATTTCGAGAGAGGCGAGTTGCGTCGATTTTCCTAGCTCGCGCGCGGCAATCTGATCGGCCGAGATGCCAGCGTGAATATCGGCGCCTTCGGTCTTCTTGGGATGAACGCCGGTAAGGAACGTCGCCCCCGCGCGGGCGTGATCTCCGGGGCCGTCGCCGAGCGGATTGCCGTTGATCTGCGCGAGGCCGTTGAGTACCAGCAACTGCTCGCGGAAAGGCTCCAGCGGCTTCATGATGGGGGTGAATGCGAAGCCCGTACCATTTGCGGCGGGAGTCCACTGATCCATGATGATGCCGCAGGGCACGTAGACGAAGCCCATCCGAATCGACGGGCGCGCGACCGTGTTGCGCGTCGCGGCGAAAGCCGGGACCATGGCGTCCAGAAGAGGCAAGGCCAGAGTAGTGCCGATCCCTCTTAGGAACGTGCGGCGCGGAAGGGACTTCTTCATTACGAACATCAATCCGGGGTTCTCCTCATTTGAAAGGGCGTACTTTTCACGATCGCGGTTACAAGGGCCGAGACACGATAATCGTCTTTCGCCGCTTCGCCGGCAATGGCCCGAATCGCGGGCTGGTCATAGTATTCGACGCCGCGGCCGAGGGCGTAGGTCAAGAGCTTTCCGCTCATCGTGGCGACAAACTCGTCGCGATGGGTCAGCAGGATCTGGCGCAGTTCGGCGGGTCCGGAGAATTTAGTACCGTCGGGAAGCTTGCCGGAGACATCGATCACGGAACCGGCGTCCTTCGTACGCCATTTGCCGACGCCGTCGAAATTCTCAAGCGCAAATCCGAGCGGGTCCATGCGGGAATGGCAGGATGCGCAGACCGAATTGGCGCGATGCATCTCCATCTGCTGCCGCATGGTGAGCAGTTTGCCGTCTTCGGTATGGCTCTTGAGATCGGGAACGTTGGCGGGCGGCGGAGGCGGCGGCGTGCCGAGCACGTTCTCTAAAATCCACTTGCCTCTTTGCACCACGGAGGTGCGATTCGGATAGGAAGTCACGGTGAGGATGCTGCCCTGGCCCAGCAGTCCGCCTCGATTCGCATCGGTTAAGTTAACGCGTCGGAACGCGGTGCCGTGGACGTTGGGGATTCCGTAGAATTTGGCGAGGCGCTCATTCACGAACGTATAGTTCGCGCCGAGAAGATCGACCACGCTGCGGTCTTCGTGGAAAATCGATTCGAGAAACAGTTCCGTCTCCTGACGGAACGCCGCGCGGAGGCCATCGTCGAATTCGGGGAAAGCGTCGGGGTCGGGAGTCACGCGGTCCAGATTGCGAAGATAAAGCCACTGCCCGGCGAAGTTGGTGATGAGAGCTTTCGATTTTGAATCGGCCAGCATGCGCCGCACTTGCTGCTGCAGAATTTCGGGATTTTCGAGCTTGCCTTGCTCTGCGACGTTGAGTAACTCGTCGTCGGGAATGCTGCTCCAGAGGAAGAAAGAAAGGCGCGAGGCGAGTTCGATATTGCTGATGCGGTGCGCGGTTTCGGGCGGCGCGCCGGAAGGATCGTGCTCGACACGGAAGAGAAAATCGGGCGAGATCAGAATGGCGCGGAGGGCCAGTTCGATGCCGCTATCGAAAGTACCGTTCTTGCTGCCGCTCTTATAAAAACCGAGGAGCGGTTGGATATCGGCGTCTGTCACGGGCCGGCGGTAAGCGCGCCGGGCGATGGCGGTGATGATTTTCGTGGCGCAGGGCACCCCGTCCGTTGTGGAAGCGGGGTGACAAGCGAAGATGCGCTGTCGGCTGGGAGTGTCGCCGGCGCCTTCGACCTCGTAGGGACCGCCGATCCAGACGCTGTCGATGGTCGGGTTCGCCCACGTCACCTCAAACTGTTTGATGCGTGCGTCGTCGAGCCGCAGATCCAGGTCGGAAGGCAGCGGCGTTTCGGGTTTGTCGGGGGCGCTTCCTGGCCCGCCTTTGACACGCGGGGCGGCCATTTCGCGCTTCGACAATTCTTTGGGAAACGTGACACCCACGATGCGCGCGCCCGCTTTGACGGGAATGCGCACATCGAAATGCGGCTTGTCGTCGCTGTCGATGCTGGGCGGAGGACGCATGAAAACTCGGATGGTGTAGACGCCGTCCACCGGAAAATAGTGATGAATGGCGGCGCCGCCGCGGGAGCCGAGCGGCAGATCTTCACTCACCTGCTCGGTTTGCGCCAGGCCGCGCGGTACCGAATATTGCTGCACGACCGGTGAGACCTTCGTGTCGCCAACCGCGAGCCGTGCCACCTTGCGCGCTGTCGCCATGTACCGTTCGAGAAGGACCGGCGAGACGGATAGCACGTCGCCGATGTTGTCGAAACCGTAACCGGAATCGTCAGCCGGCAGCATGGAGCCAGCGTCGAAATTGAGGGCGAGCAGGTCGCGGATGGCGTTGCCGTATTCAGCGCGATTGAGACGGTGAATGGCGGGGCGGCCGGGGTTTGGATTAGCCGCGGCGGAACGGTCGAGCGAGGTTTCGAGCCACGCGGCAAACTCCGTCCGCATGGGAACGTCGGGATGCGGCAGGCCGGGCGGCGGCATCTGGCTGGTGCTGACCTTGCGGAGCACTTTTTCCCACGTCTCGGCGTCCGGGGCGACGTTGACGGTGTTCAGTCGATCGAGCGCGATGCCACCCGTTCGGAGCTTCTGGTTGTGACACATCACACAATACTGATTGAGCATCGCGCGGTGCGTGTCAGTGGGGCTGGTTGTGGTGGGTGCGCCGCGTGAAAACAGGAGCGGGAGACAAAGAAGTACAGCGGTAGCAAGCGGTAAAACACGCCGCCAGAGGAGCGAAAGCCGTGGGAGGAACATTTCGGCTCTTTAAAATTAGCATGGAATTGTGGTTAAATTCAATAGAACGTGCTCTGGCGTACGCTCGCTTCTGTATGTGGCGCTGTCTACTCATTCCATTCCTGTTTCTCGCGCACGCGACCGATTTGCGATTGGTGAACGCTGCGCGCCACGGCGATTTGAAACTGATTCACTCGCTGCTCGACAGCCGCGTGGATGTGAACGCCGCGCAACCAGACGGCGAGACGGCGCTCGCGTGGGCGGTTTACCGCGACGACGCCGAGATGACCGGTGTGCTCATCGATGCCGGCGCCAACGTGAATGCGGCGAACGATTACGGCGAGACGCCGCTGACGCTGGCTTGCCAGAATGCGGACACCGCCGTGGTCGAGACGTTGCTGAAGGCGGGGGCCGATGCGAAGGCGGCGAGATGGGACGGCGAAACTCCGCTGATGATCGCGTCGAGCGCGGGGACCGTGGACGCCGTGAAGTTGCTGTTGGCGCACGGAGCCGAAGTGAATAGGGCGGAATCGCGGAAGGGGCAAACGGCATTGATGTGGGCCGTCGCGGAAGGCCATGCCGATGTCACGCGAATCCTGGTGGAGCACGGCGCGGACGTGAATGCACTTTCGAAGTCTGGCTTCACGCCGCTGATGTTCGCGGCCGTGAAAGGCGATATGGAATCGGCGCGGATTTTGTTGGATGCGAAGGCCGATGTCAGGCGCGCGCTTCCCGATGGAACAGATGCGCTGTTGATCGCGGCCGCGTACGGGCGTCCCGCGATCGCGAAGGCTCTGCTCGATGATGGCGCCACGCCGAACGTCAAGGATCAAGCGGGCAAGACGCCGCTGCATGCCGCAGCCCAGGCGGGCAACGCTGGATTAGTGAAGGATCTGCTGGCGCGGGGCGCCGATCCAAATGCGCGGCTTGCGCCGCTGACTCCCGAGGCCCGCAAGAACACTGGATTCTTCCGCACCAATAATGGCGAGGCGACGCCATTGATTCTGGCCGCGCGCACCGGCAACGCGGAGGTGATGCGTATTCTCGCCGATGCGGGCGCCGATCCGGCTTTGAAGACCGAGGACGGCACCACAGTGCTGATGGCGGCGGCGGGCAGCGGCAAGATGGATGCGGTCAAGCTGGCTTTTGGATTCGGCGGCGATATTAACGCGCGGAACAAATCCGGCCAGACGGTGGTGCACACCGCGGTGTTCGCTCCGAACGTCGCCGAGATGGAAGAGGTGCTGAAGTTCCTGGCGGAGAAGGGCGCGAAGCTCGACGTAAAAGACACGCGCGGACGAAGTCCCCTCGAGATTTTGGAACTGCGCACGGCCGATACTACCGCCGCGATGTTTCGCAAGCTGATTGCGGCGCAGAATAGTGGCACAGCATCAGTGCGGTAGCGCCGGCGGCGTCACGGTCTTGTAGCCGGCCGGGACTTGGAAAAGTGAAGGGTGCGGCTCGCCGGCCTGCGTGAACTTGCAGTGACAGATCTGCTCGCCGAAACTTCCACGCGTTCTGCTGAGCACGGGGAGCTGAGTCTTAGTGCTGGTCCAAATCTCCGAAGTTGTCAGCGCGGATTTCGGAAGCTGAGCGCCGGGCACTTGGGGCATTCCCGGTAGTTGTGGCATCCCAGGCATTTGTGGCGCGCCGGGAGGCTGGAACGTGAAACGCTTTCCCATCACTTCATGCCCTTCGATCATAGCCTTGCCGAGATCTTCCACTTTGGCGGGCGATGTGGGCGGACTCATCGCGAGCGCGGGCATCGCGGCATTCGGGAGCGCGCCTGGGGGCAGTTGGGGTGGTTGCGCGCTGAACAGGCTGGCCTCTTTTTTCAGGTGATCGAGCATGATGGTTTTCTGCGTGGCAGGGTCGGTGATCACCGATATGTTCCCCGCGTCGACGCGGATTTTACCGTCGGCTGACCGGAACAGTTTCGACGGGGATTGTTGCGCGCTTGCGGGCTGCGTTAAAGAAGCGCCGCCCAAGTTTTGTGCCAGCTTGGTGGTGGTTAAACAATCCGCGCAGGCGGCGGGCAGCGATGGGGCTGGGGGTACCACTTTGCGCAGCTTATCACAGGACGAGCGTGTGCTCGGAACGCTCCGGCTGTAATTCCAGTGTCGCTTTGAAGTGGGAACCGAATCGCAGCGTATAGATCTTGGTGAACTCCGCGCCGAGAAAGAACACCTGCGCCGAATAATAGACCCACAACAGCACGATGAGAAAAGATCCGGCGGCGCCGTAGCTGGATGCGATGGTAGATCTTCCGAGATAGAGAGCAATCAAGAACTTTCCGATCGAAAACAACAGAGCTGTGATTACAGCACCTATGGTGACATCGCTCCACTTCAGGCGTACGTCAGGGAGCACCTTATAGACCACCGCGAAAAGACAAGCGACGACTAAGAAGCCGATCAGGAAATTGGTAAGTTCGAGTAACAGACCAGGCATAGGTAGCAGATCGCGGAAGAAACTCTCGGTGGCGGCGATCCACGCGGCGACTAACAGAGAGACCAGCAGCAGAAATCCGACGCCCAGCACCATGATGAAGGACACCGCGCGGCGTTTGATCATATCGAGAACGCTTGCAAGTCCAGACTGACGTTTGGCCACCGGAACGTGCCAGATGGTATTCAGCGCATCGCTCAGTTCTACAAACGCGGAAGAAGCTCCAAAGAATAATGTGATTAATCCTAAAATTGTCGCGATAATTCCACTGGCAGGTCTGTGAGCGGCTGAAATCAGAGCCTGAATCGCTCTTGCTCCGTCTTTTCCAAGTAAGTCCTGAATCTGCCAGACTAACTCGCCTTGCACTGCCTGCTTTCCATACGCAAGACCTGCGACCGCCAGAACTACTACCAGCAAAGGCGCCAATGACAAAGCTGTATAAAAGGCCAGCGCCGCGCCCAAGCGGGGCGCTTTGTCGTCGACCCATTCGGTAAAGGCCGTGTTCGCGATATCCCAGCACTCACTGCATCGAATAGCGCGCATCTGGCAGAGAAGGCCTCGCATGCTTTTCCCCGGAGTTAGGACGCGTAAAAGCTATAAGCTGTTTCAATCCGGCGGATTTGAAACGGTTGCGCGGCTTACAGTCTCACTTACTTGATGGGTGGATGGCTTTCGCGGCCGCGGTCCTAAACCGGGCGCCCCGATAATAGCTGGCCGATTCCCGGGGCTGCCGCGGCCGACACCGAACCGGAAGACTGCTCCCCTTGCGAATCGCCTTCGCCGGGCGCCAGGAAAAGATTCGCCTCCAAGCCGTGCTGCTTGGTGTACAGATCCCAATAGCGGCCCTGTGCAGCGTAGAGACTCTCATGCGTGCCGCGTTCCACGATGCGGCCCGCTTCCACCACCAGGATCTGATCGGCGCGGCGAATCGTTGAAAGCCGGTGCGCGATTACAAACGTGGTGCGTCCTTGCATCAGGTACTTCAAGCCTTCCTGGATCAGCGCTTCCGATTCGGAATCGAGACTGGAGGTTGCTTCGTCGAGGATGAGAATACGCGGATTGGCGAGGATCGCTCGGGCGATGGATACACGCTGTTTCTGTCCACCGGATAACTTCACGCCACGCTCGCCGACAATAGTCTCGTAGCCGAGTTCGAAACCCTCGGCGAATTCATCGACGCGGGCGATCCGGCAGGCGTTTAGGATCTCTTCTTCCGAGGCATGTGGTTTCCCGAAGGCCACGT
>JBEKUT010000384.1:0-7061 GCA_049514735.1 Bryobacteraceae bacterium
GGCCGAAAAGATGGCAGGCATCACGGTGGTTCACGATGGCGAATTCATTGGCGTAGCATCCGAAGATCCGCAAAAGCTGGCGGCCGCGGTGGACGCCGTGAAGGCCGAATGGAAAGCCAATCCGCAGCCGAGCTCGCGTGAACTTTTCTCGCTGCTCAAGGCGAATCCCGCTCCGAAATCGTCTGCGATTGAGGAAGCCATCGAACGGGCGGATGCCAAAGCTGAAGCCACGTATACGGTCGCCTATATCGCGCACGTTCCTTTGGAACCGCGCGGCGCAGTGGCCGAATGGAAGGATGGCAAGCTCACCGTCTGGACTGGCGGCCAGCGTCCGTTTGGTGTGCGCGACGAGCTTGCGGAAGCTTTCAACTTGCCGAAAGATCGTGTGCGCGTGATCGGACCAGATACCGGTTCCGGCTACGGCGGCAAGCACACGGGTGAAGCGGCTATCGAAGCCGCGCGTCTCGCGAAGGCCGCGCGTAGACCGGTGAAGGTCAACTGGACCCGCGAAGAAGAAATGACCTGGGCGTACTTCCGTCCAGCCGGTGTGATCGACGTCCGCAGCGGAGCGCGCAAGGACGGAACTATCGTGGCGTGGGATTTCCACAACTACAATTCCGGTCCGTCGGGGCTGAAGAGCATGTACAACATTCCTGGCGAGCGGGCCGAGTTTCATGAAGCCGAGTCGCCGTTGCGGCAGGGTTCTTATCGCGGACTCGCGGGGACCGCGAATCATTTTGCGCGCGAATCGCACATGGATGAGTTGGCGCATGCCGCGGGGGTTGAGCCGTTGTCGTTCCGTCTGAAGAACACCAGCGACCCGCGATTGCGCCGCGTTTTCGAAGCCGCGACCGAGAAGTTCGAGTGGGGTAAATCGAAAACGCGTCCTGGCCAGGGTTTCGGGTTGTCCGGCGGTTTCGAGAAGGGCAGCTATTTCGCCTGCTGTGTCGAGGTCACGGCGCCACAAAATGGAGCGCCGCTGAAAATCGAGCGCGTGGTGCAGGCGTTCGATTGCGGCCCGGTGGTGAATCCCGAGCATCTCAAGAATCAAGTGGAAGGCTCCATTATTCAAGGGCTGGGCGGGGCGCTGTTTGAAGCAGTCGATTTTGAGAACGGCCGCATTTTGAATTCCCGACTTGCCAAGTACCGGCTTCCGAGGTTCAGCGATACGCCTGTTCACATCGAAAGCATCCTGATCGATCCGAAGGATGTTCCATCGGCGGGAGCGGGCGAAACGCCCATCATGGGTATCGCTCCGGCCATTGCTAACGCGCTTTTCGACGCCACCGGTCAGCGCATCCGCTCCATGCCCTTGCGCGTTTGACCGGCTCGATGCGTCTATTATCGAAAAGGAGGGGCCATTATGCGATATTTCTTCCCTTTCGTGATTGCAGCGTCTTTAATAGCTCAAACGAGTCAGACGCCGAATCAGCCAGCTTCGAAGCCGGAGGTCAAGCCGGAAGACAAGTGCTCTATTGAGGGCACGGTGGTAAACGCGACTTCGGGTGAGCCGCTGAAAAAGGTGCATCTGAGTTTGACTCCGGTGGGGGATCAAAACGGCGTTCCTTACGGGACGGTCACGGAAGATGGCGGGCACTTTCTATTCGACGATGTCGATCCCGGACGCTACACGCTGCATGGGACGAGAAATGGGTTTGTGTCGCAATCCTATTCTTCCCAAGGCAACACGCGGCGAACCACCACGCTAACACTTGCGAACGGCCAGAAGATGAAGGAACTCACTTTCAAATTGACGCCGCAGGGCGTGATCACAGGTCATGTGACCGATCAGGACGGCGAGCCGTTGTCTAACGTGGAGCTACAGCGCATGGCCTTCCGGTATATTCGCGGAAAGAAAGAGCTTCAGATGATGGACATGGCATCGACTAACGACCTGGGCGAGTTCCGCATATATGGGATCTCGCCTGGAAAGTATATTTTGACCGCGCGCTACCGCTCAAACGACGTGTGGATGCCGGTGAAAGAGCGTGCCGTGGGATCAGCCAAGGCGGTTCAGGCGATGGAGCAGGGCTATTTGCCTACTTATTATCCCAATGCTCCGAATCCGGAAAGCGCTTCACAGATCGAGATCACGGCGGGCGCGACGATCCACGGAATCGACATGACTCTTCAGCGAACGCGAACGGTGCGGGTGAAAGGTCACGTGAATCTGGCGAGTCTTGGTGTGCAACGGAACAACGTCATGCTCCAGATGATGCCGCGCGGCGTCAGATTTTCCTACATGCCGGTCGCGACGGCGCGCATCTCCGATGCCAATGGCAGTTTCGAAATGCGCGGTATCCCGCCGGGCGCTTACGTCCTGACTGGATTCTTGACGAACGACGGGATGCGGTATTCAGCCCGCGTTCCCGTCGATGTGGGCAACTCGAACATCGAGGGCGTGGAGGTGAGCTTTACGCCTCCGGGAGAGATCAAAGGGGATCTGGTGGTGGAAGAGAATGGCGATCTCGGAAGCGCCACGGTCCATGTCAACCTGCAGCCCAAAGTGGATCAGTCAATTATGGGAAACGTCGGCAGTTCAGTTGGCGACGACCTGAGCTTTAAGATCGCCAACGTCGGCCAGGACGCTTACGAATTTTACGTTTCCGGTCTTCCGGAAGGTTTTTATCTGAAATCGATTCGTATTGGAGATGAGGACGTAACCGAATCGGGCGCCGATTTCACTCAGGGCGTCCCGGCGGGCGAGATGACAGTCACCATCAATTCCAAGGGCGCACAGATTGAAGGCAACGTCCAAAACGCGAAGGGCGAGAACGCGGCCGGCGCAACAGTAACGCTAATTCCCGACGAAAAACACAGATCGATAACGTGGCTTTATAAAACGGCGAGCACGGATCAGAATGGCCATTTCGCGATCAAGGGCGTGCGCCCAGGCGAATACAAAATTTACGCGTGGGAAGAGGTGGAATACGGCGCGTATCGGGATCCCGATTTTGTGAAGCCGCACGAATCGGCTGGGGTGGACATCAGCGCCAAGGCCAGCGGGCACGACACCATCCAACTCGCCGTGATTCCGGCGGAAGACACCGCGTCGCAGAAAACCCAACAATAAAATGAAACGGGAATCGGCGGGTTCGCACTAACAGGTTAAGGATGAATAGAGCTTCGGAGGGTAAGGGTCAGTTTTCCAAACTGCGCGCCGACTACGATGCCGCTTTCAGGGCGTTGTGTCAGGCCATTGCGGAATTGGAGTCGAGCGGGCCGGGAAAGGCTGCGGCTAAACAGAAAGTGGATGCTGCCAGAGCGGCTTGCAATCGCGCGCGCAACGCGCTTGCGGTAATATTGCTCGACCAGAAATTAGAGGCCGCCACCAAAGGCTCGGGGCGGAAACGCGCCAAAACGTCCTTCATCCGGCGCAACGACTCGCGCGCGATCTTATTATAAGAAGGACCGTCAGGCTGAGGAGTACGAGTGCGGCCGCGGGCGGTTCCGCCGCATCGCCTCCGAGCGGACCAACTTGCGGAATCGAGTCGCCATTCACATCCTGCAAATTGACCAGGACGGCCGTCCAGGGACAAAACTGTTTTCCAAAAGAAGGCCCGGACTCTTCGACGTAGGAAGGGGTTCCGTCGCATGATTCAGCAGTCCGGGCCGCGAAGGTTACAGAGGAGGGATCCAAATACCATGACCAGGGCGCATTCCACGGCACCGGCTGCCATACCAGGAGCCCGATTGGAATGGTGGCTTGGCTGTCGCCGTCCCATAGGGACAACGCGCCGCCGATGCCTGCCGCATCGGTGATCCAGGCGTCGAAAGTTTCGGTGCCGACCTGAAACTCCGCATAAACGGAGTCCGCAGGCATAAGCGGGGCTGCCCAAACAGCGTGTGAACACACGACTATTGCAAGCAGCCAGAGTCTTGTTTGAAACAATGGTCGAACTCCTTGAGCGGCGCTTGATGGCAGCAGGCGTCGCCAGGTTCTGGCTTCCGATTAGACACGGTTACTGACAAAAATGTGTCAAACATTTTTAACTTGATTTTGGCGGTCCGATTTCTATGACCCGGTTGTCGCCATCCGTTCGGGTGAGGCGGATCTCCGTTCGATCGCCGGGAAGAAGCTCCGGAAAACGTTCTCCCCATTCGATCAGGACCAGCGCGTCGCGGTCGAAAAGCTCGTCCAGACCGAGGCGGGCGACGGCGCGGGGATCGTCCAAGCGATACAGGTCCACGTGGTAAACGCGATCGGAATACTCGTGGATCAGGGTAAATGTGGGGCTCGACACTTCGTCGGGCGATGCCGCTCCCCGACCTTTTACGATGCCCTTCGCGAGCGTGGTTTTGCCCGCGCCGAGGTTCCCGATCAGCAGCACCACGCCCTTCGCCGGCAGAGTGCGGGCCAGTCGCTCGCCGAGCGCGATGGTCTCGTCTTCGGAGGATGTATGGAACAGCTCAGGCAAGCGTCGGATTGATCCCTTCCGCGACTTCGCGCATCGCGGCGGGCAGGTAGGTTAAAACGTCGGTAGCCATGAATGATTTTTCGCCAACTACGAGAGCGCCTAATTGCGCCGCCCGTCCATGGAGATAAACCGCGGCTAAGACAGCCTCCTGAAGCCGGTCCGGAAACTGCGCGAAGATGCCGGCGATCAGTCCTGTAAGGACGTCGCCAGTTCCGCCAGTGGCGAGCGCCGGGGTGTTCGTTGGATTGATGAACGCTTGGCCGTCCGGAAATGCGATCACCGTGCGGTGGCCTTTCAGGACCATGCAGACGCCGCGCTCCATGGCGAACGAGCGGGCTGTGGCGACGCGGTCGGCCTGGACCTGCTCGATGGATTTGCCGGTGAGGCGGGACATTTCGCCGGGATGCGGCGTCATGATGCGGATGCCTTGCCCGCGAACATCGGTGCGGTCGAGCGCGTTTAAGGCGTCGGCGTCGATTACCATCGGCAGATTCAAATCCTGAACCGCACGGCGTACGAATTGGACGGTATCGGGATGCGTGCCGAGACCGGGTCCGATTACGGCTACGGTTTTCTTTTCGGCGAGACTCGTGAGGGCGCCCTGTTCGATGGCCTGCATCGAGATGGCGCCAGTGTCCGTTTCGGGCAGCGGCGCGGTCATGAGCTCGGGTGAATAGGAAGCGATGGGTCCGATGGCGGAATCGGCCGAGGCAACGGTCACGAGTCCGGCACCGGCTTTGAGCGCCGAGGAACCCGACATTGCAGCTGCTCCCGTTTTACCGCGCGCTCCGGCAACAACCAGGACGTGACCGTATTTGCCCTTGTTCGAATCGAGCTCGCGCGGTCCGAAGAGATCGCGGAAGATGCCGGGCTGGGAGAGAGCGAGGAAAATCGATTTGTCCTCATCGAACATGGAGGGCGGCGATCCGATGGGCGCGATGCGTAGCTTGCCGCATCGTTCGGCAGCGGGCGATAGCGCGTGGCAGACTTTGGGCGCCGTGAAGGTGACAGTATAGTCTGCCGAAACCACCTCGCCTTCGAGCTTACCGGTGTCGCTTTGCATGCCCGACGGCATGTCGACGGCGACGATCTCGGCGAGCGCGAAGCTTTCATTGATCTGGCGGATCAGTTCGACGACGGGGCCTTTTGCGGGGCCATCCAATCCGGTGCCGAGCAGCGCGTCGACAAGGATGGTGGCCAGTTGCATCTCGGGAGTGATCGCGGATTCGAAGTGGCATCCAACGGTCTGCAGCATGCGCACATTTTCGGCCGCGTCACCCTTCAGCTCAGCCGGATCGCCGGCCAGCACGACGTGTAAGGCGGCAGGTTTGAAGCGGGTGAAGAGCTGCCGCGCGACGACCAGCCCGTCGCCGCCATTATTTCCCTTGCCGCATAAAACTACGATGCGGTGCTTGTCGAACGGGGCGAATTTTTCGACGAGAAACCCGACGACGCTATGACCGGCATTCTCCATGAGTACGATGCCGGAAATGCCAGCTTGGATGGTGCGGCGATCGACTTCGCGCATCTGCGAGGCGGTGAGGACCTTCACGCTTGTATTGTAAGATGATAAGCTACATTCCCAGGAGCCGATTCCATGAACGTTCGCGTTGCCATGTTGCTCAATGTGTCGCTCGCTGCTGTTTTGCTCTCTTCCTGCGGCAAAAAAGAAGGAGTGATTGCCGCGGGACCCAATTTTGAAAAAGACGTTCAGACCGCGTTGATAGAGGCCAAACCGGGCAGCGTGATCGAGCTGCCGGAAGGCACGTTCGAGATGACGGGAACGCTGTCGTTGACCGTTCCGAACGTCACGATTAGAGGGAAGGGAATTGGCAAAACGGTGCTCTCCTATAGCAACCAGAAGACCGGCGCGGCGGGGATTCTCGCTACGGGCAACAACTTCGCCCTCGAAGGTCTGACGGTTCAAAACACCAAGGGCGACGGCGTGAAAATCAACGGCGTGGAAGGCGTCACTGTCCGCAACGTGCGCGCCGAGTGGACCGGCGGTCCGAATGAGAAGAACGGCTCGTATGGGATTTATCCGGTGCAGTGCAAGAACGTGCTGATTGAGGATTCGGCTTCGTCAGGCGCGGCCGACGCCGGGATTTATGTCGGCCAATCGAAGAACATTATCGTGCGGCGCAATCGCGCGGAGTTGAACGTGGCGGGGATCGAAATTGAGAATTCGGAAGGCGCGGATGTCTACGATAATGTCGCGACGAACAATGCCGGCGGGCTGCTGGTGTTCGGCCTGCCCGATTTGCCGGTGCAGGGAAGCCACAACACGCGCGTGTTCAACAACCAGGTTTTCGGCAACAACACGCAAAACTTCGCACCGAAGGGCAATGCCGTGGCGAAGGTGCCGACCGGGACCGGCATTCTGGTGCTGGCGACGCACCAGGCCGAGATTTTCAAGAACACGATTCACGACAACAACACGGTGAACGTCACCATCATCAGCTACCAATCGACGGGGAACCCGATCAACGATGCGAAGTACGATCCGTTCGTGACGGCGGTTTACGTTCACGACAACCAGATCGGGGCGGGCGGGGCGAATCCAGCAGGCATCGCGGCCGATGTGCTGGCGCCGAAAATCGGCAAGCCGCTGCCGGGGATCATGTGGGATGGCATCGTGAATCC
>JBEKUT010000385.1:0-7031 GCA_049514735.1 Bryobacteraceae bacterium
CTGGCCAGTGGTGGCGGCGTTTCCACTTACTTTCCGAGGCCTGCGTGGCAAACTGGTCCAGGCGTTCCGAACGACGGTTTTCGGCACGTTCCGGACATAGCCTCTGCGGCATCCAACCTACACGACGCATTTACGATATACACCAGCGGCGCTACCAAGCAGATTGGAGGAACCTCGTTCGGCGCGCCGGTATGGGCCGGCATAGTGACGCTCCTGAATCAGTACCTGGTCTCCACGGGAATTGAAAGTCAGCCCGGGCTGGGCAACATCAATCCGAATTTATATAGGCTCGCGGCGAGCACCTCTGGAATCTTCCACGACATCACGATCGGCAACAATATGGTTCCTTGTGCGGGGGGGTCGCCCGATTGCTCGGCGGGATCTTTTGGCTACCTTGCCACGCCCGGATACGACATGGCGACGGGTCTCGGCTCCGTGGACGCATACAACTTGGTCCATCAATGGAGCAGCAAACCGCCGGTCGCTTCAGCTGTGGTCGCTTCCGTCGATCACAATCCGGTATATCAAACAGCCCCGGACGCGAATGGACACCAGTGGTTCTTTACGCTAAGTCTGAACGAGGAAGCCGGCATCGCAACGAACTTCACCGGATTCACCATCGACGGAACCGACTACAGTTCCCAGATCGCAAGCTTTTTTGGGAGCGCGCAGATTCCGGCAGATGGCCAACTTCATGCCCCGCTGGGAATGAACCTCCCCAACGTTCCATACAACGTTGTATTCACATTCAGCGGCGTCGATCCCGGCACCAACACGAGTTGGTCGCAACAATTATCGGTGCCGTTCACGACTGCGCAACTGCAACCCAACCAGATTATCGGAGGAGTCAGTAATGCGGCATCCGGACAGCAGGTCTACGCCCCCGGAATGATCATGAGCGTCTATGGCGTTCAGATGGGCCTGTCCGTCGTCTCGGCAACTGCGACGCCTTTGCCAGTCTTCATCGGAGGCATCTTCGCGTACGTTAACGGTGTGCCCGCGCCCCTCTATTACGTCTCGCCGGGACAGTTGAACGTCCAGATTCCGTACGAAACACAAACCGGCAGCGCGACGCTCGAAGTCGACACGCCTTACCTATACGGGACCGTAAACTTTCAGGTCGCGCAGACTGGACCAGGCATCTTCGTATTCGCCGACGGCTCCGTGACCCCCTACAACAGCGGCGTCCGGGGAGGCGTTTATACGTTGTTCATAACTGGCGCTGGCCAGGTCACGCCGTCTGTGGCAACCGGGTCCACTCCTTCCACGAGCGCCATTCCGAAGCCGGTGCTGCCGGTCACTATGACTATCGGAGGCGTGGACGCAACGTCCGGCATTCTATTTGTCGGTGTCCCGTCATGGTCGGTGGGCGTAACGCAGATCAACTTCACGGTGCCGGAGGGTGTTCCGATTGGTGCGCAGCAGGTCGTTGTGACAGTCGGCGGCGTGGCCAGCGCGCCAGCGAAATTCACTGTGACGCAATAACGTTGACGGTAATTAAGTTCTCCAATAATCGAGCGGCCGACCGGTCCGCAGTTGGATAGCACCCGTAACTTCCATTACAATTCGCTCGCTTGCTCCGAGGTACCAAGGAATGATATTCTTGTCTTGACCTACCCCGCGTTCTTTCATCCCTTGTGAGCTTGATGGCGCCTCGTGTTTCGGTAGTCATTCCGAACTGGAACGGTGCGAGCCTGCTTGAAACCGCTCTTGCCTGCTTACGCCGCCAGACCTGTCCAGCCTGCGAGATTCTCGTCGTCGATAACGGCAGCAGCGACGATTCCGCCGCCGTCGGCGAAAAAGGAGGCGCGCGCGTCATTCAGTTCGACACCAACCGCGGATTCTGCCGCGCCGTCAACGAGGGCATTCGTGCCGCGAAAGGGGATTGGATCGCAATTTTGAATAACGATGTGCAAGTCGCCGACGATTGGTTGGAACAACTCCTCACTCGAGCCGTGGCGCGAGAGGCCTGGTTCGCCACCGGCAAGTTAGTCGCATCGGACCGCCCCACTTATCTCGATGGATCGTGGGACGCCATCTGCCGGGGAGCCTGCGCGTGGCGTTGCGGCACTGCCCGCCCGGACGGGCCGGCCTGGAATTCAGAACGGGTTATCCGGTTTGCGCCTTTTACCGCAGCTATCTTTCGCAGAGACTTATTCGATCGCATCGGTGTTTTAGATGAAGTCTTCGAGTCTTATCTCGAAGATGTCGATTTTGGAATTCGTTGCGCAACTAAAGGCTACTGCGGCGTCTATGTTCCAGACGCCATTGCCAGTCACCGGGGTAGCGCGACGCTGGGGCGGTGGCACAAAGAAACGGTGAGGCGTATCTCTCGCAATCAGTTGCTATTGGTTGCCCGGCATTTTCCGCCGCATTGGATCGTACGTTACGGCTGGCCTGTAACTGTCGGTCAGACGCTGTGGGGATTACTGGCATTGCGACATGGCGCGGGATGGGCATTTTTGAAGGGAAAAATCGAGGCAATGAAGTTGTTCCGAACCGTCCGGCGGAAGTCATCCGCGGATGGAGCGTTGTCGTCCCTCCTTCAGGAGAGCGAGCAGGAGATTCACGACCTGCAACGCGAGACCGGTTACGACTTGTACTGGCGCCTTTATTTCGCCCTCACATGAGCACCATTGGCGCGGTCATCGTTACGTGGAACTCCGGCGAGACCATCGACCGCTGCATCGCGTCGTGCTCCGGGCTTGAAGTAACCGTCATCGATAACGCCTCAAGCGACGATACGGCCGAGCGCGTGCGCCGCCACCCCGAGGTTTACTTCATTTCCAATCTCGAGAACCGCGGCTTCGCAGCCGCCGTAAATCAAGGGATCGCGCGAACCAACTCGGATTATATTCTGCTGCTCAACCCCGACGTCGAGTTACTGACACCGCTAACAGCTCTTGCCGAGGCCTGCGCTTCGGGAGACGTCGTCATCGCGGCCGGCCGGCTCCTGAACCAGAACGGCGTCACTCAAACCGGCTTCACCATTCGCGCTCTGCCGACACCCGCCGCGCTGGCGCTCGAAGCGCTTGGCATCAATCGCCTGTTTCCCTCAAATTCGGTAAACCGGCGTTATCGCTGCCTCGATTTTTCTCTCGACACGGAGGGAGATGTGGAACAACCAGCCGGCGCATTTATGCTTTTCAAACGCGATTTGTGGTGCCGTCTCGGCGGCTTTGACGAACGCTTCTCGCCGGTCTGGTTCGAGGATGTCGACTTCTGCAAACGCGCCCTGGAGACCGGAAGAATACGCTATTTTCCGAAGGCCGTTGCGAAACATCGGGGCGGCGCGAGCGTCCGTCAGATGGAATGGTCTAACCGCGAGCTTTGTTGGTATGCTAGCCTGCTAAGGTATGCTTCTAAGCACTTCAGCCGCTTTAAGTTCAGGGGAGTCTGCGGCGCGGTTGTGCTGGGATCCGCTGTCCGGTTACTGACCGGACTTTTTGTCCGGCGGACGTCACAAGTTATCACGGTGTACGCAAAGACCGCCAGTCTGGCGGCGCAGTGTATGATTTTGGGCCGCGTGAGCCCAGCCCAGTGCGAAGGGCGGCAACAACAGACTAGGGTGAGGACAATTACGAGCAGTACAAAATAGGAAAAACGATCGCCCACTTACAATGTCCTATAATGAACGTGTCTCGGTAACAATCGTTACTTATAATAGCGGACGTTTTATCAAGAGGTGTCTGGAGTCGGTCTTAGCTCAGCGCTACTCGAATAAGGAAGTCATTGTCGTCGACAATGCTTCGAACGACGGGACGGTTGACATCCTCGAACAATTCGAAGACCGCTGCCAGATTGTATATAACGACGAGAACATCGGCTTCGCGGCCGCGCAGAATCAGGCGATCGGTCTCAGTAACGGAGATTGGGTGCTAACGCTCAACCCCGACGTGCTTCTCCTTCCCAATTTCATCCAGTCTCTCACCGAGGCGGGACAGATGGATCCGAAGATCGGCACGGTCTGCGGCAAACTGCTCACGATCCTCGCCAGCTTCGATCTTCCGGACAAGCCACTGGTCGATTCCACGGGCATTTACTTCACGCCGATGCTGCGCCACCTGGACCGCGGCAGCCAGGAAGTCGACAACGGCCACTATCTCAATTACGAGTACGTTTTTGGAGCCACCGCCGCCGCCGCTCTGTACCGCCGTCAGATGATCGACGATATCGCCTTTGGCGACGAGTTCTTCGATCCTGACTTTTTCGTATACCGCGAAGATGCCGATGTCGCATGGCGCGCCCAGTTACTCGGCTGGCGTTGCATTTATACACCGCACGCACGCGGGTATCATGTCCGCAACGTGCTGCCCGGTAACCGCCGGGCTCTTCCGCCTGAGATCAACATGCATTCGGTAAAGAACCGGTTCCTGATGCGCATCAAGAACATGACTGGCCCGCTTTACCGGCGCAACTGGTTCTCCATCACATGGCGCGATGTCGTTGTTCTCACCTGCTGCCTGGTGCGCGAGCAAAGCTCCCTGAAGGCCTTCTGGTACGTCGGGAAGAACTGGCGGCGCGTCATGTCGAAAAGACAGGAAATCATGGCGCGAAAACGCGTGGATGACGAATACATCGCAAGCTGGTTCCGCTACGAACCAGTGAGCCTGCCGGCGCCAAAATCGAAGGCGGCCGCGCGGGTCTATTCGAGGTCCCGGGCGGCGAGGGGATAAATCGCGAAGCCGGTCAGCATCGCTCTCATAGGTACGCGTGGAATACCAGCCAGATATGGCGGATTCGAGACTTTTGCCGAGGAGCTATCAACCCGCCTGGCTGCGCGCGGCTATCGCGTAACTGTCTATTGCCGGGAGAGACACTCCGAACCAACTTATCGCGGCGTTTCCTTGGTCTATCTGCCTACCTGGCGGCATAAGTACTTCGACACCATCGCTCACACTCTGATTTCCACTCTTCACTTACTCTTCCATCGCCAGACTGTGGCTCTCTACTGCAACGCGGCCAATGCGATCTTTACGCTGTGGCCCCGGGCGCTGGGCATTCCCGTGGCGCTCAATGTCGATGGCGTCGAGCGCCGGCGTAAGAAGTGGAACGCCTTTGCGAAAGCCTGGTATCTGATCTCCGAGTATCTTGCCGTGATCTTCCCTACGGCAGTTATAACCGACGCAGTGAAAATCCAGCAATACTATCTGGAGCATTATTCAAAGGAGACTACATTTATTCCGTACGGCGCGGAGATCGGGAAAGTTGAGACTGCGGCTGTCCTCAAAGATCTCGCGCTCGAGAAGGATAGATACTTCCTCTACGTCAGTCGCTTAGAGCCCGAAAACAACGCGCTGCTAGTGCGCGAGTCCTTCGAAGAGGTTCAAACGGATTTGAAGCTCGCACTGATCGGCGATGCGCCCTATGCGGAGGATTACATCCGACAGGTCCGCAACACCAGCGATCCTCGCGTGGTCATGCCTGGAGCGATTTACGGCCAGGGTTATCGCGAGCTCGGGTCGCACTGCTTCGCCTATATTCACGCGACGGAGGTCGGAGGCACTCACCCCGCTCTCATCGAAGCGATGGGGCGTGGCGCGTTAGTGCTCTATCTGGACACGCCGGAGAATGCCGAGGTCGCCGGCGAGACAGGCATTCCATTTACTCACGCCAATCTGCCGGACAAGATGCGCGAAGCACTCGCCATGCCTGAAGCCCAACGTGAAGAGCTGCGTCTGAAAGCCCAAAGACGCATTGCCGAGCGCTACAGTTGGGATGCCGTCACGGATCGGTATGAGCAATTGCTCGTGGGAATTACCTTATAGGTATGGCATCCTTCGCCTACCGCTCCTGGGTAGAAATCTCACTGAGTCAAATCACGAGTAACTTCAACGCCGTTCGCGAGACCGTAGGTCCGGAGGTCGAAGTAATGCCGGTGGTCAAGGCGGACGCCTACCGGCACGGCGCCGTCGAGGTGTCCCGCAGCCTGACCACCGCGGGCGCGCGCTGGCTCGCCGTGACCAATGTTGAAGAGGGCGCGGCCCTCCGCGACGCCAACATCAAAGCTCGCATTCTGGTGATGGCCGACTTTCTGCCCGCCGAACGCCAAGGCCTGCTGGATTACCGGCTGACTCCTGTGATTCACACGCTCGACGATATCCCGGCCTGGGACGAACTGGCCGCCCGCCAAGAGAGCGTCGCGGCCTATCATCTGAAGATCGATAGCGGCATGGGACGTTTGGGAACTCGCGAGCCGGCCGCGCGAATTGCCGAGGTTGTCCATGGCGCAAAGCACGCGAGAATCGAAGGACTCATGACGCACTTCGCGTCCTCGGCCGACTACGGCGGCCATCAGACCGAGGATCAGATTCGCTATTTCGAGGATCTCCGAATCGAGTTAGCGCGGCTCGGCGTCGAGCCGGAGTACATCCACCTTTCGAGCACGATTCCCATCGCCTACGGCCGCCGGAAAGCCTGGCAAAAGATGGTGCGGCCCGGCCACGCGATTTATGGCTACGTTTCGCCCGCTTCGAAGGGGAAGCCGCCGGAGCGTGTGCTCGACGTCAAGCCTGCTTTGAGCTGGAAGACGGCCATCATGGCGGTCAAAGATCTGCCGGAAGGCGCGCTGGTGGGATACGGCGGCATGTTTCGAACCCCCAAGCCGATGAGAATCGCCGTTCTCGCGGCCGGCTACGCCGACGGCATCCCGCACCGTCTCTCGAACCGTGGACGGGTGATCGCCGCAGGCAAGTTCGCCCCGATCATCGGCGCGGTTTCCATGGACCTTACCACCATCGACGTGACGAACAGCCCCGGTCTCAAAGTTGGCGACCCCGTGACGATTCTCGGCTCCGAAAACGGCAACACCATCGACGCGCAGCAGATCGCCCGCACCGCTGGGACCATCTCCTACAGCGTCCTATGCGGAATCCACGCCCGCGTGAAGCGAATTTACGTGTAGGAATAGCCGTTTTCGTCCGAAATAATAGATGTGCCGGTTAACTATTACGACCTGCTGCAAATCCACCCGCGCGCGGAGATGGAAACGGTCCAACGGGTGTACAAGCTGTTTGCCGCCCGCTACCATC
>JBEKUT010000386.1:0-7014 GCA_049514735.1 Bryobacteraceae bacterium
CGGCCGCCAGGGCGCCAGCCACATCGGGCGGAGCCATCTCAACCATTTTGATCTCGCCAGGCTTGATCCCCCAGACCTTCATGGCCCGAAATACGAGCAGACGCTCGTCGGAATAGCGACTCGGAATCGCGATGGTCCGGCCGCGCATATCGGCGAACGTCTTGATAGGTCCATTTTTGCGAACCACCACGGCACTTCCATAGCGGTGTCCCAGATACACAACCTTGATGGGAACGCCCTGTGCCCGGAGGGCGATCGCCAGCGGCGCCACAATGAAAGCCGCCTGCATTCGATCGGAGATGAGCGCTTCCTTGATCTCGGGAAATCCTTGGAACAAGCGGGGCAGAAAGATTTCGCCGTTATCGGACAGTTTGGAAATGTAGTCCGTTACCGGGCATGTAAGTTGGCAGGTGACGGGGATGTAAGCGACGCTAATCTTTCGTCTCGCCGGCGGACGGTAATCGTTCAGGACTCCGGCCCAATTGACGTTGAAATAGGCGTGCAGTGCCGAGATCAGCAGGAGCCATCCGCACCCAAATACAAGGATCTTACGCTTAAGACTCATCTCGAAAACCCCAACGAACGGACCTGATATTTTTCAGGCTCTGGAAGCAGAAATCGAGCGCAAGGCCAATGACACCGATCAGCAGCATCGCCGCTACAACCAGGTCGTAACGCTTGCCGGAGTTTCGGGCATCAATTACGAGATAGCCCAGGCCTGAATCGACCGCGATCATCTCTGCCGCCACCACCACCAGCCACGCAATGCCAAGCGCGATACGTAACCCCACGATGATCTGGGGAAGGGCGGCGGGAAAGACCACTCTCGCGAGAAGTTGCGGAGCCGAGAGACCGAAGTTGCGGCCCGCGCGACGGAAGATGGCAGGCACGTTGGAGACGCCGCCGATACAAGCCACGACGATGGGAAAGAAAGCCGCGAGGAATATTAGGAACACCGCCGTGGTATCTCCCACGCCGAAGAGTAGGATCGACACCGGAATCCAGGCGATGGGGCTGATGGGCCGGAGCATTTGCAGAGCCGGATTCACCACCTGATTCACGGCCGGATACCAACCCAGGGTCAATCCGAACGGGATCCCGATCACTGCGGCGGCGCCGAAACCAAAACCCACCCGGCGCAGGGAATCGCCGATGTAGGCCCACAGGAGGCCCTTTCGGGCCAACTCCACCAGGCCTCTCTCGACATCCATCGGCGACGGGAAAACCTTCGTCGCGGTCCACACGACAGAGTAATGCCACAACACCAGGAATAGTACCGAAGCGAGCACCGGCCACAGGAATCTTTCCCACTTTCTTGGTTCGGAACGGGAATTCATATTTGGTGCGCCAGGCCGAGCTGTTCCAAAATTCCGTTGCGTAGTTCAAGATAACGTGGTGAACTGATATCGCGTGGATGAGGGATGTCGATGTTCACGGTTTGCTGAATGTTGGCGGGCCGGCCGCTCATCACCGCCACTCGATCCGCAAGCTGCACGGCCTCGTCAATATCGTGAGTCACGAAGACGACCGTGTTTCGCTCTTCCGTCCAGATGCGAAGCAGTTCACCGCGCATGATGAGACGCGTTATGGAATCGAGCGCTCCAAACGGTTCGTCCAGAAGGAGCATGTCGGGATTTACCGCCAAGGCTCGCGCGACCTCCAGGCGTTGCTTCATTCCTCCTGAGAGTTCCGCCGGATAAGCCTTTTCGAACCCCCCAAGCCCCACCAATTTGATGTAATGCGCGATGCGGCGCTGGCGCTCGGTCCGCGGCAGTTTGAACAACCCGAATCCAATATTGCCCTCGACGGTAAGCCACGGGAAAACGCCGCGCTCCTGAAAAACAAAGATGCGGCGGGGATCGGGTCCACGGACAACTTCGCCGTCGATTCTGACCTCTCCGGAGGTCGGCGAAAGAAAGCCCCCGATCGTGCTAAGGAGCGTCGACTTGCCGCATCCGGAAGGTCCGACGATGCAGAGGAACTCCCCTTTGCTCACTTCCAGGTTGACGTCGTTCAGCACTGGCGTGCTCTTGCCATCGCGTGCAAAAACCATGTGGATGTGCCGCGCGGACAACTTTGTCTCCGACAACGGCACTAATCCTCCGGTCGATCCCAGCGGAGCGATTTCGAACCTTCCAGCGATCGCATACCCAGATCCAGCAGCAAGCCGATGATGCCTATTATTACCATGGCGGCGACTACGAGATCGTAGCGGTTGCCCGCGTTTCGCGCGTCCACAATCAGGAATCCCAAGCCGGAGTTCACGGCGATCATCTCGGCCGCTACAACAACTATCCACGCCACGCCCAAGGTGATCCGCAGACCCGTGATCAGTTGCGGAAGCACTGCCGGGTACAGAACGCGATAAACCAAGTCGGATGGAGGCAGGCCGAAATTGCGCCCTGCGTTTACATAAACCGCTGGAATTCTCTGGACCGCATTGATAGCCGTTAGCAGAAGCGGAAAAAAGCAACTCAGGAAGATGAGGAATATGGCGGAGAGATCTCCGACCCCGAACCACAGAATCGCGATCGGAATCCAGGCCAGCGGCGAGATCGGACGAAAGATCTGGATTAGAGGGTTGAACGCCATCTCAGCCCGGCGACACCACCCGATTGCGAGCCCCAGGGGGATCGCCAAAATCGCCGCGGTAAAGAAGCCCCATGTGACACGGAACAGCGAAGCAGTGATGTATTTCAAAAGGAGCCCGTGGCGAACCAGATCGCCTATGCCGCCCAAGGCTTCCCAGGGGCTCGGCAAGAGGTGAGTAGAGTTCTGGTTGACGGCAAACTGCCATAGGGCAAGCAGAACCGCAATGAAGGCAAACTGTCGAAGCCGAACAAGCAGGTTCAATTCCTTCGAGCCCAGTCAAAGAATAAGCCGTCGTGCGGCATGAAGGACACCATAGCGTCGAGCCGCTGAGGTGGACAATAGTAGGAATCGATTAGCTGCATTTCGCGCTTGACTGGAAACCGCACCGCGCGAGAAGGCGCGCCACTTCGTCCCGATTCGCGCCTAGCTTCGGGGCTGCCCTTAGTATGTCTTCGGCATCGGCCGGGTACCAGTTGCGGCGCAGTGGATCGCCCAGCCCGGCTACATTAAATGGCTCGATGGCACGGAGAGTATCGACGCACAGCGCCTGCGTCTCTTCTTCGTTGCCAACCGCGCGGGCGCGCTCGAACAGCGGCTGCGTTTGAAAAAGTGGGTGATCGTGGAGGAGGAATGAACTGGCCAGATGGGGTCTTCCAAGGCGGCGAGCTGTTTCCGAGAAGCTCGCGGCGGCGAAATACAGCAGCGACAAAGAAACGAACAGCGGGAAGTTCGCCATGCTGTCGTAAAGGCTTCCGATCAGGCGCGCGGTGACCAGCAATTCATCTTCGGTTTGCCGGGCATAGGTGGCTAGCGCCTGGTTGAATCGCGGTGAATCCCAGTCTCGTTCGAAGATTTCAGCCAGACGGGTGACCCCCAGAAGGACAAGCGGAAAACCTGTCGAAAGAAGAGGATCCACAAAACCCGCCGCCGAAGGCAACAGTGCCCACCGCTTGCCGGCGACGATGCCGCTACGGAATGAGAGGCGAGGCGTGTGGATGAAAGGCCGCTCTGCGATCGCCGATGCGAATTGGTCGTGCACGGTCGGAAGGCACTGTAAAAGCCTGTGCCAGCCTGGCGCTCCTTCGCTGAGTCCGAAGCGCGCGGCGACCGGATTTGTGGCCGCAACGCCCGCGCTCGTGATGCCGTTCCCGAAGCGCAGGACCCAGATCCAGCCGCCCTCGAAGACATGATGAACCGCGGCGTCATCCAGTGGGTAGGGCGGGACCTCGCTGTTCGTTTCCAACGGAATCTCGTCGAGTCGGCGAACATTTGTGAAATGCGTATAGAGAGCCTGAGTTTGCGGAAAATTCGGCAAAGCGAGCTCAGGTAATGCGAAAGCGCGATGTAGAAAACCGCGCGGACCCGTGGCATCCACTACAAAACGAGCGCAGACGGTTAGGGGCTGGCCGTGGCGCGTCCCATCTAGCCGCACCTCCTCATCCCGTTCGGATGCGCTATGCAACTGCACTTCATCCAGATAGTCGACTCCAATGTTTTGGGACTCACGCACGAAAAGCGCGTCGACTTCAGCCCGGTACCAATGTGTATCCGCAATGGCATCGTGAGGACTGGCAGCCACCAGGAGTTGATCCCGCCGATCCGAATCCATGGCCGCGCGGCTGCCGAACCTGTGGTGATAAAAAGTGAAACCGCGTTTTAGGCCGCACCCTATCTCGGGATACGTCTTTTGCCACGGACCCCATTTCGATAGCGGCGTGAGGTTCCGAAGGTTGTAGCGGATCGATAAATCTTCAAGCAGGAGATTCGCCAACGGAGTGGAGGATTCGCCGATCGCGAAACGCGGATGCTTGCCGCGTTCCAACAGAAGCACGGATCGCCCGAGCCTGCGGGCGATCATGGCCAGCAGAGACCCGGCGAAGCCTGACCCGACCACGGCGATGTCGTAGTCCGCGCTCAACTTCGTCCTCCGCAGACGTGGCATTCGAGCCGGTCTGGAATCGTCTGCCGGAGATTCATCTGCAACAATCGCGCCGCCCGTGCCTCATAACAAGCGGCGCAGGTTGAGAATCGCTGCAGGTCCCACAGATCGGCGAACACGCGCCCTTGGTGAAGGCCGAGTCCATATTCCAGACAAGCTTCGAGCGTCGCAATGCTGGGAGGCTCGAAGTCACCCTGCGTGGCCAGTGCTTCAAGCGCTCCGTTCCCGCCGCGTGTCGGGATGAGAGTTGCGACGGAAGCGCCGCACTGGAATGCGAAGTCGAGGGAACGTTGTGCCCAATGCAGCGCTTCCGCTTCACGCAGAAATGGTGGCTTGACCAGGATAAAGACCCGCAGGTCGATAGCGTTCCTTCTCAACAACTCCGCCGCCACGGAGAATTGATCGAGCGTCATGCGCTTGTTGAGGCGCGGAAGGACTCCGGTGTGAACCGTTTCCAGTCCCATCGCGACCTCGAGCCGGCCGGGAATCAAGTCCCGGAAGCGCAGGCTATTCTTGTTGATGAGAGCCGGATGACTCTCGACGATGACGCGCTCGTAAGGCGTCAATTGCGAGGCGATCGCCGGATGGTCAGCCACTGGAATCGCGCGCGGGTCGAAGAAGCTGCCGCTGTTGTAGAGCTTGATGTAGCGGGACGACGGCAATCGGGCGAGCGCATACTCAATCTGTGCGGGGATGGCCCCGGCGGGCACTGTATCGGTGAGAGTGTTCTTCCACAAATCGCACATTAAACAGCGCCAGGGGCACTCGCGATTGGTGAGGAACAGCGTATTGACGGAGACGATTTCGCCTTCGCTGGATCGTTCGTCTTCCGCAAAAAACAAGTAGGGCCGCAGCGGGTCGACCCGATTGCGAGGCGGCCGCCGGTTGACGATCCAGGCATCGAGACTGGCTCCGCTAACGGGTACAGACGACATGCCTACGAATACTGCGACAGAAACTGCTTGCGGTATTCAGCCTCGCGAAAGGGCAGACGCTCGCGCAGAACGGCAGCCGGCAAAGCGCCGTGTTGAAAACGCCGTTTCGGAAATATGGGCATCTTGAGCCCGGTTACCGCTTCAATGCCGCGTCCTACGATCTCGCCTTTGAGTTCATAGAGCCGCGGGATCTCGTAGTTGGTCAGTTCGATGAAGGGGATGGCCTCCGCCACGGCAATGACGGAAGGCCGCAGGAAAGGACTGAAGCCATGAAATCCGAAGTGCCGGCCTGGTGCATAGGTGCGGGTGTAAGAACGGCTGAGACCACCGCTGTAGGTGAGAGAGTGTTTTATTCTCCCGACACCCCAACCCTCTTGATACAGCATGGGGTTATTTATAACGCTGCGGATGGTAAGCTCGGGATTCTCTTCGATGGGATAATCTTTCAGATTCTCGTCGCCACCGTCCCCGTCGATCAAATATCGCCAGTCCGGATAGCAGGCGCGAATCCCGCGACAGAGCGCTACTGCCATCGTGGCCGACTCGATATCTAGCGGTTTATAGTCTTCCACCAAACGTATCGTCTCGTGCACATCCAGCATTCGGCTGTCGGCCTGGACCGGCTCCAGAAACAGCTCCAGATCCAGGGATCTCAGGAACGCGCGGGCCTGTTGGACGTCCGGACCATCGCCCAGGTCGAGAACAAACGCTTTAAGGCGCGAGAGACTCATGCCGAGCTTGCGCATCACGTGATAGGCGGTCAGAAAAACGCTGCCGCTATCGATCCCTCCCGAGAAGCAAACGCCAAGAGGTTCACGCTCCGGCATCGATTGAAGGAACCGGGAAATTTCTTCCGCCAGAGCACTGATGTACGTTCGGCCGATCTGATCCAGATCGGCCAGCAGCATGCCAGGCTTCGGGTCGAAGAAGCGCGTGTACTTCGGATCAGGATCGGGACAGCCGATGAGCTGAAGTTCCACAACATAATGCGCCGGTGCCATGCGCGTGTAGCTGGGATGAAACTGAGACTCCAGACCTTCCGATTTAAGCCATTGATAGATGGTATCGATGCGGTCGGACACGATCAGGACCGGTCCGGCCTGCTGCTTTGCCAGAAAGTAGCGCATAGGGCGGTCCAGAGAGCGTGCCATCGTGACAGTTTGGCCCTGACGCGCGACCAGCGCAAAGGACCCCTGTATGTGTTGCGCGGCTTCGACAGGGTTTTTGAGGAGCAGTTCCCGCGCCGCCTCAACCGTCAAATTGTAAAGCTGATTCAGATCCGGATCCAGAAGGTCGATTACTCGTTCGATGTAGCTTTGCATGTGCCTTTTTACTTTTCGAGTCTACACCACGGCGCTCAGATCGATAAAAGTAATGGGTTTGTATTATTCCAGCTCGCCTGTCGCAATGATACGCTTCCTATGCGTCAATGCGGGACGGGTCAACTGGAGCGGAGGTTACGGTGATCGGCGGCGGTTTGGCGGGCATGGCGGCTTCCGTTCATTTGGCGAGAGCGGGTTATCGCGTCTTATGCATCGAGTCCGATAA
>JBEKUT010000387.1:0-12188 GCA_049514735.1 Bryobacteraceae bacterium
TGGTCCGTCAATCCGGTTGGCCGATACATAGCGTCAAACTGATAGGTATAAGACGGCCCCGACGCTGGATAAGCTGTCGACGTCACCTTCCCCTCATTATTGTAAGTGTAGCTCGCATTCAGGTCGCCAACGATGGTCGCCGCGTATTGTTGATTGTTGAGAACATACGACACCACTTCGGACATACGTAGGCGCTTCTCAACAATCGCTGGCGCCTGCTGATAAGCGAACATCTCAATAAAGAATTCACTTTGGATGCCAGCTACCGGAGCATTCTGCACTGCCGTTAGCCGCCCCGACGCATACTGATTGAAGGTCGTACTGGAATCGAAAGGATTCGAGTCATAGTAGAAAGTCCGCAGGACGGTCCCGCCCGCGCTGATCTGGGTCAGGCGGCTCCAGGCGTCATAGGTATACGTGAAATGGTTGCCATTTGCGTCTGTTTTCGTCGCCACCAACCCGATCCCGTTTCCGGAGACGTTGTATGTGTAAGTCACCGCCCCGTTTTCCGGGTTTGTCGCGCTAAGCAAATACGGGCCCACCGTGTTGCTAGTGGTGTAATTGAAGGTACGATACTGCGTGTTCGATCCTCTGGGCATGCGCACCTGGGTGAGATGGTTCAGAATGTCATAGGTGTAAAACGTCGAAACGGCGCCGAGCGTAGGATCGGGCTCGTCCACCTCGGCGAGATTCCCGAAGGCATCCATCGTGAACTTCTTCCACTTGCCGGCTGGGTCGGTGGCAGTAACAGTGTTGCCTGAGTAAGCATATTTGGTAAAGCTGCCGTCCGGGAGGGTCACCTGGGTGGTGCGCCCCGAGCCATCATAGGTGTAAGTCTTCCAATAAATCGTTCGGATGCCCTCCGTTGGCGTTAGGATCGTAGGGCTGCGACTGCGCTGACATCTTCCCCAGCGGCGAGCACCCGCAGGCCGCAAACTGCACCTGCGTCGTCGACCTCGTCACAGTATCTCCTGTATCCGTTTGAATCGTACGTCCGAATCCGTCGAGCGTTGTGGTGACCCAGTGACTGTTGGTCGTGGCTTTATGCGTCGGCGGCGAAGCGGTGTCGTTGTAAACGTAGTTTGTCACCGCACTAAACGGCGATGTGGACGTACTGGGCCGGCCCGTACCGTCGTACGTAACGCCCGTTGGAGGTGTGAGGGGCCGCACGACGTCTAACGATGGCGACTTAACCACGAACCCATCGCGATGAATAGGTCGGGTAACCGATAGCCGATAAACCCATTTAGCGCATAGGCAGGGATCCCCCAAACTGCCTCGCCAAAGCGGATGCCGCGGGAGTCGTGCACCCATACCCCTATCTGGAAGGGTACGCCGATTCCCGTTAAATTGTGACCGAAGGGTATGGAAGGACTGGCAAGGAGATGACAAGCACGATTCTGCATAGCAGCAATACAATTCGAGAAGCGGCCGCCTGCATCGTTTCGACCTCCTGTCGCGCGCGTCCTCTGTTCGCGCGGACTGCCGCGAACTCCGCCCAGAGCAAAATCACTCCGAGACCGGCAATGCTAATGGGAATCGTCCACATGCTATCTTCGGCCACCCCTTTCGGCCGTCTCTGCGAGTTCTGAGTTGATGAAGTGATCCGATCCAGTTATAGGATCGAGTCTCAATGAGTCCGGTGTAGCAAATCGTCAGCAATCCGTTGGTAAGGCCGTAGGCGAACCAGACACAACTCGTCCGTCGAGGCAGTCACTGGATACGTTTGCGATGTCACATTGCTATCGTTATTGTAAACGTAGCGCGCATTAAGATCGCCTACGATAGTCGCCTGTTATGAACCGCCTCAATTACAGTCTCAGTCTCGCGAGCGGCTACCTATCCGTTGAAGGCAGGCGGAACCGAACTGTGACGTTCGTCACGACCTCAACCGGATGCCCCGCAGAGACCACCCGCCGGTATTTCCACTTTTTTACCGCGATTACAGCCGCTTGAACAAGCCGCGGATGACCACTGACTAAATTGACCTCCTCAACAGTCCCGTCCGCCCCGACTCGCACCTGTAAACGCACGTCGCCCTGAATGTGCTCCGACTTCGCTTGGTTAGGGTATGTTGGCTCAACGCGGGTGACGAGTCGACCATTCATCGCGCTTTCCTCCATGTGCATTGCAGCCCCTACGGTGGTGCTCAGCGGACGTGAAGGAGCCGGTGCCGGAAGCGACTGCGGTACCTGACAGGCAGCGTCACGAAGCACATCCGCATCCTCGTCTTCGACTCCGGCCAAGCCCAACTCCACTCCCGCGGCCGAGTAGAGCCAATACAAGAAATAAGGCCGGCCGATGATCTCGTCGTTGTGTCGCTTCAGGGCGATCAGAGTCCGCAAATCAATCTCGTAAACTGAAGTTCGGAACATGTCTTCGGCCGGCCTCCTGAGAAACACGACAGTCCGCCCATCGGGACTGATCCACGGATCTGAGTCGAATCCAGTTTGCGTTAATGCCGACTTCTTGCCCGACGAGTCTTCAAGGACGATTCGCCCGTTTTCGGTGCCGACGCGATCGGCTGCCCAGCCGCCACCGGCCATTAACGCCAGCATTAAAGTTACGCCCTTAGAAAGAACTCGCATAGCTTTGCTGTAGGCAGTCATGCTAGCACCGCTGCCTAACTGCTGGCCAAGAACGAAGCCCGCACTCACGAGGGTGCGCCTCGATATGAGTAAATCCAAGGCTACATACTATATGCGTCCGCGGAGTTTCCGGAGCGCCGACGAAATGGCGCCCCACAAAGCCCGAGCCGACATTGCTCCCGCCGGACCCGCTTCGTCCCGGAAAATCACGGTCTCAATCTCGATGCCCGCCTTGTAATGCCCCGTCGCGGCGAGACGCGCGCAGTGGCGCACCTGGCCCCAGATAACCGATCCATCGGTCACAATCTTGAGCACCGTACCCGAAGGAACCGACGCGTCCGTGAAAATGCCGATCCCGGAGCGCGACACGTCCGTGACCCGCGCATTCGCGTCGATGAGCAAGGGAGGATTCACGGAAACGATGTGCGCCTTCCCGTTCACAGGTATGCGCGGGTCGCGGCGCCGCTCGTCGGGGCTGATGCCGATGGTGGCGTAATGTTTATCTCCTTGCGTAGATGAGAACAACACCATTCCCGAGGCCGTACACTGCAATCCGGCTTCGATTCGCACCGGCATCCCCGCGGCAAGGTGCGTCGGCACCGTGACACGCAGCGTACCTCCGGATCCTAATCCGTCGACCA
The DNA here is from genome assembly GCA_049514735.1 of Bryobacteraceae bacterium. Classification (GTDB taxonomy): domain Bacteria; phylum Acidobacteriota; class Terriglobia; order Bryobacterales; family Bryobacteraceae; genus JAICMB01. The sequence continues at coordinate 3,230 of JBEKUT010000387.1, forward strand.
CGCCGGGCACGGCCTTTTCCAGGCCGTCGAGCGCGGTGATCCGAATCGGATCGAGAGCGGCATAATTTTCATACGGCATGGGCGTTGCGGAGTGTCCGGAAAGCATTCCGTAAAGAGTATCGGCATATCGGGAAAAATACTGAAGCCCTGCGGCGCAAAGTACTACGATATTTGAGCCCACCAGGTTTCGAACCAGGCCTGCAGCGCCCGGCCCTGTTGGACGCGGCGTTCCGAAAGCGGCTGATTAAAGATCGCTTTCCCGATTCCGCGGCTCTCGCCAATTAATTTTAGGCCCCAGGGAGCTGGAAGCGCGGCGATTTGTTTCGCAAATTGATCGAGTAATGAGGCGCTTTCTATAAATCCAAACGTATCTGGTTCGCTGCCGCGTTCGAAAAGCGTAAGTAATAACTCGGGTATAACGCTGGCAATTCCGGAAAGTGCGCCATCGCACACTTGCTCCCGCAACGCCTCGGCCAGCGCTAATTCGTGTCCGGCGATGCGGCACGCGTCAACGCCGGTTTGTGTCAGCGCTCCTAGAATGTCGAGCGACTCGCTGCCATCGTTTATGCCGATGATGTTGGGTAAATCGTTAATCAGGGCCAGGACTGTCCAGATATCCAAGCCGGTCGAGATGGTTGGAAGGTTATATAAAAGGATAGGAGCCGGCAATTGGCGCGCCACCTCATGGCAGAACGCGTAGAGGTCCTCCTGTTCGTAGTCGACGAAATAAGGCGCAGGGAGCAGTAGGGCTCTTGCTCCCCCTTCGATGGCGAGCCTCCCTTTTGACAACGCGCCATGAGTCCCGGCCGCGCCTATAGAGCAGATGACTTCGGCCTTGCCCGACCCGGCGGTTCGGATCAGATCGAGGAGCCGCTTCAGTTCTTCGCCGGAGGTCGAGCCATACTCGCCCGGGCTGCCGTTTATCGAAAACCCTTGAATGCCGCGTTCGAGCAGAAACTCGATTCCGTGGCAAAACGCGGGTTCGTCCAACTTGCCGTCAGCCGTTCGCGGCGTCTCGGGCGCCGCCCAGACTCCTGTAATTAGTTTTGGCATCAACCGGGGAAAACGCATCATAGCGCAAATCGGCTATGTCTTGTTTGTCGTTCATCGCCGCAACAGCGCAGACGCAGCCCGTCATCCGCAACGACGGTACGGGAATAGCTAATGCGGCCAGTTACTCTGCGCAGGGTCTGCCGAACTCCTCCATCCCCAAGGATCGATCTTCACGATCTTCGGATCGAACCTGGGACTGTCGCCGGGCTTCCAGGTTTCCGCCCACCCGTTGTCGGCTTCATTCCATGAAGTCTCGATCGGCGTGCCGCAAGGCACCGCCACGGTAGCGGTCGAAGTCGTCCCAGCCAGCTTCGGTACTTTTGCGATCAATCAAACCGGCAGTGGCCAGGGCGTCTTTACGAACCGCCAGAATCGGTTGGTCTCGTATACGGCATCCGCGGCTGCCGGTGATGTCCTGAACATCTGGGGAACTGGTCTCGGCGCAATCACAGGGAGCGCCCATGGCCCTGCGGGCCACCCAAGTCGATGAGGAACCTCAAGGCTCCGTTCCGAGCCGTGACCGGCAGGGAGCGGTCGCCTATGGGACCGTTACAAGCGCGCATGTGGCCGATTCTTCAAAGGAGTCGCATGGCCCTGCGGGCCACCAATGTTAATAAAGAATTTCGACCGTAACCGAGCCTTCACCGGCAGGGAGCGGTAGCCCCAATCGTATATGTTCTTCAGGGGAGCGATAGTGAGCCTCCGCTCGCGGGCAATGTTGGTTCCGTTACCCCGACTAACCCCGACTGTGTATGTCGGCGGCGTCGAGGTCGAGCCCACATATTACGGGCGCTCACCTTGTTGCAGCCGATTGGATCAGATCCAGTTTCGCGTGCCGTCGAACGTGACGGGTTCCAATGTACCGGTGGCTGTTCAGATCGGTAATGTCGTGAGCAACTTTACCTCCGTAGCGATTGCGTCCGAGGGTGGCAGTCTGCTCTGTTCTGAATTCGAAAAATACGCTTCATACGCGGATTTTAGCGACAGAACTTCCGCCCCAGATGCTCAATTATGGAGCTTGTTCCGTATATATGTTCAATCCGGGACAAACCGCTTATGCTCCTCCCTTTCCAGTAGCGACTTCGGCTGTCAATTCGGCTCCTGGTATGCGTCGGATGCTGGTGCGGCCGTTACCATTGACGGGCCGAACGGGCAGAAACAGATCGTTCCGGTCCTGCCTCCGTTTCCAGTTAAGCGTGGGCAACTACGTCGCGAATCTCAGCGGGTCCAGGGGATTTACAGCGACTTATTTGGCGCAGGGTCTTATAACATCATTGGCACCGGCGGCAGCGGACATGGGCCCATTTAACATAAGCGTCCAAATGCCGGAGCCATTAACCTGGAATAACCAGAACAGCGTGAGCGAGATCACCCGCTGGAGTTAATGTCACGTGGAGCGGGCGGACCCCGGCGGCTATGTCATAATTAGCGGCTGGTCTCTCGGCGCGAATGGCGGAGGCGCCGGGTTCAACTGCACCGCTCAGGCGACAGACGGTCAATTCACAGTGCCACTAAGCCGGTTAACTTTAATGCGGCAGGACTGGGCATAGCGCAAGCCATTTCGTCTTTCTCAGTTTCTCAAAGCGCGATTTATCGATAAGCGATCCGCGAAGCCGCTCCGTTCACGCGCCCTTTGGGCGGCTTCGCCGCTACTATGTGGGAGTGGCCCTCCCAGAGGACGAACAGATCGTTCAAGACAGAATTCTTGCCGCGCTAAGGACAGATCCGGTACCTGACAGCCTACTCTGTGAAATTCGGCAACGTACTCACGCCGATAACGCGGCCACCCTTTTCCCCGAGTACGACCAGAACCGTGCGAAATACCGCGAAGCCGTCCACCTTGCCGCTCAATGGATTCGCGACGAACTGTTTCGCCGGGCGCTTGCCCAAACGGCGGTCTCCGAAGAGAAGAACATTATCGTCTTCACGGCTGAAGGGAACGCGGTCGGGAAAAGCTCAGCGCTGGCTTACACCGGTGACCGCGAACGCGCTCAGATCGTTCTCGATACCACGTTGAGCAATCCCCATCACGCTCATTTGTTGATCGGCCAAGCCTTGGCGGCCGACAAGCGCGTCGGCATCCGATACGTCACTCGGCCGCTCATTGACACCTTCAATGGGATGATCGAGCGCGCCCAACGCAAGGGCCGGGTAGTCACCATCGACCAACTTGTAAATTCAGCAAATGGTCCTTTCACGACTCGCCACGTCCTCGTACTCGCCAATAGATTTCGTCAATGATTCTGCGCGCTCGGAATTCGGTGTGGAGGATTTCATATAAGCATGAAATACACGCCTCCTTGTGCGGTACGACGCGTTAGATGGTGCGGAGGTTACTCGGTGGCGGAGGGATCTTCGCGATCGGGGAAGGACAGTATTGCCAAGTGAACGGGATTCGTCGGCAACTCTTATTTGATTGACGGCGGCGGGCCAGAGGGGCCTCGATCTCGGGCTTCCCTCTCTGCTCTCTTTTGGGCCGCAAGCTTATTGAGACCCTTCACGGCTAGTTCCGCTCCCTCGCGAGCCAGGCGGCGGTTTTCATTGCCGCAGTCCTGCCGGCTCAGACACAACTCGGCACGTTCGCAAACGGCATCTATCATCACAATCGGACTGGCATCGAGTTTGCCGTGCCGGCCGAGTGGGTGATCGCGAGCCAAGGCCCGGCGTCAGAGCAGTCGGCCCAGGTTATCCCAAGCGGCGGTGATCGCGAGCCAAGGCCCGGCGTCAGAGCAGTCGGCCCAGGTTATCCCAAGCGGCGAAGAGTGAGCGTCTGGATGTCAAGGCCATGCAGCGCAATAACTTCGAAGGCTATAAGTACCGGACGGACAGCGTGCGGAACACCACCATCGGCGGACGGCCGGCACTGAGCGCGGTCGCGATTATGTCAGCCATGGACAAAAGATGGTGGAGTATTCAACCTGGGTCGACGGTGAGAAAAGCCGCGTGGTTTTCGCCGGACGCATACCGGCCTCCGAGCTGGCGGATTTCCAGATGCGCTTCGATCCTGTGATCCAGTCCGCGATCGTTCCATAGCGAAGCGCAACACCTCTCGCCTCGCCGCATCTAACGTTCGAGGCGCAAGCATCTGCCCGGCGAAGACGCAAATCCCCTAGGTTCGTGGTGCCCCGATTGTAACCCCTGGTTAATCGCCGCGGCGGTGATGCTGCCCACCTTCATGGAAGTCTTGGATACTTCCATCGCATCGGTGGCGCTGCCGCATATCGCTGGCAGTCTCTCCGCGACAACGGACGAGGCAACGTGGGTTCTAACAAGTTACCTGGTAGCCAACGCCGTCGTCCTTCCCGCCAGCAGTTGGTTCTCTCTACGCTTCGGACGCAGGAATTTTCTGCTGTTTTGCATCGTCGTATTTACCGTGTCGTCCTTCGTATGCGGGTCCGCGGAAAGCTTGGGCATGATGCTGTTCGCACGCGCCGTTCAGGGAGCCGGCGGCGGAGCCCTGCAACCTTTGTCGCAAGCGATACTTCTCGAAAGCTTCCCGCCCAAAAAGCGCGGCTCCGCGATGGCGCTCTTTGCCCTCGGAGTGGTTGTCGCGCCGGTTCTCGGCCCAACCCTGGGCGGTTGGCTGACAGACCAATACTCCTGGCGCTGGGCTTTTTATATCAATATTCCGATCGGCGTTCTCGCGATCTTCATGATCGGCAAATTCGTGAAGGATCCGCCTTACATCGCCAATGCAAAGCCATCGCGCATCGACTCCATCGGTCTCGGATTGCTGGCGGTGTGGATCGGCGCGCTTCAGATTATTCTCGATAAAGGCCAGGAGGACGACTGGTTCGGCGCCGTCTGGATACGGTGGGCCGCCGCGATCTTGATCGTTGGCTTCGTCGTTTTCCTCATTCGCGAACTCAAAGCCCGCAACCCCATCGTCGATCTCAAGATATTCGCCGACCGCAACTTCGCCCTCGGTAGCCTCCTCATCGCCTTATTCGGCGCGGCCATTTACGGACTCGTGACGCTGCTTCCGCTCTTTTACCAGACTCTGCTCGGCTATCCAGCGTCGGCCGCAGGTCTCGCTGTAAGTCCGCGCGGACTCGGAGCGATCGCCATCATGCCGGTTGTCGCTGTCTTAACTAGTAAAATGGACAATCGCTGGCTGATCGCGACAGGATTCCTGGGCTTCGCTGTCACTGCGTATTGGATGGGTGGACTGACGCTCGGTATCTCGCAATGGTCGTTATTGTGGCCGATCGTGATTAGCGGCAGCGCCATGGGACTTGTCTTCGTCCCCCTTTCCACCACGGCCGTCGGGACGCTGCCCAATGAGCAGATTGGAAATGCCAGCGGACTATACAATCTGCTGCGCAACATCGGCGGCAGCGTCGGCATCTCGATTATCGATACCATTGTCTCGCGGCATGAGCAGATTCGCCGCGCCGACCTGGTTCGCAATCTATCTCCCGGCGCTCACGTTCAGCCGGTCCTCAACAAACTGGATCTGGTAATGTCGCCACACGCCGCGCCCAACATCGCCAGACTCCGAGCCTACGCTTTGCTGAATCGCAGTCTCGACCAACAGGCGGCCGTTTATGCTTACGTGGACGATCTGCGCTACGTGGCCCTCCTCTGTTTCCTCTGCATTCCAATTGTGTTCATGCTGCGAAAAGTGAAGGCGAAAAAGGGCGCCGTCGCCGCCGCCCATTGAGTGGCGCGTGGTGCAGACGATCGTCTTGCGTCGTCTGCATCTTCGTCCCGCTAATGGTAAGTCGCCGTGTAAGTAGTCGCCGCCGCCGGAACTGTGATATTGTGCGAGATAGCGCCGCCGTCTGACCAATTCAGGAAGGTATGAGTTCCCTGCGTGGCCGGCGCGGCGATCGTATGTGTCGAGCCAACGTACCACGTCAACGTGTGCGGCGCGGGAACCATCGATCCGTCGACAATAACATCGAGACCCGTATAGGGACCCGCCGTTATAGTGATCTGGACCGTTTGATAAACTAGCGTCACGTCGCTGGCGGAGTCATTCGCCGCATTTAACTCCCCGCCTCCCGATACCGCCGCGAGATTAGTAACTTGCGCCGGTGCGTTCGCATTCACCCACACCGAAACCGTAATGGGCGGATAGCTTGCGCCAGGCGCCAACGCATCGTTGCGGGTACAAGTCAGCGTAGAAAGAGTACAGGTCCAGTTCATGCCCGAAATCCCTTGCGCGGTCAGACCCGAGGGAAGCGTGTCGATCACAGTTACCGTTCCCACCGTCGGACCTGGACCCACGTTGCTCACCACCAGCGCGTAGCTGGCCGGATTGTTCTGAATAAACGAAACGGAATTCGTATCCGTAATCGTCAGGTCGGCGGTCTGAATGATACTCGTCACGTCATTCGCTGTATTATCGTTCGGATTTACGTCTCCGCCGCCGGATACTGTGGCCATATTCGTCACCGAAGCAGCGGCGTTATCAGCGACATTCACGATCGCCGTGAACTGCGCGCTGGCGCTACTGGCGAGCGCGGCCGAAGTCTGGCAGGTCAGGGTCGCCAGGACGCAGCTCCAATTCGGCGGTCCCACCAGAGAGGTCGCGGTCAGACCCGCCGGAAGCGTATCGGTCATTTGCAGCGTCCCGCTCGTTGGAGCCTGACCCTGGTTAGTCACAGTAATTGTGTACGTATCGCCGTGGTCGCCCTGGCGGAAACTACCAACATGCGACTTTGCGATGGCTGGGTCGGGCCCGGTTTCGAAATTAGCAGTGACGGTAGCCGGCCCAGCGACGGTGAGAGACTGCGGATTTGTCGTTCCAGCCAGAGCGTTGGAAAAGCCCGTGAACACATAGGTCGAATTCGCCGTGGCGGTGACCTTCACGCTGCTGTTCGCGGCTACCCAGCCGCTCGCGGGCGAGATGCTTCCCTCACTCGACGAGGGCGCCACCGTAGTGGTCAGCATATACTGCGTCTGGAAATTCGCCGTATTAGTGGAGTTACCTGTTGGCACGGTAATGGAATGCGAAATCGCGCCCGTGTCGCTCCAACTTTGCCAGACATATTGGACGCCGGTACCGCCGCTTTGAGGCGTGCTGGCAGCGATGCTGTGACTCGTGCCAGAGACCCAGGTGAAGGTCTGAGATCCGGTGAACGGCGTTCCGTTGTCCACGGTGACAGTAGGTCCACTCAGACTGCTAGACACCGTGATTTGAACCTCGTTTGCTAAAGAGAAGTTAGACTTGACGCTGCCCGATGTCGCGGTCACGGTGTAGGAGCCGCCGATTGCGTTGGCAGTGAAAATGGGGGCCGTGACAACCCCGGAGGCGCTGGCATTCACCATGATCGAGTTGCCGCCGCCTTGGAACGAACCGCTCGCGCCACTGGACGGAGCCGCGAACGTCACGCTGGCGTAAGGCACGGGATTGGTATATTGATCGGTAACCGTTACTTGCAGATTCGTCGCGAACGTCGCGTTGATAAGAGCCTGCTGATTGTTGCCGGCGTTGACCGATACATTGGCTGGAGTTCCCGCCGTGTTCGTCAGGACGAAATTGTTGGTTGCGGAACCGGTAGCCGCTGTAGCGCTGACATCATAAGGTCCTCCCGCGTGTGTATTCGCAGTGATCGTAGCGGAAGTCGCCACGCCTGTGCTATTCGTCGAAGCCGTATTTAGCCCGCCTGCGAAAGTGATGCTCGCGCCCGTCTGTGCGGGTGGCGCGAAAGTGACCGTGACATTCGGAACAGGATTATGGTACCCATCGGTGACTGTCGCGGAGAGAGAGTAAGTGAATTGTGCATTTACCGTTGCAGTCTGTCCGCTGCCGCCGGTCAAAGCGAGGCTCGCTGGAAGGCCGGCCAAGTTAGTAAGCGAATAACTTGCGGCGCCGGACACGCCCGCAACGCTAGCTGTCACGGAATAACTGCCCGCGGCGGTATTCCCTGTCACGTTTACTGTCGCCTGACCGTTCGAGCCGGTCTGAGCTGAAGTGGACGCGACGCTTGCGCCTGTCATAGGTCCCGCAAAGTTTACCGTGATTCCCTGGAGCGGATCGCCATTAGCGTCTTTCACGACCGCGACGAGCGGTTGCGAGAAGGTGACGTTCACGGCCGCGCTTTGGTTGGAGCCGCTAACAACGGCCACCGAAGCTGGAACCGCGCCGCTTTGTGTTACCGGGATGGTCTGGCCAAGAATAGCGATGTGGGCGGTCCGCGCTGAAGTGGACGCGTTGGCTGTGAATGAGAAATTGACGATCCCGTTCGAGACCGTCCCAATTGTCAGCCAGGACTGATCGCTGGTCGGAGCGAAAACGCCGCTCAGAGGAGCCGTCGCGGGAAGGACCGGCAACAGCGAATCCGATCCGGGTCCTGCCGGTTCGCTAGCACTAGCGGGTCCAACGAAGACGGATGTTACTTCCCACAGGGTCTTGTTTGTGGGATCGGTAACGTAGAGATTGCCCACGTTATCCGAAGCAATTTCGAATGGCGTGCTCAGACCAGTAGGCGCAAAGGTAGTCACGCTCTGGGTCACGGCGTTCCACTCTTGAAGTGGTGCGCTGTACGCTGTCGTGATGTACACGTTGCCCGACGGATCGGCGGCGGCGTCCTGAGGATAATAGAGCCCGGAGCCAACCAGAGTCGTCAGTTGTTGCGACCCGGGGCCGAGCACCTTGACGGCTTGATTGTACGAATCCACAACATATACGTTCCCCGCCGTATCTACCGAGACGCCCCAGGGAATATTCAAGCCGGACAGCAATACCGGACCCTGCTGCGTGGACGGGCTCCATTTGTTGATCACGTTAGCCGACGAGTTAGCAACGTAGATGTCTCCCATGGCGTCAATCGCCGTGGCCCATGGATAATCGAGACCACTGAGAATTGTCGTCGATTGCTGCGTCGCTGGATTGTATTTCGTCACGGCGCCGGCGTCGCTGTTCGCAATGTAGAGCAGTCCCGCGCCGTCCACAGAA
>JBEKUT010000388.1:0-6974 GCA_049514735.1 Bryobacteraceae bacterium
ATGTGTCGTCGGCGCGAACAGCCAGATAGACGGCACCCATGCCACCAGTCCCGATTTGACGGATCAGCTGGTACGGGCCGATCCGTTCGCCGGCCGCGGTGGCATGCGTACCTCTCCGATTTTCCGTAACGGTTTTTTCGGAATCGTAGGACGCGAGCAGAGATTCCAGTTCTGCGCGCAACGCTTCATTGGTTCCGCAAACATCCTGGAGATAGGCGCTGCGCTGGCTCGGCTCCAGCTCGATGGCGCAGCCGAAAAGTTCCTTGATGTCACCCCAACTGGCGGGGTTCACGACGCCTCGGCCGTGCCGATTTCCCGCGATAACCAGGCTTTGGCGAGAGCCCAGTCCCGCTTCACCGTGGACGACGAGATGCCCATGATCGCGGTGATCTCCTCGACGGTCAAACCACCGAAGACGCGCAACTCGACAATCTGTCCCTGTTGCGGATCGAGGGCGGCCAGCCTGGTCAGGCAGTCGTTCAACAGCAGCATTTGCGCCGGCTGTTCTTGAGACATGACGACCGCTTCCGTCAGCGCGACTTTAGCGACGCCGCTGCCACGCTTTTCGGCCAGATGGCTGCGCGCGTGGTCCACCAGGATGCGCCGCATCAATTGGGCGGCCGCGCCGAAGAAGTGATGTCGATTTTCCCAAGTGACGTTTCGTTGATCCACCAGGCGAATGTACGCTTCGTGGACCAGAGCAGTCGGTTGCAGGGTATGATCCGGCCGCTCGCGGCGCAGGTACGCAGAGGCCAGGCTGCGCAGTTCCTGGTAGACGAGGGGGATCAACTCTTCGCGCGCTTCAAGGTTTCCCTGGCCCCAATTGGCGAGGAGCTTAGTGACATCCCCGGAAGTGTTGTCCCGCTCCATAATCGAGAAGGAACTGTCGCTTCAGGGTATTTTAGCCGATTTGCCGCCCGTACGTTCACCTCGCTACTGGATCGAGGTAATCTCAAGAAAGTTCATTGAACAGTTCGGTATCGAGAGTCCGTAATTCGCATGGAAAGCATTCCCGGCTCACGCCAATTGGCATCCACGATCTTTCGCTGGGGACTGGCAGTGGCGCTTGTAGCCGCGGCCTTGGGTCTAACGTTCCTATTACAGAGCGTTGTTTCGACTGCCGGATTTCTCTTCTTCTACATCGGCGTGGTGACAAGCACCTGGTTTGGCGGACGATGGCCGGGGGCTCTTGCAGTAGTTCTCAGCGCTCTGGCAGTTGCCTATTTCTTCACGCCCCCGCTCTATTCCTTCGAAATGGACCGGCAGTCTTTGCCGGTGTTCATCGAGTTTGCCGCTTCCTCGGCAGTGGTGGGCTGGTTCAGTTCGTGGCGCAGACAAGCCGAGGCCGAACTCCGTTATGCGCGCGATGAACTTCAACTGAGAGTAGAGGAACGGACTGTCGAATTAAGACAGGCCAACGCGCAGTTGGTGGCGGAGATGGCGGAACGCAAGCGCGCGGAAGAGGCGTACTACGAAGCGCAAGCCGAACTCGCCCGCGTGACCCGCATGAGCGCGTTGGGCGCTCTGGCGGCGTCCATTTCACACGAAGTAAATCAACCACTCGCCGCGGTAGTCACAAACGCGGATGCCTGCATGATGTGGCTCTCCGCCGATCCGCCAAATCTCGAAGAGGCGCGCGCCGCGGTGGACTCAATCGCTCAGCAGGGAACGCGGGCCAGCGACGTCGTGCGGCACATTCGCGCCATGTTCGGCAAGGCCGCGCCGGAGAGAAAGAACGTGCAAATCAACGAGCTGATTCGCGAGGTGGTTACTCTGATAGAAGGAGCGGCGTTGAGAAACCAGGTTGAACTCCGCACCGAGTTTGACGCCGATCTCCCCGCCACGATGGGCGACCGGGTCCAATTGCAACAGGTAATTGTGAATCTGATTCTAAATGGGATTGAAGCGATGAACGGCGTTGCCGGCCGGCCGCGGCTACTCGCGATATCGTCGCGGATGCAGAACCCCGATGAAGTGCTGGTCGCGGTGCGGGACTCCGGTGTCGGTATCGCCAGCAAGGATGAGCGGCGGATTTTCGACGCGTTCTTCACGACCAAGGCCGAAGGGATGGGGATGGGATTATCCATTAGCCATTCCATCGTGGAAGCTCATGGAGGCCGTTTGTGGGCCGTCAATAACAGCGATTACGGCGCTACGTTTCAATTCACGCTGCCGGCCACGTCATGAAAGATAGCGAACCGATCGTATTTGTGATCGACGACGATGCGGCGGTTCGCGAATCCGTCAAGAGACTCATCGCCTCGGTAGGATTGCGGGTGGAAACCTACGGTTCGACGCGCGAGTTTTTGAGCGGCAAACGTCCGGAGACGCCAGCATGCCTGGTACTGGACGTGCGCCTGCCGGATGTGAGCGGTCTCGAATTTCAACGTGACTTAGCAGCAGCCAACTTCCCAATACCGATCATTTTCATCACCGGCCACGCCGATGTCCCCATGACGGTGCGCGCCATGAAGGCGGGAGCGGTGGAGTTCCTGACCAAACCGTTCCGGGGGCAAGAGCTGCTGGACGCCATCCAGGACGCGATTGCGAAAGATCGTGTGGCGTGGAACGAGCGTTCCCAGATGGAGGAACTCCGCTCCCGTTACGACTCCCTGACGCCGCGCGAGAAGGAAGTACTGAAGCTGGTCGCGGCCGGGTTGCTCAATAAGCAGGTCGGCGCCGAACTCGGCATGAGCGAGTTAACCGTCAAAACCCACCGCGGACGAGTTATGCAAAAGATGGGCGCGGAATCCCTGGCCGACCTGGTCAGGATGTCGGAAAGACTGAGTCCCTCCAAAAATAAGTAGTCGTCTGCGACTAATGGAGGATAGAATTCCGCGCGCCGCCCCCTTATCATTGAGCTAGATGAAGACTTTGGAGCACGGTGCGGGGGACGCGGTAACAAAGGACGGGGCGCCTCGTCGTATTTCTATTGTCGACGACGATGCGTCGATACGCGAGGCTCTGAAAAGCTTGATGAGAGCGGTTCGATTCAATGTGGACACGTTCGCTTCCGCGGAAGAATTCCTGGCTTCCGGGCGCTTGAATGATACGGCGTGTCTGATACTGGATGTAACTTTACCTGGGATGAGCGGCTTTGAGCTTCAGGATCAACTGAATAGCAAGCGGCCTGGAATCCCGATCGTTTTTATCACTGCACATGCGGACGAGCCGTCCCGGCAACGCGCTCTGAAGGGCGGAGCCATAGATTTCTTGTCGAAGCCCGTTCGCCGGGAGCCTTTGTTCAAAGCAATTCAAGCGGCGATCGGAAGCTGAAGCTATCCAGTTACTACTTGGTGCATTACTCATCGCGAAAAAAGGGGCAATGGATAACAATGTGGAATAACTCAATCGTACAAGTTGGGCGGGAAACGGTTCCGCATGGAATCATCGGGACGAGCCGGCTCTTGATGTCGGTAATGGAACAAATCGCCGTAGTAGCGCCCACCAGCGCTACGGTTCTGATACAAGGCGAAACTGGAACCGGAAAAGAACTTGTCGCGCAGGCAATTCATAACTCGAGTCCGCGGCGCAACGGTCCTTTTGTCAAATTGAATTGCGCGGCGATTCCCGCCGGCTTGATAGAGAGCGAACTGTTCGGTCATGAGCGCGGCGCTTTCACTGGCGCGCTGACACAACGGATCGGCCGCTTCGAAATGGCGAACGGCGGGACTCTCTTCCTGGATGAGATTGGCGATCTGGCTTTGGATTTGCAAGTAAAGCTACTGCGGGTGCTCCAGGAACAAGAGTTCGAACGGCTGGGCAGCACGCGGAGCACGCGTGTCAATGTGCGCCTGATCGCGGCGACTCACCGGGATCTGCCGCAGATGGTCGAGAATAAGGAATTCCGCGCGGACTTATTCTATCGTCTCAGCGTGTTTCCAGTTTGTATGCCTCCACTGCGCGAACGCTCCGAGGATATCCCGGAGTTGACTCGGCACTTCATTTCCAAGTACGCTTCGAGCATGAACAAATCGGTGGAAGAGATCCCGGAGGAGACAATGGAGGCCATGCTTGCGTACGATTGGCCGGGCAATGTCCGCCAACTGCAGAATTTTATAGAGCATGGAGTGATTGTTTCCCGAGGTTCGATATTCGAAGCGCCGCTCAGTCAATTGCGGAGTCAGAAAAATAACGTGCCTAAGAACAGCAAGACATTGGAGGACGCCACGCGGGACCATGTGCTTCAAATTCTGGAGGAGACGCAGTGGGTGGTGGGAGGAAGGAACGGAGCCGCCGCCCGCTTGGGGGTCGCCCGAACCACTTTGATTGCCAAGATGCGGCGTCTCGGGATTGAATTCGCGGCCGATGAAGCACGCGCCAGGAACTCGAACCGGCGCGCGGCATTCGCGGTGGCATAAATGCGCCGCCTTCATGTCTTCATCGCGGCGGTGAGCGCCACGATGGCATTCACCGCGTGCGGCGGAAGCCACGATCCGGGTCGGGCGGCTTACCTGCCACTCGACCAAGTTCAGGTGACCTACGGTCCGCTGATCACGGCTGGGAACCATCCGACGCCCGATCAGAACGGGACTGGGGAACGCGTGGGTCTTTTCCAGGATGCGAGCGGCACTATCTGGGGCTTGCCTCTTCGCATCGCATCCAATGGCGAGGTACTCGCTTGCGTGCCTCCGGGGCTTAGCGACGGAAAGGTCACCGACACCTTTCCAGCAGGCTCAACCATAATCGGATCGACGAACGCACCGACCGGTTGGCGCGGCGGTACTGGAAATCTGGAACTGCTGCTGCGGGACTCACGCGGGATTATCCGCTCGCAAGCGGTGCACGGGGCTCCAATCGCGAGCGGCCCCGTTTGCTGGACTCCGGAATCGCGCGGGCTCAAACAGCAGTTGCATTTTTACCGGCTGGTTCCCAAGTGAGCGGCCCGCGATAAGCGCGGCCGTGCCGGTATGATACAAGGGAAGATTCATGCCGGAAACCGGAGTCCATGCGGCACAATTGATTCTGCTATTGCTGCTCATGTTTGTCGCGGTTTTCGCGGCGCTTGCCAGAAGGCTTCAAACCCCCTATCCAATTGTTTTGGTGATCGCCGGGCTGTTACTCGGCTTTATTCCGGGAATCCCTAGTATCACTCTCGACCCGGAACTAATTTTCCTGGTTGTGCTACCGCCGCTGTTGTACTCGGCCGCATGGTTTACGTCGTGGCGGGACTTCTCCCACAATCTGGTGAGCATTGCCATGCTCGCGGTCGGCCTGGTTGGGTTCACCGTATTCGGCGTCGCGGAAGCGGGACCGTGGTTGTTCGCGGGTTTTGACTGGCGCATGGGGTTCGTTCTAGGGGCCGCAGTAGCTACCACCGACGCGATTGCCGCAACGTCGATCGCGAAGCGCATCGGGTTACCAAAGCGTATCGTCGACTTACTCGAAGGCGAAAGCCTGCTCAACGATGCAACCGGCCTGCTGGCCCTTGAATTCGCGGTTGCGATGGTGGTCCACGGGCAAAATCCAACGATTGCTTCCGGCTTATGGCGTCTTTTCTATCTCAGCTTCGCCGGTATCGCAAGCGGCCTGATACTTGCGCGCATAGTGGAGTGGTTTGAACATCGCATTGACGACGGACCAATCGAGATCGCCGTCAGTATTCTGGTTCCCTACGCGGCTTATCTGACCGCTGAAGCAATGCATGCATCGGGCGTGCTTGCGGTGGTCGCGGCCGGACTCTATCTGGGGCGGAAGAGTTCGCAATTTTTCTCGCCGGCGGTACGGCTGCAAGCCCGGGCTGTATGGGACTCACTCACTTTCATTCTGAACGGCTTCGTGTTTGTCTTAATCGGGCTGCAACTTCCCACTGTACTCGAGGGAGTGAGTGAAGTGCACCGCGGCCGGCTCATTGTGTACGGCGCCGTGTTCAGTTTACTACTAATCCTGCTTCGCATCTTATGGACATTCCCCGCCGAGTCGGTTGCTTACTTCATTCGTACGCGGCTGCTGCACCAGAAAGAAAAGAAGCCGGAAGCGCGGCAGACTTTTATTGTCGGCTGGACCGGAATGCGAGGAGTGATCGCGCTAGCGGCGGCGGTATCTTTACCCGAGACTGTCGCCAATGGCAGCCCATTTCCGCATCGCGACCTCATCGTGTTTTTGACGTTCTGCGTCATTCTTGTGACGCTCGTATTCCAGGGCCTGACTCTTCCCTGGCTAATTCGCATGTTGGGCGTCGCGGAGACTTCGGTCCCCAAATGTGAAGAACAGGAAGCCCACCGGCTGGTGCTCGAAGCGGCTCTGGGACATCTCGAAGATCTGCGTAAAGACGACTCGCCGGCCTTTGCCGGCTTGTACGACGATTTGGCGCAGCAGTATAGGCATCGCTTGGCTAGTGTCGAGGGTCATAGCAAGGAGCATGACGAGGTCGGCGCGGATAATTACCGCCGGTATCTGGACCTTTCCCGCGCGCTGCTGGAAGTGGAACGTCAGACTGCTTTGCGTTTGCGGGATGAAGGCCGTGTCACGGACGAATTATTGCGCGAGATGGAACATGAGCTGGATTTGAACGAGACGCGGCTGATGGCGGCGGCAAAAGGGGAATGAATTAAGAACGCGGGCCTGTTCGATGGAGAACCGACCAAGCCCGCGAATAAGTTTTGGGTCAGTTAAGCACCGACCCGAAGGTTATTAGTCACTGAGAACGAACCGGGCACTCCCCTCGCGCGGATATTCACAATGTTCTTGTCCGATTCATTATCAACCACCCCCTCAAGAGTGACGTGGCCATTCTTGACGATGATACGGATTGGTTGGAGTACTGGCAAGGCGTAGCGATTCAGCGGACCGTATCCGTAGATCGCACGGTAAAGCGAGCGCCGCAGGCGATCGTCATGGGGAGAGAGCGGCAGAACCTCGATTTGATTGTTTACTTGCACCACGCCTTCAATACGCTTCACGACTCTCTCGGCGTCCGACTTCAAGACGGGGCGGGTCACCTGACCCGACAGTGTCACGACGTTGCCATCGAC
>JBEKUT010000389.1:0-8525 GCA_049514735.1 Bryobacteraceae bacterium
TTATCCTCAACCACGGGGGCCGGAGCGGGTTTCGGAGCTTCGGCTATCGCGGTTTTTGGTGTTATTTTGCTGGCTACGATTGCCGGCGTATGCGCGGAAACCTGTTTTGCGAACAGACGACCGGTTATATACGCTCCGGCGACCGCCATGCCTAGGGCCATGGTGGCGGCAAAACCAATGTAAACACGCTTTTTCAAAATTGCCGCAGGATCTTGTTCCGGCACGATTTCACTCGCCGATTCTGGCAGTAGTTCTCTTTGGTCTTCAGTCATGGGCTCCCAGCACCTCCCGTACTAGGTCGAACACTAAGGCTATCGGCGGTTTTTGGGGAAACTCTAGTGGACCTATGAGACAGTTCAATCAGGACGACTGCTCGACCATGTTCTGGACCTCGGCGGCACGAACACCGTAGACTTTGCGGATCTGGCGGCAGATTTCTGCCGCGAGCTTTTCGGGCTGCTCCGAATCCGGCAGATCGAGGTCGATTTTCACGTAAAGATCGATGCGGGCCATTACCTCAATGATACGATGAAGATGTCGTCGACCCCCATGAAATGTGTTATTTGCGAGGTGCGGACACCCCGCCGCTATTGTCCCGGAGTACGGGGAGAAATTTGCTCTGTTTGTTGCGGTACGGAGCGTGAGAATACGGTCAACTGTCCGTTCGATTGCACTTATCTCCGAGAAGCCCGGCTGCGCGAAAAGCCGCCCGAAATAGATCCCGCGAGCATTCCTTTTGCCGACATCCGCATTCCTGCCCGCTTCCTCGATGAAAATCCTCGCGTGTCGCAGTTAGTCATCGACGCCCTGATGGACGCGATTTCGTCTACCGCCGGCGTCATCGATTACGACGTTCGACAGGCGTTGGATGCGCTCATCCGGACCCATAAGACGCTGCAGAGCGGACTGGTTTACGAAACCCGGCCGGACAATCCAATTGCGGCGGCTGTCTACGATACGATGCAGCGGCTGATCGCAGAAGGACGCAAGGACATCGCCTCAATTACGGGAGTCTCCGTTCGAGACGCCGAAATTATGAGCATGTTGCTGCTCTTGCAGCGGGTCGAGTATCGCGTTAACAACGGCCGGACGCGCGGCCGTGCATTCATCGACAGCTATTCGCAGCAATTCCCGGCAGACACGCCGCCGAATCCAAGCACGTCTCCGCTCATCGTATAGAGCATGACTGCCTTTGTCGTTTTCGCTCACGGTTCACGGATCGAAGCCGCAAACGAGGCCGTGCGGGTAGTCTCCAGCGGCCTCGCGCGGGTGCTCGCTCAAACCGGCGATCCGATGGTGGAGAGCGCCTTCCTGGAGCTTGGCATGCCCGATCTGCCCGGCGCAGTGGAAAAGCTCGTTGCCCGGGGAGCGGACCGGATCGTTGTGATCCCTTACTTCCTGACGCTCGGCCGTCATGTGGAACGGGACTTGCCGCGCATTGTCGAAGACCTCTCGAATCGGCATGGCGGCATTAAGATCGAAGTTACGCCCCCGCTCGACGGGCACCCTTCCCTGCTTCAAATCCTGCTGGAGCGCGCGCAGGGAGCTCTCGCGTGAAGGCCGTCTTGATCGAGCTAAGGGAGATCGCGCCGAACGTCCGCCATTTCGTTTTCGAAGCGCCTGAGGTGCGGGAGCTTTATTTTGTGCCCGGCCAGTTCGTTTCTTTGACCCACAACATCGGCGGCAAGGAGATCACGCGGCCGTATTCCATTGCGTCGGCGCCTGATGGAAATCGATTCGCGCTATGTCTCAATCTGGTTGCAGACGGCCTTTTCACGCCATGGTTGTTGAGGAACTTGCCGCGAAGCATTCGAATTTCCGGTTCTGGCCGACGCTCAGCCGTCCCACCGAATCGTGGACGGGGCGAACTGGTCACGTTCAAAAGCATCTGGCGGAAGCCATCGGAGAGAGGCGCGATCTGGATATCTATATATGTGGACTGGCAGCCATGGTGGATGACGTGAGAACGCAACTGAAGGCCATGGGATTCGACCGCAAGCAGATCATTTACGAAAAGTACGACTGATGAATCGCAACGTCATTCTCGCGCTCGGCATGGTGTTCCTGTTCGCGGCAACGGTCGTAATTCTCGGCACCGTAATGCCCGGCCCGCACAAACCCACGGATTACCTCGTGATCGGAGGCGCGGCCACCTTCCTTTGCCTCGTGGTTCTCTTTGTTTTAGTCGCCTATGTTCCCGGCCTTGCACCCAAGGTGGAGACAAAGACCAAAGAAGATCAGACTTCGCGAACTTCCACCGATTTGTAAACCTGCTTCACCTGCTCCAGCGTCGCAAACTCCAATCCCGGTAACTGCGCGCTGGCGGTTCCGGCGGCAACGCCCCAACGTACGGATTCGACAAAGCTGTTCTTATTCGTTTCCGCCCACGTAAACGCCGCCGCGAGAGCGTCGCCCGCGCCGATCGGCGAAAGCGAGTCGATGCGAGGCGGCACTACTTCTACGGTTCCCTTCTTGTCGGTTGCAAGAGCGCCGCGGCTGCCCAGGGAAAGGATCACGGATTCCGCCCCCATTCCTTTAATACGCTGGGCGGCATCCTGAAAATGGGCGCGCGTGATCAAGGCGCGATTCAGCAGACGTTCCGCTTCCTGCTGATTGGGCGTAACCACGGTTGGCTCGCCTTCCACGCCGTGCAGCAACGCTTGGCCATCGGTATCGAGAAGCGTCTTGACGCCGTGCCCGCGCGCCATGCGGATCAACTGGCAATAGAAGTCGGAGGAAACGCCGGGGGGAATGCTTCCGCACAGCATGAGCCATTCAGCCTGCGGTAAATGCGTCGCGACGGCTTTCTCCACGTTCTCCAACTCTCGATTCGTCAGGGGAGGACCCAGCTCGTTCAGCTTGATGGTCAAGCCGTGTTTGTCCGTTATTGTGAAATTGACGCGAATATCTTCATTAATGGGGACCAATTCGACGGGAAAGTCGGCTTTCCCGAGAAGCTTTTTGAATAACTCCCCGGTCTTCCCGCCGGAGGGCGCAATGGCCAAGGTTTCGGCGCCGAAGGAATGCAGCACCCGCGACGCATTGATGCCGCGTCCTCCGGCTGAATCGTTGCGCTCAAGAATATAGGCGCGATCCTCAAACACCAGACGATCGGCCAGCACATTACGATCCACAGCGGGGTTGATAGTAAGCGTTAGGATCAAACGCCAATGGTAACCTGAACTCGTTGCGAAATCACCATCAGTGGAAGGCCTACGCCGCACTGGGCGCGGTCTGTTTGTTCTGGGGCACCACTTATCTCGGGATACGGATCGCTCTCGAAACGTTCTCTCCCGTGCAACTCGTCGCGATCCGCTACTTCATCTCCGGATCGCTGATGCTGGTAGTGGCGAAATTCCTGAAAGTTCACCTGCCTTCAGGGCGCGAGTTGTTATTCACAGCGCTCTTTGGAGTGCTGATCCTCGGCATCGGAAATGGCTGCCTGGCCTTCGCCGAGGAACTGATTCCGAGCGGTCTGGCGGCCATCTTTATCACCACGTCGCCGTTCTGGATGGTAGGATTTGAGGCCCTTTTGGGCGGAGTTGCTCTCCACGGCCCGACCGTCGCGGGCATGATGGTGGGACTGCTGGGAACGGTCCTGTTGGTGGGGCCGAGCGCGATTCAAAATGGACTCGGCGGACCCGTTCTAATCGGGTTCTTTTTGCTCCAATTCGGATCTGCCGGATGGTCGTTGGGCTCTATCCTGCAGCGGCGCCATCCGACATTGGCGCATCCCGTGATCAGTGGCGCGGTGCAGCAACTCGCGACCGGAATTGTCTATTCCATATGGGCGCTCTTCGCCCCGGCCAAGGCGATCCATTGGACTCCGCGAGGCGTGGGAGCGGTGCTGTATCTGGTTGTATTCGGATCCATCGTAGGCTACAGCGCGTACTTATATGCATTGGAGCACCTGCCCGTATCGGTGGTGAGCATCTACAGCTATGTGAATCCTGTCGTCGCGGTTTTTCTGGGATGGCTTGTCTTTCGGGAAAGCTTCGGAGTTCGTGAGATTCTCGCGATGTGTGTCATCTTCGTGGGCGTGGCGCTGGTAAAGAAGTTCAGTGCGGCGCGAACCATCGCGCAAGCTGCAGGGGCAGCGGATAGATATACCAGAGCATAGTGTCTCCTTGTACGTACCAGGTCGGGACGAAGAATGAGCCGATTCCGCTCCATAGAGCGAGACGCTTCAGCCAGGGCTCGTCTTTAAGCAGATAAGTTGCGACGAAAACGGCGGGCAGGCAATACGCGATGCTGCGCGTGACATCGAGCACCATAAGGGCACTCACGATCGTCGCCGCTAGAAGAGCGCAGAATGCGGCGGTCAGCGTATAGCGGTGCTGCCGGATGGCCGAGGCTAGTCCGGCGCATATGACGATCCAGCAGCCTCCTAGTCCGGACCACACTCCAATCGGAATTAGCCTGATCTGTTGTGCCAATACATCGAATCCGATGTTGCCGGTTGCTACGGCGAGCGAATAGTGAGAGGTCATCCACAATCGCAAGACGGCGTATCCGCACCAGCCGACCAGGACCGCAATGGTCTTCGCGCGTTCATGCATCGCGATGGAGAGAAGGACTACGAACGCTCCGGCGATCAGGGCGCGCTCGTCGGTCCACGCGGCTAAGAAAGCGCAGACTCCGGCAATCACAGGCGAGTTGGCCGCCATGGCGATTAGCAACAGGCAGAGCGCGACTGAGTCGTAAAAGCCTCCGCGCAGTTCTTGGAAACCCGTTTGTCCCGCCCAGGCGCACGCAATCGTTAGACAGATAAACAACGCCGACTCTTTGCTCTTCGTGATTTTGTACAGCAGGACAAGGGAGACGTAGAGCAGCACGATCCCCGCGATGGCGGAAAGGATCAGAATGCCAGTCTCATTGAGTCCCAGGAGCCGGGCTAACAATGGCACGGTGAGACGGAACGTCATCTTGCTCTCGTGAGAGCCCGGTGGGAAGAGGCGGCCCATGTCACAGATCAAGTTGTCGATTTGCAAAAAGGTGTGGCTCCAGGTGCTCTCGACGAAGGGTGTTTTCAATGCTTCGTAGCTCGGGAAGGCTCGCAGGAGCGAGAGAACCAGAACGGCAAGCAAGGCCTTCACTTTCCAATGTGGGCCCGAAAGTACCAGCGCCATGAGTTATTTCGAACCTTCCGAATATCGAACCAGGTGCTGCGGCAACGCGTCGGCATCTAGCAGCCACGTCTCGCGATCATGGAAGTATTCGCGCAGGCGGGCGTCCGATGCCGCATCCATTTCGCGCGCCCAAACTACCTTGCTGCCGTCGATGTCCGCGCGATTGTAGACCCATTCCCGATTCGGCGAGTGATAGGGCGAATAGTGAACGATCACGAGCTGCTTTCGCGGCCGAGCTTCGAGCCATTGTTCAATGTCGGCTCGCGCTTCGCGATGGGCTTCAGCAGCTTTTTCCCAATAGGCCAGGGGGATTGTGAGTTGCGCCGCCTCCTGTTTCATCGCTCCCACCACAATGAGGCAAGCAGGCAACACAATGGCGAAATAGATGGCGCGCCGTCTGTCCAGACGTGACAGCAGAACATAGATGTGCCGGATTCCTTGGGCGACGAGCGCGAAAAGGACCGCGACAATCGGGCCGAGATGGTATGGGTACAGAACCAATTGAAAGAGATTGAGTATGGCGATTACGCCGACGAACACGACAAGAACGCGAGTGCGCTTGTCTCGAAAGATCCAGGGCAGGAACAGAAGCGGAACGGTCAGCAATGGGCCGAAGAAAAAGGTCCAGTTGTCGTAAAGCCTCGTATCGAGACTCTCGGCGATATCCAACGGATTCTCGTAACGATCGCGTCGTTCCACTTCGAGGCGATACATGGCTTGCAGCACCTTGTGGCGGAACACCACTTTCTTGGCGGGAAGGAAGGCCAGGTTTTCCGGCCACCCATACGTATCGCGGTTCACCATGTAGGGGAGTTTTATCGGACTTCCCGTGACGCGCCAACAATAATACGAGTTGAACGCGAATCCACAGACCAGCACGCAGGCCGCTGGAATCGCGGCTTTTAGTGCGAGCGGGCGGTTGCTCCACAGAATTCGTGCGATGTAAACGAGCGCGGCACATGCGAGCACCGCGCCTTCGAACGGGCGGGTCAGCATGAGTACGACGAGGGCCAAACCGAAGAGCAACCCGTTCCAGGCGGGATCGACTCCACGCTTCAATCGTGGGAGCGATCCAATGAGAAGCGCTCCGCCGATTCCAGGAACAGCGCCGCCGAGATAACTGTTCATCCACAATCCAACAACGCCAAATTTCAGGATCGCGATGAGGGTTCCATAGAATGCCCAGACCGGCGGGAGCCATCCCTGCATCATCCAGCACATGGCGGCGAACATCAGCCCGACGCCGATCACGACTCCGGCCCAAGGTTCGCCAAGAACCACTTCCCCTAACGCCAGAAACGCTCCCTGGCCGGGCGGGTACATCGAGTTGTAGGTGGGCTGCTGGATGACGTGGATGGTCTCGAAGTGCTGCCACATCGGATGGGTAGGATTCGTCAATCTGCCGTGGGCTAGCGTGTCGCCGAGCAGCAGATGGCTGAATTCGTCGTGGATGCTGGGGTCGGGAACAGGAGCGAAGCCGAGCATCGAAAGCCGGATCGCGACCGGAAGTATGCCGCAAATTGCGATCGCCAGCTTTTTGCGGTTGGCGATTTGCGGGAAGCGGTCGCGGATGGAACGTAGGAACCGCAGCGAGCCAATAGGCGCGAGGGCGATGAGCAGTGCAGCCAGCGCCGCCAGCACCCATTCGGTCGCGATCGGCATCGGCGCGATGAAGCGTGTTGTGAGTTCGATGAAAGTGTGGACCGCTTCGGGAAACGTCATCGCCGCGTCAATTCGACGGAAGTGACGACGACTCCCAAATCTCTTGCCTCGGCGCCCGAGGGCGGGGTTGCTTTATCGAGACTGAAACTCACCGCAATCATTTGCTCTTGGAGAACACTCGATGGTACTTCGCGCGAGTATGTGAAGCGGCCGGGGCCAGTATACGTCTGGGGCGGAAGCGGCGCGTCGTTAATTTCAGCACCTAGCGCGATGGGGCCGAGTCTCTTCGACTGCGCGTCGGGGATGTAGAAATGCAGCAGGAGCGTCGCGCCCTTCTGAGCGGCATCGGGCGGCGTTTCGAGAGCGACGGAAAATTTGCGGGCGGTCCAGCGCCAGGCGTTATTCTCGAGGTCATAGAATCCTGAGAGCAACTGGTTTGCAGTCGCCGGATTGGCCATTTCAATCGCACTCCCTATCGCGCGCGGAGTTCCTCGCCGGTAAAGATCGAAGGACTCGGGCTGGAGAATCCGCGTCTGCCAGAACACACCGCCTTCAAAATGCTTGATCTCTTGGTAACCGGCCATCTCCACGACCTGCGTCCAGCGGATCCGTTCCGCAGCGGTCTTGTAGCCGACTAAAACAAACGCTGGGGCGTTCGAAGAGAACAACGCGGCGGGATCGTCTGCCCGGTTTTGCGAGGACCAATCCCAGTATGCGTGATCGAAGTTCGCGAACACGCTGTGGTCGAAATAAGGCTGCACGGCTGCACATGGGAACCCGATGCAGAATGGGCGTTGTTCCGCGATTCCTGTGGTTCGCAGATAATTCGCGGCAGCGCGGCTGCCTGAGTAGGGCTGTTGCCAGTCGTATTTCCAAGACGCGCTAGTCCAATAACATTGGACCGCGATCACTATTGCAAGCGACGCTAAGACCGGCCACGTCGGCTTGATGTTTGTCGCCGCGATCCAGACCGCGAAGAGCCACGCCAGGAACAGGAATCCCTGGTGCCAGACGTTCCCATACACGAAGGCGCTGGCGGCGCAAAGAAGGAAGCTCGACAGAAGGAACATGCCCAGCGTGCGTCCCTGCCAAAGGAAAGGAATCGAGAGAGCGACGATGGCGAGAGAAACAATCGGCTGGCCGGCAAACGCCCCGCTGAAATTCGTCCAAGCCGCGCTCGCGAAGCGCCCGAAAGAGAAACCGACATGATACGGGAACGCGAGATCCTGGGCGGGCCACGCGGCCGCGATCATCAGGATCACGAAGGCGATGTAAATAGCTCCGGCGATGAGCAATCGCCTATCATGCCATCTGCTCGCGGCTCCAAAACAAAATGCAAGCCAGATGGAAACAGACAGTACCAATGCGTGAAGACTCAATCCCGCCAATAGGCAGAGTAGAAAAGTGAAGAGTCCGTTGCGCTCGACGGCGTTCTTGTACAAAGAAGCGCACGCAAATACGAGAAGCGGCGCCAACGAATAGCTTCGCGCTACGACAGGATATTGATAAGCGAGAAAAAACGTGAACGGCAGCAACAGGCGTACAGCCAACGGCAGCGGTGCATAGCGAAACACGAGCCACGCCGCCGCCAATCCCAGAACTCCCGAGACGAGGTTGAGACCGGGGTAGGGAAGTCCCAGCCGGATCAGCAAATGAAGAAGCGTGTGCCAGACTCCCGGCGTCCCCTCATAGTGGAGCAGCCGCGTCCATAGATCGAGCAAGGTCGAATCTCGC
>JBEKUT010000390.1:0-6962 GCA_049514735.1 Bryobacteraceae bacterium
AAGAAATTCCCCGTGTGCGATTTGCTAATGGTCAAATCGGCTGGCGGAATAATGTTGGTAATATCGCTCGCCGTGTCGTTCGACGTATTCGATTCACCGCCGCCCGCCACTGTCGCCATATTAGTGACACTCGATGGAGCGTTTGCGGCAACGCTGACAGTCAACGTAATCGGCGGGTAACTGTAACCCTGTCCGAGAATATCGCTTCGCGTACAAGACAGTGTGCCAAGCGTGCAATTCCAACCCGTGCCGGTCATGGCCGTCGCTGTCAGACCCGTAGGCAGCATGTCGCTGACAGTCACAATTCCCACCGTCGGTCCTATGCCCGAGTTCGACGCTGTAATCGTGTAAGTCGCGCCGGTTTGCCCCTGCAAGAACGTACCTGTATGCGACTTGGTAATGGTCATATCGGAGCCCGGCACGATGGTGGTCGTGTCGGTGCTCGAATTGTTGTTTGTATTTACGTCGCCGCCGCCCGACACCGTCGCGGTATTATTCTGCGGCGAGGCGGCGCTCGTGGAAACGTTAACAGTCAATGCGATGGCCGGATAGCTCGAGGAGGTTGCTAACGCATCGCTACGAGTACAGGCCAGCGGTGATGTAGTGCAACTCCACCCCATCCCACTGATCCCAGTTGCCGTCAGTCCGCTTGGCAAGGTATCGGCCACCGTCACCATTCCCACCGACGGTGATCCGCCGGAGTTGGTCACAACAATGCTATACGTCGCGCCCGTCTGACCCTGCATGAAGTTGCCCGTATGGGTCTTCGCAATGGTCAGGTCCGGACCCGGCGTGATGGTCGTCGGATCGCTGGCCGTATCGTTCGACGTGTTGATTTCGCCGCCGCCGGATACGGCCACGTTATTAGTGACGCTTGACCCCGCGTTATTGTCCACATTGGCCGTCAGTGTAATCGGCGGATAACTCGAGTTGATCGCCAAAACATCCGTACGGCTGCACGTGTGGGCGCTCGAAATGCGAGGCTCGGGTGTGCGCGATGAAGTTGTTTCCACTTCCGCGCGCCTGCCGGTCCGCGTTACCGAGACCGTCTGCCTGAATTGCGGCTGCCCCACGCCCGGACATGTCCAGCCACTCCCCGACATAGACACAAACGTCAGGCCCGCGGGCAAGGTGTCGCTCACCAGCACCTGGCTGCCATCGGTCGGCCCAGATCCCACGTTGTTCACGGTGATCGTGTACGTGACCCCTTGCTGCCCCTGGTAGAAATTCCCCGTGTGCGACTTGGAGATGGTCAAATCGGCAACTTGTGTAATAGACGTCACATCGGACGCCGTATCGTTCGCCGTATTCAGTTCTCCACCGCCGGAAACCGCCGCCATATTGGTGACACTCGCGGGAGCCGTCGAGGACACATTGACCGTCACCGTGATTGGCTGATACATTCCGTTCAAAGCCAGCGCGTTCGTGGTAGTGCACGTTAGAGTTCCCGTCACGCATAACCAGCCAGACCCCGAAATCGCGGTCGCGGTCAAGCCGCTGGGGAGTGTATCGACCACCGTCACTGTATTGCCCGCCACCACCGGACCGGGACCCGCGTTGCTAACCACAATCGAATACTTATCGCCGATGTCTCCTTGCACGAACTGCGTGGAATGGCTCTTCGCAATCGTCAGATCCGGAACCTGAATGACCGTTGTCATATCGTTCGCCGTATCGTTCGATGTATTTAGCTCTCCGCCGCCGGATACCGCCGCCATATTTGTGACGCTCGACATCGCGTTGCTGGCGACCGTCACAGTAACCGTAATCGCGGGATAGTTGGACCCTCCTGCTAGCGCATCGCTGCGGGAACACATGAGAGGCATCGTCGAACAAGTCCAACCCATGCCCGCTATGTTCGTCGCCGTCAATCCCGCCGGCAGCGTATCGGTCATGGTCACGGTACCCGTAGTGTTAGCGGCGTTGGCAGCGTTCCCCACCACAATCGTATAAGTAGCGCCCACCTGCCCCTGCGTGAAGTTGCCCATGTGCGACTTCGAAATGGTCAGGTCCGGCAGAGGCGTGATGGTTGTCGGATCGGTCGCCGTATCGTTGGCCGTATTTAATTCCCCGCCGCCCGATACCGTCACGCTATTAGTGCCCGTGGCTGCGTTCGACGCCACGGTTACAACCAGCGAGATCGCCGAATAAGAAGATCCCGACGCCAGAACGTCGCTGCGCGTGCAGGTCAACGTACCAACTGTGCAGGTCCAGCCCATGCCGCTCATCGAAGAGGCCGTCAATCCAGTTGGCAATGTGTCGGCCACCGTGACCGTCCCAACCGTGGGACCCTTCCCGGAGGCATTCGAAACTGTGATCGTATAGGTGTCGTTCGCCGCCGCCGTATCGCCCTGCACGAACGGTCCTGTATGCGACTTCGCGATCGTAAGATCGGCGACCTGAACCACGGTAACCACATCGCTTGCCGTCTTGGTCCCAGAGCTGCCACCACCCGAAACGGCGGCGCTATTGGTGACGCTGGCCGTGGCGTTCGCCGCGACGTTCACCGTAACCGTGATCGTGTCATAGCTGTCTGTGGCAGCCAGCGCGTCGCTTCGCGTGCACGTCAAAGAGCTCAGTGTGCAATTCCAACCCGTGCCGCTAATAGCCGTTGCCGTCAGGCCCGACACGGGCAGAGTATCGACCACGGTCACCGGATTTGTAGCGGTCGGATCGCCCGTCGCTCCCGGCCCGTTATTCATGACCGTGATCGCGAAGGTGTCGCCGGTATCGCCCTGCCGGAAATCGGTAGGATTGTTCGTCTTCGTAATCGCCAGAACGGGAGCGTTCGGCGTGATGTTCACACAGAACGCCGGTGAGCCAGTAAGAGTCACATACGCGCCTTCGAGCGTGCTCTCGCCATAGAGGCTCCACGTCCCGTTGCCGTTCTGGCCACTGGAGAAAACGGTCCCGAAGGTGGCGCCGCCGTTTGGCGCCGCATATTGATACGTTCCCTGAGGCGCTGGAGCTCCATAAGTGCTCGTACCCAGCTCGCTGGTCGTCTTGAACGTCCCGCCGACAAGGTCTGTATTGCTCAGGCTCGCCCCGGCCGAATCGGCGATCACGAAATTAAGGCCGCTCACCGGGGTTGTTCCGCCCACCCGCGAGAAGAAATCGATCCCATTGGCAACCGTCGGCGTGCATGCGTTCGTCTGGCAGGGCCCGACCAGCATCATGTCGATCTGGCCCGGATCGTTCGATGCGTAGTCGTTCAGCGATACGCTCACAATATTTATCGTTCCCGGCAGACTCGACACGAAAATGTCTTCCGGATACGGTCCCGACGGTCCGGCATTGTGATTCGGTCCGCCGGCCGGGATATCGAACGGTCCCGCATTGCAATAGCTGTAGACGCCGCTATTTAAGCTCACCGTGGTGTGGTTGTATACGATTTGCGTGAGAGGCGTCGCGTTGCTCTCGGCGAAGTTCGTGGTCCCGCTGTAGCTGGCGGAAATGCTGTGATTGCCTTCTGTCGTGAAGCTCGTCGCGCAAGTGGCCGTTCCCGCCGACACCGTCGCGGGATTCCCACCGGTACATGTCAAATTCGTGCCGCCATCGGCGAATGTCACGGTTCCTGCACCCACAATGGTGCCCGAATGGGCCGTGTCCGTAACAGTGGCTGTAAAAGTCACTGAATTGTTGGGACTGGTTGTGTACGACGGATTCAGCGACGAAGTTACACTGGTCGATGTTGCGTCTCCGCTCGACACCGTAAAATTCAGGCACCAGCTCCCGATGCTCGCTGTCTCTCCACCAATGCGGTCGACCGCGAAGAGTTGCCAAGTCCCATTGGGCGAGATCCCCCCGAACTGCCCCATTAATGTCCCCGCGCCGTGCGGGCCGGCGGACGTGAAGGTAGATGGCGCAGGCTCGGAAACGATAACGTTATTGCAGCCCGCCGAATTTGAGCAGTACACCGTCGCATCGCCTGACGTAATCGAGGTCGGCTTGTAAGAAGCGCTCGAAATCGATCCGTTCGGAATCTGACCGCTTGCGAGGTCGTCAATCGTCACGTTCAAACCGCTCACCGAACTCGATCCGCCCGCAAACGAGAAGAAATCGAGATTATTAGAATTGGGACCCACTAGCAGCAGGCCGACCGCCTGCGGATCGACAGACGTGAATCCGTTAAGCAGCACCTGTACATCCTGGATCGTCCCGCTCACCCCGCTGGCGAAAATTTCGGACGCATAGGGATTTGCCGGGGCGCCCGTAGCGCTGTAATCGCCGCTAGCCCCGGTACGTGGAATGGTGATTGTCCCCGCGTTGCAGAACTTGTACATGGGCGGGTTCGGAGTCGCCGCAGTGTGATTGTTGACGACTTGCAAAAGCGGCGGGCTGGTGCTTACTCCAAAGCTCCCCGAACCTCCATAGGAAGCGGTGATGCTGTGCGCGCCCTCCGACAAAGTCGATAGAGAGCAGGTAGCCGATCCGTTGCTGACCGTCTGATTGCCGCCGCTGCAAGTCAGGGCCGTCCCGCTATCCAGGAAGGTCACCGTTCCGCCGTTGACGGTTGAGGTACTGGTCACGGTGGCGGTGAACGTCACCGCATCTCCGGTGAAGGCAGGATTGTCGTTCGAAGAGACCGACGTCGAGGTGCCGGTGGCGGCGGCCGTCGTGATCGTCAGGGACCACGCCGCACTCGAGGAGCTGCCCAGCGAACCGCTTATTTCATCCCCCGATTCTTCAATCGCGTACAAAGTCCAGGCGCCAGTCAAATTGACGCCGCCCAATCCGCCAAAAGTCGATAGTAGAGTCGAGCTGCCGTCGATCGCGGGGAGATTATAGCTCGCCACAAAGCTTTGAAGGCTCGTTCCGATGCCATTGGAGGCAGGCTTATACGTACCGCTCAGAGTGCTGCAGTCGACTTGCGTTCCGCTTTGCGCGACTTGCAGGGTTGCGGTGCCTGCATCGCTGATTGTGAACGAATTATTGTTGGAATCGCCAACGCATCCTTGTCCTAACAGCACGATCGCCTTGCCGCCTGGGGCCTGCAAGATGTAAAAGGTCTCTTGAAACTGGGCGATAACTTTAGGGTTTAGAGTTACCGTAATGTTCGAAATCGTTCCAGACAGTCCGGTGGGCGTGATAGTGGAGGTTACGTCACACGGAGGGCCGTTCCCGTTACACGACGGAAACGTGAGCGCGCCATTGGCCGCGTTAAACGTGGTCTGGGCATGTCCGGCAGCGCCGAAAAACGCGCACAGCGCAACGGCAAACGACGAGGTTTTTAAGATGGCCTGGTGTCTCACAATATGCTCCCTGCTGAACGAACGGCGACTGGAATTTCAGGTATGTACCTGGATTTGTTTCAGGAATCCGCCCAAGAAGTTTATCATAATGACCCTGCGTTGGGAAGGCATCGAATATCGCCAACGTGGACAGCGGTACCGGGAACTTGCGGGAGTTTGTACTGGAATTTTTTTCCAAATGACACCATGTCGCCATCGCACAATGTGACGAATTGGTTTGGAATCCTACATCGGCGGAACGGTGCGCCGGAGCCTGAAAGAAACGTGAGCGAAGATCGAGGGCGCGCTCGACAACACAATCGAGAATATCGATCGCGAAAATATCCGCCCGAAAATTTAGCGTATTAAAGGAACGGTTTTCGACTACACAACCCAGCCGCGGCTTCGCCTTATCCGTGTGAATCCGTGTTTATCGTCGTGTCTATCTGGGGCTTAACGAATTCTTGTGGTAGCAGTCCAGCGCATCGTGCAGGCTATCGAAAATCCGATCGCCGCCGATAACCTCCGTCAGGTGATGCCGGTCCAGGTCGGGTCTTAAGTCCGATTGCACATGTGCAAACACCAACTCGACGCCCTTGCGGGCCAAGTCGTCGTGCAGTTCTCTGACCACACGCGCCGCGGTGTAATCCACTTGTATGATCGCTCCGGCATCCACCACTACCCAACGCAGCGGCGAAGGGGGCGGCCCCACCAGCAGCCGGATCTCTTCGGAAAACCGGCCGGCATTCGCGTAGAACAGCGCGGCCCCGAAGCGGTAGATCGCGAGTCCCGGCTCCGTCATAGCGCCGCGAACAACTGGCGTCAACTCCCATAGCCTCCCTGCGGCGTCCTTCTTGAGTACGGCGGTGTGCGGACGATAGCTATGTTTTACAATGCGGAGCAACGACAGTACCATCGCGAGAACGATCCCCTGTTCAACACCGGCCAGCACCACGACGCCCGCCGTGGTCGCAGCCAGAACAAACTCCCCGGGACTCTCGCGGCGAATATCATACAGTGTCCGCAGTTTTACGAGCTTGATGGCCACAATAAATACGATCGCTCCCAGTACGCATCGCGGCAGGTACTGCAACGGGTGCGTTAAGAAGAGAAGTACCAGTGCAACCACACCCGCGGTGGCAACGTGCGCCAACTGGCTTCGTCCGCCGGAGCTTTCCACAACGGCGGTCTGAGTGGGACTTCCATTCACCACAAAAGCGCCGCTGAGCGCCGCTGCGGCGTTGGCCGCGCACAGGCCGGTGAGATCGGCATTCTCGTCCAGAGGCTGATGGTTGCGCGTCGCATAAATGCGGGCGGTTGCCGCGCTCTGCGCGACGATCATCACAAAGCACGATCCTGCCACCGGAAGCAGCAGTTCGAACTCATGCCAACTCATAGCGGGCAAGCTCAGATGCGGCAGGCCGCCGGCCACGGGACCAATAACGGCGATGCCGTGCGAAGCAAAGTCCCAAGCCGCGCTGGCCGCGATCGCGCCCACCACGGCGATCAGCGGACCGGGGATTCTCGGCGCAAGATGGCCGAGGGTGAGAACGACTGCTACCACCGCGGCGGAAAGGATCAGAGATGGCAGGTGCACCTGCGGCAGGCTTCTGAAGACATCCGCCAGTTGTAAAACCGTTCGGCGGGAGTGAGTCTGCAGACCGAGCATTTGACCAAGCACTGCAATTCCCACTTGAAAACCCACTCCGGTGAGAAATCCCACGAGTACGG
>JBEKUT010000391.1:0-6911 GCA_049514735.1 Bryobacteraceae bacterium
CGGGCCTTGTCGGCGGACTCGCCGGATATCTGGGCGGCCGCTGCGAGCGCTCCTTGATGGCCGCGACGGACCTCTTTCTTTCGCTGCCGTGGCTGTTCCTGCTCCTCGGCGTACGAGCCGTTCTGCCGCTCAACGTCGCACCGGCAGTTTCTGTCACCATCACGTTTCTGCTCCTCGGCTGCCTGGGATGGGCCCAAGCGGCGCGCGTGGTCCGAACATCGACGCGGGACCTTCGCGACTCCGCGTTTCTATTGCAAGCCCGGATATGCGGCGTGGCGGGAATGCGCCTGTTCTGGCGGCATCTGCTGCCGAATCTGAGGCCGGTGCTCGCCGCGCAGTTCCTCATCTCGATCCCGGTATTCATCATCAGCGAAGCCAATCTCGGATTGCTGGGACTGGGAGTATCGGAGCCGCTGCCATCGTGGGGCAGCATGCTGCGCGAACTCGAGAACTATTCGGAAGTGTTGCGGTCGCCTTGGATGCTGGCGCCTATAGGGCTCCTGCTGCTGGTCACAGTCTGTTTTCAGGTGGTGCTGCGAACAAGATGACACCGCTGCTCGATTTGCGCCTGACCGTCGATTGCCCAAAAAAGGCGGGAGTGCGGCGCGACGTGCGGCTCCAGATCGCGCCCGGAGAAGTGGTCGGATTGGTGGGCGAGAGCGGCTCCGGCAAGAGCACGCTGGCGCTTTCGATCATGCGATTGCTCGACGGCAAACCTAAAGGGAACATTACTTTCCAGGGCCAGGAATTGCTAGGTCTCAGGAACTCGGAAATGCGTTCGATTCGCGGCCGCGGCATTGCCATGGTGCTGCAAAGTCCGATCGCTTCGCTCAACCCGGCGCTACGAATCGGCGCGCAGATGGCCGAGGCGTGGCGCGCCCACGAACGCGGCAACGCAAAAGCGTGGCGCACCAGGGCGCTCGAAGCCTTTGAGATGGTGGCGCTGCCGGGGGGTGTGGAACTCCTCGACCGTTATCCCCGGCAGCTCAGCGTCGGGCAGGCACAGCGGGTATTAATCGCGATGGCCATTTTGCACCGGCCGCAGTTGTTGATTGCCGACGAGCCAACCAGCGCGCTTGATGCCATTACTTCGGCGGAAGTGCTCACGCTATTCAAACGTCTGAACCGCGAGTTGAAAATGGCGATGCTGTTTATCTCGCATGACCTGCATTCCGTGGCGTCGCTGTGCGACCGCGTTGCGATCCTACAACACGGCGCGCTGGTGGAGACGGGCGCTACGAGAGAGCTTTTCCAGCATCCGGGACACGAATATACGAGGGCGCTATTGCGCCTGGCGGCGCTGTCGGAATTCGAGCAAGAGGGCAGACCACAAAAACCGATGGTCTGCCCCACTGCTGTTTCTGACGGCGTTGAGACTAGGGAGTAGTGGGTGGAAGAGGGCAGACCACAAAAACCGATGGTCTGCCCTACTAAGCTCCGTGACACTTTTTGAATTTTTTGCCGCTGCCGCAGGGACAGGGGTCGTTGCGGCCGACCTTCCGTTTCGGGGCTGTTTCGGATTCCGATACTGGTTCAGCGTCAACGTCGAATACCGGATTGAGACCGTGAAGCGCGAGGCGCTGGTCGAGAGCTTCTTCCACCAACTCGGACTCAGGTTCCGATAAACCTCCCGCGAGCTGTTCGATGCGGCGGAACAACGGCTTCACGCGGCTGCGGGAAATCTCGGCGGGCACGCTCAGGGAATAAGCGAGCAGAGCGTCGTGGCGGAAATCTTCGTCGTTGAAAAGCTCAACCAGCCGCGGCGCTTCCGACCCCACTCCCAGATAGCCGATGCCATAGATCGCGTGGTGCCTGACCAGAGGGTCCGGATCGTCAAGGTGATCCACCATGTGCTTCTTGAAACCGGGATTGAGCGACTTCCACATCGCTTCCAACGCTTTGGCACGGGCGGAGGGTTCGTCGTACAGAGCTTCGATCAGAGGCAAAGCCTCTTCATCGGGTTCAGGACCGGAGGCGAGCCCAACCACTGCGCCAGTGCGTTCTTCGAGAGGAGCATTGCGCGCGGCTTCGAGCATGGAACGGCGGATCTCGGGTTCGTTGGCGGAATCCGACAAGGACTCCCAGGCGCGGCCGCGAACGTTGGGATCGGGATCGAGTTTGGAAATTTGCGAGATGCGGTCGCGAATAGGGCGCGGAAGCTTCTCGCTGCGAAAACTCCCGACAGCTTCGGCGCGGACTTCGGGAGGAGCGTCGCTGGTGGCGATCGCCAGACGATCCAGATCGGATAACATTCCGAATGCGGGGCCGGCCTCAGCGGGGAAAAGCTCGAAAACATCGAACGGTTCCGGCGGCACGGGCGACTGTGTTTGTGACGCCTCAATCTGAGCGATGGCGTTCTGCAATTCGTGGCGAAGAAGGTCGTCTTCCGTGACGTCCAGCAGAACGCGTTCGATATGTGGAATTGCCGCCGGATCGCCGTAAAGCGAGAGCGACAGAGCGCCGTCGCCGGCCTCATATTCCAGGCGTTCGAGGAGCAGATCGAATATGCGCTGGTCGCGGATACCCAGCCCCGCGAGCATGAAAGCAATGCCGCCGCCGTCCTCTTCCCCAATCTCTCTATAAAGTTCGAGCATGGGTTCCAGCATGGGCGCACCCAACGCAACCACTGCTTCCGTCACGTCGTCGGGGATTTCCTCGACGCCCCTCCGAATGGCGGCAATGTAAAACGGAACGGCTTCGGGCGTGTTCAAATGGCGGAAGATCGCAATGAAATCGGGCTCGAATTCAGCTTCGAAATCCGGCCGCGACGCGAAGCGAACGATATCGGATAGCGTGCGGGCCGGATCGTCCACCAGCGCGTGGACCAGGCGCTGGTCGAAGGCGATGAACCCGTGGGCCGCGGCTTCCAGCAGATCATAGGCGGAAGTCGCGGCATACTGTTCGGGATTTATATAGGGCACTATTCTTCGCGCACAACGTTTACGGTCACCTCGACCGTTACGTCGCGATGGAGGCGAATCGGAACCTTAAATTCGCCCAAGGTTTTGATCGGATCCGCCAACTGTATCTTGCGGCGGTCGATCTGGTAGTGCTGCTTTTCGAGCGACTCGGCGATGTCCTTAGAGGTGACCGAACCGAAAAGCTGGTCGTTCTCGCCAGCCTTCTGCGCGATGGTGATGGTTACCGTTTGTACCAACTTGCCGAGTTCGGCGGCGTCGGCGGACTCCTTCGCCTCGCGGCGAAGAGCAGCCTGGCGTTCCTGTTCGACAATCTTCTTATTCGAATCCGTAGCCGCGACGGCAAGCCGTTTCGGAAGCAGGAAATTGCGCGCGTAGCCAGAGGCGACCTTGACCACTTGGCCTCTGGTCCCGAGCTTTTCGACGTCTTCTCTGAGAATGACTTCCATGTTCGTGTCTCCTTAGATGGCCGTCGAGAACGGGATGAGCGCGATGTTCCGCGCTTGTTTAATAGCATCCGCAAGGCGGCGCTGGTGCGGCGCGCAAACGCCCGAAATGCGGCGGGGCGTGATCTTGCCGCGCTCCGAAATAAAGGCCAGGAGCATGCGGGTGTCTTTGTAGTTAATGTCGTCGACCTTTTCGACGCAGAAGCGGCATACCTTCTTGCGCCGGAAATATTGTTTCTTGGTCGCCATCGCTTTGTCGCCGCCAGTGGGGCGCTGCGATGCACTGATGGGTCTTCCACCTCGTTGTTCGGCCATGGCTTATTCCTCGCTCCCCTTATGGGCGTTGTTGGTTGTTAGTTCGTTGTTCGTCGTTGCGGATGCCGCGGCAGGAGTTGGTTGTTCAGCCATGGCTTATTCCTCGCTCCCCTCGTGGGCGTTGTTGGTTGTTGGGGCGTTGTTGGTTGTTAGTTCATTGTTCGTCGTTGCGGGCGCGGCAACGGGGGCTCCGGGCATGGGGGCGCCGGGCATTACTCCGGGCGCTCCAGGCATCCCGAATGCTTCCGCGGTCGGCATGGCGGGAGGGGCCACGGGAGGAGCCGGACGCCGCGCGGCGCGCTTTTCTCGGCGCTTGCGGCGCTTCTCCACCTTTTTCATCTTCTCGTCGGTGCGGACGGTGATGAATTTCAGCACCAGGTCCGAAACGCGCAGGCGGCGCTCCACTTCACTTACCGCATCGGGGTCCGCGGTGAAGTGCAGGAGAATATAATTCCCCTCGTTGTGCTTCTTCACGCGATAGGCCAGTTTGCGGATGCCCCATTTTTCCGACTTATCGACGTTGCCGCCTTTGCCGGATATGGTAGTGGTCAGTTGCTCGATGAGCGGATCGATTTCTTCATCCGTGGCATCGGGCCGAACTATAAACAATTCTTCGTAAACTCTCTTCATTCTTCCTCGTTTGAGCCTTGGGCGCGACGATTAAATTTCGTCATGGACTTTTCGACGCCTTCAGCGATTATGGACTCGACTGCCTGAGCGGAATAGTCAAGCAGCTCGTCCAGCTCTTTTCTCCGCTCCCGCTTAAACTGCGAGAGCACGATTTGGGCGCCGTCGCGTTCGCGACTGCCGCCATGTATTCCCAGGCGAACCCGGGGAAAAGCGTTGCTTCCGATAGAGCGGATCACGGAATCGACTCCGTGATGGCCGCCGGCCGAACCACGCGGCCTGATCCGCAGCGATTGCCAGGGCAGGTCCAGCTCATCGTAAATCAGAAGAACCTGCCCAGGCTGTAATTCGTTTTTGACCAACAAACCATTCACCGACGGACCGCTCACGTTCATGTACGTTTGCGGTTTGGCCAGCAGCACCCGCCGGCCTTCGATCAAACCATTGCCCACCAGCGCCATCGAATCCTTACGCGTAACGCGAATATTGGCGCGTTCCGCGAGACGGTCGACAACCAGAAATCCCAGGTTGTGCGCCGTCAACTCGTATTCGAGCCCGGGATTGCCGAGGCCGACGATCAGCCAGTCGATAGGGTCGGGCACACTGTTTCATCAAGCGCTGCGTCGTCAGAACAGAAACCGGAAGGCCTGTTCTACTTTTTCTTCTTCTCGTCGGCGGCCGCTTCCTCTTCCTTCTTGCCCTTCTTGATGACTTCGGGCTCGGCGCCCGCGGCGGGCGCGGCAACCACGGCCTCGGCGGCCGGAGCTTCTTCCGCCCTCAATGTGACCACATGGGCGAGCACCTGATCCGGCGGACTGGTCAGCGTCATGTTCGCCGGCAGGGGAATGGAACCGGCGCGCACGTTTTGGCCGATCATCAATTCGCTCACGTCGACACTGAAGTGATCCGGAATGTCATCCGGCAGCACTTCGATTTCGATTTCGCGCTTGATGATTTCGAGCAGACCACCCTGAAGTTTGACGCCCTTGGGGTCTCCGCTGAAGAGCACCGGGACTTTGACGTCAATGGGCTTGGTGAGATCGATGCGTTTCAGATCGACGTGCAGGAGATTGTCGCGCACCGGATCGTTCTGGTGATCGACAATCATAACGGGTGTAGCGTTGCCATCGATCGACAGGTCGAAGATGGTATTGAGGCCGCTTCCGCTGTGCAGGATTTTGTTGACTTCCCGCGGATTGACAGCCACGGCGACCGCATCTTGGCCAGCGCCATAAAGGACGCCGGGCGTGAGGCCTTGGACTCGCAACCGGCGCGCTTCGTTCTTGCCGCGCGTTTCCCGGTGCTTGGCCGTGATCGTAATGTCTCGTTTCATCTATCTAACTCCATTAACTGCGTTGTTGGTTCGTAGTTGTTCGTTCGTAGTACAAATTCAAATGAAGAGGGTGCTCACTGAGCCGTCTTCGTGGATGGATTGAATGGCTCGCGCGAGAAGCGGCGCGACCGAAAGGGTTTTGATGCGATTGCAGCGGCTGGCTTCCTCGCTGAGCGGGATGGAATTGGTGACCACCACCTGCTGGATCTGGGAATGTGCGATGCGTTCCACGGCGGGGCCGGACAAGACGGCATGCGTCGCGCAAGCCGTGACGCTCAGCGCGCCCTGCAAAAGCAGAGCCTCGGCCGCTTTCACCAGCGTTCCGGCCGTATCGATGATGTCGTCCACAATCAAACAATGTTGTTCACTCACGTCGCCGATAATGTGCATCACTTCGGCGACATTCACGTCCGTCCGGCGTTTATCGATGATCGCCAGGGGAACGTTCAATCTCTTAGCAAACGCCCGGGCGCGCTCCACACCGCCTGCGTCGGGCGAAACCACAGTCATATCCCGGCGCCCGATGGAATCGAAATACTCGATCATGACCGGAGCGGAAAACAAGTGATCTACAGGAACATCGAAGAAGCCTTGAATCTGGGCCGCATGGAGGTCGAGTGTCAGCACCCGGTTCGCGCCAGCGGTTTGGATCAGGTTGGCCACCAGACGAGCCGATATCGGCATGCGCGGGCGGTCTTTACGGTCCTGTCTTGCGTACCCATAATAGGGTAGCACTGCCGTGATGCGCTCCGCCGAGGCGCGCTTCAGAGCGTCGATCATGAGGAGCAATTCCATGAGGTGCCGGTCGACCGGGGTGCAAGTGGGTTGGACCACGAACACGTCGGCGCCGCGCACGTTCTCCTCGATCTGGAGCTGAATCTCGCCATCGGAGAAAGGCTTGACGGAGGAAGCGCCCAGCGTGCATCCCAGCGCCCCGCAGATCTTGGCGGCAAGAGTAGGGTTGGCGTTGCCCGTGAAAACTTTTAGTCTGTCGAATCTCATCGCGCGTACCGGCTTTGCGGCGGCCATGTTTTCTCATCCCCCCGAGCGCGCAGTTGCCGCCACCAGAGCGACCTATAGGCACCGCGGCTGATTAACGAAACAGGGAAGACCTTGTCATTCCCGAAATTCTCTCTAAGCGACACGACGGCGGAATCCCTTTCGATCCGATTTGTGAAGATTCCGAAAAGCGTCGAGCCGCTGCCCGACATCAGCGCTAGATCGGCCCCTAGCTTCAGCAGCTTTCCCTTAATCAATTTTAGTTGAGGGTGT
>JBEKUT010000392.1:0-6908 GCA_049514735.1 Bryobacteraceae bacterium
CAGCGCGCCCAAAATCGAGGTCCAGGTTGTGCAGTTCCGCCACACCCGACAGGTCGTGACGGAAGCCGGTGACATAACGGCGATCTTCTTTGAGCAGCAGGTCACGCACATCGACGCCATGCCGATCGCGCGCCGCAACCGGATAGATGCGTTTCGACACGCCATATATTTTGAACTCCGCGAATGGGGGGCCTTTCCAGCGCTCGCTCGTGAAAACGTCGATGCTGGCGGGATGATCCACGGCGAGCAATTCCACCTGATCGAGATAGGAAACTTCGCTCAGCTCTTCGGTAATCCGGATGTTGAAGCGGCCATCCTGCGCGGCCAGCGCGCCGTCGGGAATCTGAATATATTCGCTGTGATCGACGGGAAAATATTGGCCGTCGCCCGACGTTGCGCCCAGCGGCGCTATACCCAGAACATCGGTGATGAAGCGATAGCGCGAGCCATCCCAAGTCCAGATCATCGGGCACGAGCCCGAGAGGCG
Source organism: Bryobacteraceae bacterium (assembly GCA_049514735.1). GTDB lineage: Bacteria > Acidobacteriota > Terriglobia > Bryobacterales > Bryobacteraceae > JAICMB01. Next base: position 488 of record JBEKUT010000392.1, read on the forward strand.
CTGCGCTTCTTTGAAGTCGTAAAGTTTATCCGCGGGCTGGTTGGCCTCGTTCTGGATGAGTCCGTTCGGCCACGTGATGCGCACCGTATCCGCGACTTGGTGCGAATCCAAATCGAAGCGCAAGGGCACGCCGTCATAGACCTTTTTTGCGTACAGTGTTCCGGCCTTCACTTCCACCTGAGCACCGAAGGCGAGCTTCAGATTCTTCACGCCGGTCAGCCTGATCGCGATCCAATGCGGTCCAGGCTTGGGTTGCACGCCGCCAGCGACCTGCTCCAATTGCCCGAGCTTTCCTTTGTGATTCAGCAGGACGCCCTGCGCGGTCACCAGGTCTAACCATGAATCGCGATTGACGTCCTGCTCGTCCAGGCCGCGCGTTCCCGCTGCGAGCTCGGGCAAGTTGACGGCGTGGTACTTGCCGCCCAGGTCATCGCGATACAAAACTCCGGCGTGGTCGGAGTAGCTGACCACCAGATCGAACGCCTTGCTATCGGCCATGAGACGGAATGGCGTTGCATCGATAGCATGGCCCGCGGCGAACGGAAAATCGGCGGTGTGATCCGCGAATCCGGCCTCACCTTGGTTGCGCACCAGGACGGGCTTGTCGCCTAACAGGATCAGATCCTGGTCGTAATCGTGATCGTAATCGATCCAAACGGCCTTCTCAAAACGACCGCGTGGCAGATCGATTTTGGCGCGCTCGAAATGTCCCTTGACGTTGCGTAGCAGGAGCGGCTCACGCTCGGTCAAGACGCAGAGATCCGGGAATCCATCGTTGTCGTAATCGCCGATTGCGACGGACACCACGCCTTTCAGTTCTTCGAGACCGGTGGCGCCCGGCAGCTTGATGCCCTTGGCGGACCAGGAAAGCGTCTCCACTTTGCCGTTCCCTAGAAGGTCGATGGGAAGCTGGTTTTCAGGGTGGCGCTCGATGGCCAGGGCCGGATTTTTCATATCCATTTTGAAATCGATATTCATATCGATGGGATCGTAGATTTCGGCGTAATCGCTCCACTCCATGTCCTCGGCGATGACGGCGCCTTCCTGCGCCTTTTTGAGACGCTGAAACTCGGCGAGTTCACGAGCGGCGTCTTCCTTGCGGCCCGCCTGCCGATATAAGTTATAAAGCTGGAAGTGCGGCGCGGCGAGGTTCGCATTCAGCTTCGCCGCAGTCTCGAGCTCCTTGATGGCCTCTTCATTGCGGCCCGTCTGTTTATAGAGAACGCCGAGATTGTAGTGCGACACCGGCTCGTCCGGCAGCAGTTTGGTCATCTCCTGGAACTGCGGAATGGCCTTGTCGAACTCTCCCTCTTTGCGATACACGATTCCAAGATTGAACCAGGTGTGCGGAAGCTTGGGATCCTGCTTCTGGACTTTTTCCAACTCGTCGACCCCGTCTTTGGTCTTTCCCGCCCGCAGCAACGCGAGCCCATAGTTGAGGCGGTCGCGTGCGGAATTGGGGTCCATGGCAAGGGCTTTGCGAAACTCTTCCACGGCCTGGATCTGCGTGGTGGGATTTTCGTAGTAGGCTTTGCCGAGGTTGCGGTAATGCCACAATCGCTCCTCGGGTGCACCGCCAGTTTGGGCGGCGCACAAGGCCACGGCCAGGATGAACGAAAGACGTCTCATACGAGGAATACGTCAATTGTAGCTGGCGAGGATGAGGCGAACGTTGTAAAAGCGTTGTTGGTTCGTTGTTCGTCGTTGTTAGTTCGCTGCAAAGCGTTGTTAGTTCGTAGTTCGTCGTTGTTAGTTCGGAAAGGCGTACAGCGTTCGAAGACGTTAACGCGTAATCGACTAGGTGGAACTTTGCACCTTTGCTTGCGTACGTGGTTGCATCTTGCAGGTACCCTAAAATAACGAAGACGATAATGCAATACGCAGTCGTAATCGAGCACCAGGAAGGCAGTAACTACAGCGCCTACGTCCCCGACTTGCCGGGATGCGTCTCAACCGGAGACACGCTCGATGAAACCGAACGCAATATCCGGGAAGCCATTGAGTTTCATCTCCAGGGCATGAGAGAAGATGGCGAACTTCGGACTTAGCGCGGCGGTTCGAGGCCGGTGGCGATGTACAGGTCTGACAGCTTGACTCTAAAATTGTAGGCCCAGGCGCGGCCGTCGGGGGTTATCGCGAGATTGAAAGCTTCGTCGACGGCGCGGGACGCCCGCAGTTCTTTCCACGGCGTCTGCTGGCCGGTGGCCAGGTCGAGAACAGAAACAGGAATCGTCTGATTCACGTCGTGGTGCGTGGAAATAAAGATGCTTCGATTGTCGTCGCGCCAGCCGATCACGCGATCATGGCGCCCCAGTCCGTTCACGGGATGGGCTTGACCGCCGTCCACGGGATAGATCCACCATTGACCGTCGGGGCCCACGTCGAGAATCTGATGGCGGTCCGGTGAGAGGATCGGCAGATCGTCCGCGACGCCTTCCGGGCCGATGGGCCGCAGGTCTCCGGAATCGGGATTCCAAACGTAGTTCTGCATTTTTGATTTATCCGATTTGGCGGGGCCGTGAAGGAAAAAACTGCGGTCGTCGGCCGACCAGCCGTAGACCAGATTGACGCCGCCGAGGCCTGGGACGCGGATCTCGCGCTCTTCGCCCGCGCCGGTCGGCGAGACGACATAGCGGCGCGATCCGTCTTTCAAAGCCGTATACGACGATAGCCACTTGCCGTCGGGCGAGAACCCAATGGCAGCGCCATCGCTCACGCGAATGGGCGCGGAGCCGTCCATTTTGCGCAGGTACACGCTGCCTTTTGGTCCGCCGCTCTCGCCGACGGCGGTGGCGAGAATGGTTGGTCCGTCGATGGAGATGCCGCTGAGGTAGGCGGTGTCGAGGCAGGAAAGGTCGCGCTCCGCGGTCTCGCCAGGCGCCACTCCCAGGATTCCGATCTCGCGCGTGTCGGTGCGCAGCAGGACTTTGCCATCGCGCGAAATGTCGTAGACCGTGACGTGTCCGGGCAAGCGCGTGACGATGCGTTTGCGGCCCTTCATGTCGACGGCATAGATGGTGCCCCATTCTTTCACGTCGTACGAACGAAACCAGATCTCCCTGCCGTCGGGCGACCAGTTCAAAGCTGGATCCACAATATCGGGCGTCTCACCCGAAACAACGCCCAGCGTGCGGATTTTGCCCGATTTGTCGACGACGTCAAGCGCCACGGAGTTGCCACGGTCGAAACGTCCGTACACGATATTGTTTCCGTCGGGGGAAACGCGCATGCCCAGCAGGACGTGCTTAATATCATCCAAAACGACGTTTCCGATGGGATATTCCAGCCGCCGCCTGCCATTCACGACGCGGTAAACGGCCATGGTGGAACCGTCCGGCGACCATTCCGCGCCGATGACGCCATCGAGCCACGGACGCATCTGGCCACCCGAGATCGATTCGCGCGATAGCGTGCCGGAGCCGTCTTTCGAATAAGGACCCATGAGAAAAGCGTTCTCATCCTTTGAAGAGACGCTGAGCAGGATACTGTTCGGCGGCAGATTGAGATCGCGGGCCTCGGGATTGCCGGGAATCGCGAGGAAGACACGGCCCGGCGCGCCATCCCAATTCGCGCTGTAGACGATGTTGCGGCCGTCGGATGTGAAGCGGGCGTTTGTGACCAGGCCTCTTCGAAATGTCACGCGCTGGAAATCCGGCGGGTCGCGATGGAGCGTGCGGTCGCGCAGGAAGAAGCCGGCCAGGAATGCGAGAACGATGGTGGCCGCGGCGAGCGCAGCTGTGCGATATGGAAGCCGACGCCTCGACGAGGCTTTGATGGCGGCTGCGGTGATGGTGCTGCTGGCGGGCGTGAGAGAGCGCAGCGCGAAGGCAAGGTCGGCGGCCGATTGGAAGCGCTGGTCGGGACGTTTTTCGAGACAGCGGCGAACGATGTTGTTGAGCGCGGCCGGCTCGACGGGTTGCTCGGCGGGTTCGTCGTGGAGGATGGCGTTCATGGTCTCGACGGACGAAGGGGCGCTGAAGGCGCGGGCGCCGGCGATCATCTCGTAGAGCACGCAGCCGAAGCTGAAAATGTCTGAGCGATAGTCGAGCGGCTCGCCACGCACCTGCTCGGGGGACATGTAGCCGACCGTGCCCATCACCATGCCTGGCGTGGATAGCGCGATGGTAGCGGTGTTGTCGCCGGCTGCCGCGATGAGCTGTTTGGCGAGGCCGAAATCGAGGACCTTGACACGGCCTTCGCGCGTGATCATGACGTTTTCGGGTTTTAGATCGCGGTGCACGATACCGACTGCGTGGGCGGCGGCTAACGCGTCGGCGATCTGGACGGCGATTTCGATCAGCTTTTTTGTGGGAATCCGGCCGCGATCGATGAGGGCGCGGAGGGATTCGCCATCGACGAGTTCGGAGACGATATAGAACTGACCATTGTCCTGGCCGGCGTCGTAAACGGCGACGATGTTGGGGTGGTTGAGCGCACCGAGTGCGCGGGCCTCCTGCTCAAAGCGGGTGCCTTGGGCGAGAATTTTGACAGCGACGCTGCGGTTCAGGCGCGCGTCGTGGCCCCGGTAGACTTCGCCCATGCCGCCCTCGCCGAGTTTAGTGGTGATCTCGTAATTGCCGAGCTTCATGGGTGTCTTTGATTTTAGTCTGTCGCGAGTGGGAGGAAGCGGTTTCGACATGGCTCCCCGAAGATTCTCGTTAACACGATGGAGTTATCGCAAGACTACCAGATGTCGTATTGGTTTTTCTAACCCGCTGGAGCACAGTTGGATTGACGAGTATCAGGGGTAAAAGAAAGAGAATCGATGCAAACAGTAACGAATGTTGTACTTGTTCACGGAGCCTGGGCGAATGCGTCCAGTTGGTCCAAGGTCATTCCGATATTGCAGGCCAAGGGACTGCACGTCGCGGCTGTTCACAGCCCCTTGACGTCGGTCGCCGAGGATGTCGCTGCCGCCAACCGAATCATCAATGCTCAGGACGGCCCGGTGCTTTTGGCTGGACATTCCTATGGCGGCGCGGTCATTACTGAAGCGGGGAACAATCCTAAGGTGGCCGGTCTGGTTTATGTAGCTGCCTTCGCTCCCGATGAAGGCGAAACCCTGGGTGGACTGGCGAGTAACTTTCCGACTGCGCCGCTCTTCGCGGATGTTCAGCCGATCGAAGACGGCTTTCTGCTGCTGACCCCCAAGGGACTTATGGAGAGCTTCGCGCAGGATCTCTCTCCATCCGAGAAGAGCATGATGGTTGCAACGCAGTCGGCGACACAAAGCGCTGTGCTCGGAACTCCTATCAAGGCGGCGGCCTGGCACACTAAGCCGAGCTGGTTTGTCATCGCGTCAAACGACCGGGCAATTTCTCCCGAGCAAGAGAAAAGCACGGCCAAGCGGATGGGTGCGCAGACCTTGACACTCTCCACCAGTCATGTGGCGATGCTAGCCGAGCCGGAGAAAGTGGCCAATTTCATGATCGAGGCTGCGGCGTCGTTGAGTGCAGGTACGGCGCACTCCATGACGGCGAGCTCGACGCGCGCCAAGTAGCGGGATTGTGGTAGCGGGGCGTGTGTCGCCGCCCCGCGACGGGCTAGTTTGACGGGAAGCCCGGGTCCGCTTTCACCTCTAAAATCTGCTTGGTATGACGATCGCTATGCGCGGAAGCTGTCAGAATCCACTCATAGCCATCGACAGGCTTGCCCAACGGCGGCAGAAAAACCAGCGGCCCGCGCAGATCGTTGCTCGATTTTAAGAACGAGACCGTCTCGGCGCGGCTCGCCAGAAAATGGTCCAGAGCCTGTTGCGGCGTCCAGCGTCCGGTGGGTACCAAAAAAGGCGGAGCTTTGTATTTCTCAGAGCGGTCCGGAATAAAGGACAGAATGTGAGCGTCCACTTCCCGCGGATCGCGATCGGCCATGGACGCCGGCGCTTTGGGAAGCTCTTCGCGAAGCGTGTGAAGAAGAAAGTCTTCGCCCAGCGCGATGTGCTCCACGATCTCGGCGATTGACCAGCGGTCTGCCGCCGGCTTGAACTTCCATTGAGCTTCCGAGAGTCCTTTCGTCGCTTCTATGACTCCGCTGCGAGTTTCGTCCAAATAGCGCAACGCCTGTTCGCGGTCTGAGGTGGTAAGGTCGTGTCCTACAGCCACGGCTGAGAGGCACAAGATTGTGATGAGAGAGGCTGTCTGTAGCATTGTCGTTCTCCGCTACAACGACGAACGAAGATTGCGGTTTTCGACAGCCGCGGCGAACTAAATTCCGGCGTCGCGCAAAAACTGCGCCGATTCTTCCGGGGGCGTGGGATTGATGTAGAAACCCATGCCCCACTCGAATCCAGCGACTTTCACCAGGCGCGGGATGATCTCGATGTGCCAGTGATAATGCGGCATGGGGGCTTCCTGCACCGGGCCCGTGTGGATCACGAAATTGTAGGCCGGCCGTTCGAGCGACTTCTCGATTTTTCGCACCG
>JBEKUT010000393.1:0-6907 GCA_049514735.1 Bryobacteraceae bacterium
TTACCAAGTCGCGACGGATGCGCGCCGCTTCAGCGAATACATGAGCCGTCATATCGTTGACGTCCTGAAGATGGTGCCCTCACATCTGCGTGCTCTCCTCGGTGCTGGAGCGGACGCCGGGATATTGCCAAAGCGAAAGCTGGTGCTGGGTGGAGAAGCTCTAAGTGCGGAGCTCGTTCGGCAGGTTGATGCACTGGGTGGCGGTTGCCAGGTGATAAATCATTACGGGCCGACTGAGGCAACGGTGGGAGCGCTCACGCATGCCATCGCAGCCGGGGCTGAGGGCGGCGACAACATCCCGCTGGGCCGGGCATTGGGAGGCGTTCGGGCGTACGTTGTGGATCAAACCGGACAACTTGCGGCCAGGGGCGTGAAAGGCGAGTTGCTACTCGGCGGGGCTGGTATCGCGCGCGCATATATCGGAGAAGCGGGGCAAACGGCCGAACGGTTTATACCCGATGCATTCAGCGCCGATGGCGGCCGGCTCTACTGCACAGGAGATCTGGCGCGATGGCGGCCAGATGGCCTGCTGCAGTATCTGGGGCGCAAGGATCGGCAGGTGAAGCTGCGCGGATACCGCGTCGAGCTGGGTGAGATCGAGAGCGTGTTGCAGCGGCAGGAAGACGTCCGCGACGCAGCCGTCATCGTTCGCCACGGCGCGGCCGGTGAACCGTTCCTGGCGGCTTATGTTGTACCGATTTCGAAACGAGCCGAGGCGATCGAGGGACGCGTACGCTATCGACTGCCGAACAATCTGGCGCTAGCGCACATCAACCAGTACGAAACCGATTTCTTCTATCGACAGATTTTCGAAGACAGGAACAATCTAAGGCATGGAATTCAATTGCCGGACGATGCAATCGTTTTCGATGCGGGAGCAAACATCGGACTCTTCTCCGTCTATGTAGCGCATGCCTGCTCGAATCCGCGGATTTTCGCGTTTGAGCCGCTGCCGCCCATATTTGAGACTCTTCGGATCAACGCCAGCGTCTACGCACCCCACGCAACGCTGTTCGAATGCGGACTCTCCAACGCGCGCCGCACAGCGCGCTTCTCTTATTACCCGCAATCAACCTGCATGTCGGGATACTACGGCGATGCAGAAAGCGATCACAACACTCTGTTGGATGTTCTCAAACAGCAGACGCGTTCCACGGAGCGGACCGCTCTTAGCCAATACGCGGAGCGGATCGCGGAAGCCCGTAGCGCAAGCCAGTCGTACCTTTGCGAACTGCGAACGCTCTCCGATGTCATAAAGGAAACCCGCGTCCCGCGTATCGACCTGCTAAAAATCGATGTCGAGAAAAGTGAATTAGACGTCCTCGAAGGCGTCGCCCGCGAACACTGGCAGTTAATTTCTCAGATAGCCATTGAGGCCCATGCAATCGACGATCGTCTGCCGAGAATCGAGCGGCTGCTGACAGCGCGAGGTTATCGCGTGGCCGTCGAACAAGATACATCGCTTAGAAATACCGGCCTCTATAATGTCTACGCGGTTCGCCATGACGCGTCCATTTCGCCGAATCAAAGGCGAGCGCCGGACGCCCAGCACCCCGCTCCCGAGCCGTTCCTGACCGCCAACGACGTGCACGTGCGTTTGCAAGGCTTGCTTCCCAGTTACATGGTCCCCTCCGAAATCGTGATGCTAGATACGCTGCCGCTCACAGCCAACGGCAAACTCGACCGCGCTTCGCTTCCCGATCGAAAGGTCGTGGCAACACACCGCGGCGTGCCGCTCACCTGGGAGCAGGAGATCCTCGCCAGCATCTGGGCCGAGGTCTTGGGGCTCCCCGTCGCAAGCATCGATGACAACTTTTTCAGCCTTGGTGGAGATTCGCTGCGGAGCATTCAGATTGTTTCGCGAGCGCAAGAACGCGGCATTTCCATTTCACTTGTTCAATTGCATGAGCATCCTACGATACGTACTCTGTGCGCTGCCTTGGGAGGCCAATCAGTCTCATCGGATTTTGAACCCCCAGTCCCCTTTTCGCTTCTCACAGACGGCGATCGAGTACTTCTACGTGACCCGAATGCGGAAGACGCGTTTCCGCTCTCCATGCTGCAGGCAGGCATGCTGTTTCACAGCAGTTACAACCCTGAAACAGCCGTTTTTCTGGATATGTACAGCGTCACGCTGCGCGCGGACTTCAGCGAAGATGCTCTGCGGCAGTCGGTTCTGTACTTGGTGGGCTGTCATCCGATGCTCCGCGCCGCAGTCGACTACACTTCGTTCTCGGAGCCCGTTCAAATTATTCGTCACTCCGTCGAATTGCCCTTTGCGATCCACGATCTCAGACAGACTCCTTCCGAGCAGCACGAGCAAGTGCTCGCCACTTGGAGAAGAGAAGAGCGCCGCCGTCCTTTCGACACAGCTACAGGGCCCCTATGGCGAATGGACGCGCATCGCTTGAGCGGCAATACGTTCCAGTTTACGTTTACCTTTCACCATTCGATATTGGATGGTTGGAGCGTAGCCTCCCTTTTGACAGAACTGTTCGAATGCTACACAAATCGTCTGTCTGGTATTCCGATACAACTACAAAGTCCGGCAAGTTCGTTTCGCGATTTCGTGGCGGCCGAAAGGAAAGAACTGCGCAACCCGGATAGCGCCGCATTTTGGAATCGAACTCTCGAGAGCGCCACTCCATCACTGCTGCCGCGATGGCCGGGATACGGCAATGCCTCGCCAGACCAGGGTTGCCGGGAGCGCGATGTCCCGATCGAACCCGCTGTCTCCGAAGCGTTGTTGGCGCTGGCGCGCAAAGAGGCTGTACCGGTGAAGACCTTGCTGCTAGCTGCGCATCTGCGCGTGCTGACTCTACTGACGGGGAGAAATGATGTCGTCACCGGCCTGATTTCGAACGGCCGTTTGGAGCAGAAGGAAGGAGAACGAACGCTTGGACTCTTCCTCAACACACTCCCCTTCCGAATCGACGTGCCCAAGGGAACCTGGCGCGATCTTATTCACGCAGCTTTCGAATCGGAACGCGCGATGGTTCCTCATCGCCGTTACCCGTTGGCCCAGATGCTGCGAACGTCAGGCAGCGCGACCCTTTTCGAAACCGTCTTCAACTTCACCCGTTATCACGTCTATGAACGCCTAAGGGGCTTCAATACTATCGAAGTTCTTGCGGGAAGCATCTTCGAGCAAGCGAATTTTCCGCTGGTCGCGAACTTCGGACTCGACCCCGGCGGATCGCGCGTCCACCTCACGCTGAAGTGCAACACAACCGAAATTGCGCCGGAACAGTTGGACGCTTTCGCACTCTACTACGAGCGCGCATTAAGCGCGATCGCGCAGAACCCGGAGGCAAGCCACGATAAAGTTGAGCTTCTCTCGCCCGGCGAACAGCGTCAGCAATTAGTCGTTTGGAATGCGACGGAGGTGGCGTTCGGCCGCGACTGGCTGATCGACCGGCGATGGGAAGAACGCGTGCTCCTGTCTCCGAACGTACTCGCGGTAGGAGACGACCAACGCACTCTAACCTATCGGGAACTGGACGACGCCGCGAACGACCTGGGCGTGCGGCTGCGAGGACACGGCATCGGCGCGAACCGCCCGGTTGCCATCTGGATGGAGCGTGGAGTGGATATGATCGCCGCCATGCTCGGCATTTTGAAAGCCGGAGGGGCCTACGTACCTCTCGATCCCCACGCGCCCGCCGCGCGCATTCAGAAGATTCTTGAGATGCTTCCCGATCCCGTCGTGATTTCGCACGAGCCATTGAAAGAAAGATGGCCTGAGCTGCGCTGTCCTGTTTGGGATATATCGGACCCCGTCTCGCCCGGACCGGAGACTCCCGAAACCACGCAGCCGCGCAATTCCAATGATCTCGCCTACATCATCTTTACTTCCGGATCGACTGGCGAACCGAAGGGGGTCACCATCGATCATCGCAGCGTGATGAACCTCGTCACCGGCCTCGAGAATTGCGTTTTCTCTCGTTACGAAGGACGGCAGCAGGTGGCGTTGGTCGCCTCCTACGTCTTCGACGCATCGGTACAGCAGATCTTCGCGAGCCTTCTGCTCGGCCACACGCTGTGGATCGCATCCGTCGAAACAGTACGAGACGGAAGGCGGCTCATCGACTTCTTCCAGCGCCACCAAGTCAACATCACAGACGGCACGCCAGGCACGTTGGGCCAGTTACTTGCTGCACCGCCGGCCGCCGCGATGCCGCTGCGGCACGCGATCATCGGCGGCGAGGCGCTTTCGATAAGTCGCGCTGAAGCGTTCCGGCAACGCTTTGGCCTTGATATCGGATTAACCAATATCTACGGGCCCGCGGAGTGCTGTGTCGACTCAACCGCATACACGGTTGAGGGAGAGCTTCCGCCCGATTGCGAGACAGTACCGATTGGCGCGCCCCTCGCAAACAAGCGGGTTTATGTTTTGGATTCCCAACAGCGGCTCGTACCAATCGGCGTGCGAGGCGAGATCTACATCGCGGGCGTTGGTCTCAGCCACGGTTACCTGGGGCGCGAAGACCTTACCAGCGAGCGTTTTCTCACCGATCCATATCATCGCGGAGAGCGCGTGTACAAAACAGGCGACCTGGGCCGCTGGCTTCCGGACGGTAACGTCGAGTTCCTGGGCCGCCTGGACGACCAGGTAAAGATCCGCGGCCATCGCATCGAACTGCGGGAAATCGAGGCCGCGCTGCAGCGCCACCCCCTGATCCGGGAGTGTGTGGTTGTAGCCAGGAGACATCGCAAACCCTCAACCATCGTTGTTCAGCGGCTCTACTGTGAGCGCTGTTCTCTGGCGTCTAACGCTCCTGGCGTGCGGTTAGATGAAGCTCAGATCTGCAATGTCTGCCGCGATTACGAACGGCATAAGGAGCAAGCGAACCTTTATTTCCAGACGGAAGCCGATCTTCTTGAACTCGTGCGGAAGGCACGGTCTGAAAACCGGGGAGATCATGATTGCCTGCTATTGTTCAGCGGCGGTAAGGACAGCACGTATGTCTTGCACCGCCTCGTCGATCTGGGCTTACGCGTGATGACATTCACGTTCGACAACGGCTTCATATCGGCCTCCGCATTCCGCAATATCGATCGAACCGCGCGCGACCTCGGCATCGAGCACGTCACCCTCGGCACTGCCAACATGAAGGGCATTTTCGCGGAAAGCTTGCGCTTCAACAGCACGGTCTGCTCCGGATGTTTTAAGGCGCTCACAACTATCAGTACGAAGCTCGCCATTCAACGCGGCATCAACATCGTCGTAACAGGACTTTCACGCGGCCAAATCTACGACACCAAATTGGCGGCCTTCTTCGAAAGCAGGATTTTCGATGTGGAGACCATCGAGAGTCAACTGGCCCTGTTCCGCAAGATGTATCACGCCGGCCGCGATGCGATGTCGAACCTTCTAGAAGAGAAACTGAGCCCCGCGGAAGAAGAAACTGCAGAGCACATGTATTTCGTCGATTTCTTCCGCTATTGCGATATCTCCAAGCCCGCGTTGATCGAGTTCCTGCGGTCTCGCAGTAAGGACTGGGAAAGACCCGAAGACACCGGCTTCTGTTCTACCAATTGCCGTATGAACGATATCGGCATCCACGTTCATATGCAGAACCGTGGGTACCACAACTACGCCATTCCTCTCAGTTGGGATGTTCGCCTTGGCCACATCACACGAGAGGCGGCCATGCAGGAATTGTCGGAAGTGACGCCGGGCCCGCAAATAGGCGAGATCCTACACCAGATTGGTTATCGGCCGGACTTGGAAGCCGATGGAGAAGCATCCCTGTGCGCATACATTGTTCCATCCGGCGACCTCAACGTCTCTGCCTTGCGCGACCACCTGCGCAAAAGTCTCCCCGAATACATGGTGCCGTCGGTCTTCGTGAAGCTGGATCGCCTGCCGATGACCGTTAACGGAAAAGTGGACAAGAACAACTTACCCGAACCCGCGCGCGACCTGCTCGCTGAGCCGCAGAGCTTCAAGCCGCCGGAGACGTACACGGAAACCGTGCTCGCGGAGTTATGGAAGACGCTTCTCTCGCAGTCTCGGATCGGCGTGAATGACGACTTCTTTGCGCTTGGGGGACATTCTCTGCTCGCCACACAATTGGTAAGCCGGATTCGCCAAACGTTCCGCATTGAACTGCCGCTGCGTCAGTTGTTCGAAACCAGTACGTTGCGCGAGCTGTCACAGGCGATCGACATGGCTCGCGATCAAGGCTTACCTCAGGAAGATCCGGATGCGATTGAAGCTCTGCCGCGTGACGAAGATTGGGTAGCTATCTAGGCTACGGACGAAAACATTGAAATGACGCCTCTTGTCGGAGACAAGCCCGCTATACCCGCCCTATCGGCTGCAGCTCGTAGCATTCTGTCCTCGGCTGCGAAAGGCCGGGGTAGATTCCGCCTGTACCCTGCGTCCTTCGCGCAGGAGAGGCTTTGGTTGTTCGACCGGATGGAGCCCGGGAACGCCGTTTACAACGTTCCTTCCGCGCTTGAGATTACCGGCGATCTCGGGCTCGATGTGCTTGAACAGGCGATGAACCAGATTGTTCAACGCCACGAGATCCTGCGCACTACGTTCATCCTCGCAGGTAGCGATCCCATGCAGGTGGTTTGGGAACGGATGCCGGTCGCCTTCAAAGTCGAGGACGCGCCGGACGAAAATATCCAGGAGCGGATCACAATCGAGGTCCGGCGCCCGTTTTCACTCGAATCCGGCCCGCTTCTGCGCGTGTTGGTGTTGCGTTGCCCGGACAAACGGCATGTGTTGGTCTTGACGATGCATCACATAGTTTTCGACGAGTGGTCTCGCGGTATTTTTCTGAGAGAGATTGTGGCTGCGTATGGATCTTTATTAGACGGCGGGACCGCGCATCTCGACCCTGTGAGGATCCAGTATGCGGACTACGCGGTGTGGCAGAGAAAACGCCTTCAA
>JBEKUT010000394.1:0-6899 GCA_049514735.1 Bryobacteraceae bacterium
CACGCTCGAACTCGTTCGCGATAGCGATCAGTACGCGGCCGTCCACGGGCTCACGCGCGCACTTCTAGCCGCCGCCGTGCAAGGCGTCTCCACAGGATTCATCCGCGAACTCGATATCACTGGCGTTGGATACCGCGCCGATGTGAAGGGCAATATCGCGACGTTCACGCTAGGCTATTCGCATCCGATCGAAGTTCTGTTGCCGAAAGGCGTGGAGCTGAAGATCGACAAGCAGACGCATTTGGTTTTGAGCGGCTACGACAAGCAACTCGTGGGTCAGGTGGCCGCGAACATCCGCTCGCTGCGTCCGCCCGATCCGTACAAGAATAAGGGCGTCCGTTACACCGGCGAAGCATTGCGCAAGAAGGTCGGCAAGACCGGCGCGGGTGGAAAGTAAGGTAACGAGGCAACCATGTCACGAGATTCGAAAAACATCGTTCGCGTCCGGATTCATGCGCGCATCCGGCACAAAGTAGCTGGCACTGAACAGCGTCCGCGGCTCGCGGTATACCGCAGCCTGAAGCACATTTACGCGCAGGTTATTGACGACCGCAAAGGCCACACGTTGGCGGCGGCCGCGTCTTCCGAGAAAAACTCAGCGGTGGAGAGCGGCGGCAATTTGGCAGGCGCTAAAGAGATCGGGAAACTGGTGGCGGAACGCGCCAAGGAAAAAGGCATCAAGAAAGTCGTGTTCGACCGCGGCGGTTACCTGTATCACGGCCGCATCAAGGCGCTAGCGGATGCAGCCCGCGAAGCAGGACTGGAGTTTTAATGGCAGCACCAATTGCAAAACGCATCGAATCGAACAACCTGAATCTGAAAGAGCAGGTGGTCTCGATCAACCGTGTGACGAAAGTGGTCAAGGGCGGCAAGAACCTGAGCTTCTCGGCGCTGGTCGTAGTGGGCGACCCGGGCGCGAAGATCGTGGGATTCGGAACCGGTAAGGCGAAGGAAGTTCCGGCCGCGATCAAGAAGGGCATCGAAGCGGCCAAGAAGAACCTGCGCAAGATCAACACCGTAAACACAACCATCCTGCATCCCGTGATCGGCATCTTCGGAGCTGGACGCGTGCTGTTGAAGCCGGCTCCTGAAGGAACCGGGGTGATCGCGGGTGGTCCGGTACGCGCCGTCATTCAGGCGGTTGGGATCGCTAACGTGCTCACGAAATCGCTGGGCTCGCACAATCCGCATAACGTCGTGAAAGCGACCATTGCGGCGCTTGAGCAGCTCCGCGACAAGGCGCAGGTGGCGGAAATGCGCGGCCTCACTCAGGAGAAGGTGGGATAACATGGCCGAAGGCATGATCAAGATCAAACTCATCCGCAGCCCCATCTGCACTCCCGAAAAACATAAGTCGATTGTGCGGTCTCTCGGACTTAAGAAAATGAACCGTATCGTGGAGCGGCCCGATACCCCGGTGTTCCGGGGCATGGTCGCTAAAATTCCGCATCTGCTCGCGATCGTGAAGGACTGACATGAACCTCAGCAATCTGCGCCCCCCGAAGGGCCAAAAGCACAAAAAACGACGCCTGGGTCAAGGTATGGGCACCGGGCGTGGAAAATTCTCCGGACGCGGCGCTAAGGGCGCGAAGTCTGTTTCCGGCTATAGCATGATGCGCGGTTTCGAAGGCGGTCAGATGCCTTTGCATCGCCGCTTGCCGAAGCGCGGGTTCAAGAATATCTTCCGGGAAGAGTACGCCGTCATCAACCTGGGAAAGCTGTCCAAACTGGAAGGGGATAGCTTCGACCCGGATCGCCTGATAGAATTGGGCATCGTTAAGAAGATCGGC
This sequence comes from Bryobacteraceae bacterium, assembly GCA_049514735.1. GTDB lineage: Bacteria > Acidobacteriota > Terriglobia > Bryobacterales > Bryobacteraceae > JAICMB01. Next base: position 1,791 of record JBEKUT010000394.1, read on the forward strand.
GCGGGTTTAAAAGTATTGGGCACCGGCGAATTGGACCGCAAGGTGACCATCCGCGCGCACAAGTTTTCCCAGACGGCGCTGGATAAAATCCAGAAGGCCGGAGGGGTTGCGGAAGTCATTTAGTTCCCACGAACGAACGAGGGATTATGAAGTTTTTCGATGCCATCGCAAACATGTTCCGCGTGCCGGATTTGCGGAAACGCATTCTGTTCACGCTCGGAATGCTGGCCATTTATCGCCTCGGCGGCCACATCCCCACGCCTGGCGTAGACACGAACCAGCTCCAGAAGTTCTTCGAACAGAATCAGGGCACCATCTTCGGCTTTGTCGACCTTTTCAGCGGCGGCATGCTGCGGCGGCTCACCATTTTCGCCCTGGGCATCATGCCGTACATCACGGCATCGATTATTTTGCAATTGCTGACCGTGGTCGTTCCAACGCTCGAAAAGCTGCAGAAGGAAGGCGAGCTCGGACGCCGTAAAATCACGCAGTGGACCCGTTATCTCACGGTCATGCTGGCGCTCATACAATCGTTCGGTATCTCCATGGCGCTGCAGAATTCGGGTGGCGGTCTCGTTCTGAATCCCGGTATCGGCTTCGTCCTGATGACCATGCTCAGCCTGACCACCGGTACGGCGTTCATCATGTGGCTCGGCGAGCAGATCACGGAACGCGGCATCGGAAACGGAATGTCGCTGATCATCTTTACGGGCATCGTCGTCGGCCTCCCGCGAGCCGTTCAGGAAGTCTTCAATAACGTGGTCCTGACCCACCAGTGGACTGCGCTGCATTTGATCATCATCATAGCCGTGATGGTCGCGGTGGTGGCGTTTATCGTACTGGTCGAGCGCGGCGAGCGCCGCATCCCGGTGCAATATGCGAAGCGCGTGGTCGGCCGCCGCATGATGGGCGGTCAATCCACCCATCTGCCTCTCAAAGTAAACGCGGGCGGCGTGATCCCGGTGATTTTCGCTTCTTCGCTGCTGGCCTTCCCGACCACTTTGCTGTCCTGGTCCGTCGTCAAGAATAGCCGCTTCCTGACCGCGACGCTCGGTTCCATCGGCGGTAGCCAGCCGCTCTATTACGTATTCTTCGTGGCGCTGATTATCTTCTTCTGCTTCTTCTACGTGTCGATTATTTTTAATCCCAATGAAGCGGCCGACAACATGCGCAAGTACGGCGGGTTCATCCCGGGCATCCGGCCAGGGAAGAACACTGCCGACTATATGAACAAGATCCTTACGAAGATCACGGTGGTCGGCGGTCTTTATCTTTCGATCTTGTCCATTATCCCGCAGATTATGATCGCTGGCATCCGTCTGCAGACGCTGCCGGTAGTGGGAAATTTTATCGACAACTACGGCCCGCGCTGGCTACTCGACGGCCTGGGCGTTCACTTTTATTTTGGCGGCACGTCACTCCTGATTGTGGTCGGCGTCGCCATGGATACCATTAACCAGGTCGAAGCTCAGTTGATTATGCGCCATTATGAAGGGTTCACTCCGCGTTCGGGCCGTATACGAGGGCGTCGAAGTACATTCTGATCCTATGGAAAAAACCGGGGGGGCCCCGATTGCCCTCATCCTGTTCGGACCACCCGGTTCAGGGAAGGGTACGCAGGCCAAGTTGCTACAGTCATGTCTGCACGTCCCGCATATCTCAACCGGAGATATGCTGCGCGGGCACATCCAGGCCGGCGACGCGCTCGGCCGCGAGGTCGTCGCGGGGATGCAGGCCGGGATGCTGGTTCCGGACGATTTCGTGAACGGACTGGTGGAAACGCGGATTGAGCAGCCCGACGCGAAGGGCGGCTTCCTGCTGGACGGATACCCCCGGACGCTCCAGCAGGCGAGTGTACTCGGTAACATGTTGAAGCAGCGGGGAGTGCTCCCAATGGTGGTTCACTTGAAAGTGGACTATAATAAAGTTATTAGCCGGTTGAGCGGGCGGCGGCAATGTCCTTTGTGCGGCACGTTGTATAACCTGAGCACCAATCCTCCCAAATGCGATAACCTTTGCGATCTGGATGGAACGGAGCTTGTGACGCGTCCGGACGACAGTGAAGCGGTCATCCGTCAACGGCTGGAGGAATACGAATCGCAGACCAAGCCTTTACTCGACTTTTTCAAAAGCTCCGGGTATCCCTACCACGAGGTGAATGGGAGCGCGGGTACGAGGGAATCGATCTCGCAGGAGATCTGCAGCCTCGTTACCACGAAGCAATGATCGTTCGAAAGAGCGCTGGCGAGCTCGAGAAAATGCGCCGCAGCGGATTGCTGGTGTATGAGATCCTCCAGCAGGTCGGGAAGATGGCTGTCGAAGGCGTCACCACGCAGGATCTGGAAGTAGCGGCCGAGAAGATGATGAAGGACGCGGGCGCGAAGCCAGCCTTCAAAGGGTATTACACGCAGGCGGCGGGATCGAAATTCCCGTTTGTGTTGTGCACGTCGGTAAATGAAGAGATCGTCCACGGGATGCCGTCGTCGAAACGCAAGCTGAAAAGCGGAGACATCGTTTCGATCGACACCGGCGTCCAGTTGGATGGTTATTTTGGAGATTCGGCCATCACGGTCCCGATCGGGGAAGTGGAGGAGCCGGTGAAGCGGTTGTTGCAGGTGACCAGGGAATCGCTCGAGATGGCGATTGACAAGGCGCGCGAAGGCAACCGGCTTTTCGATATTTGCGGTACGGTGGAGCGGCATGTAACTGGCAACGGATTTTCGGTTGTGCGCGAGATGGTGGGTCACGGGATCGGGACGAAGCTCCATGAGGAGCCCCAGATTCCGAACTACATCGACCGGCGCAACGAAAATCCGCGTTTGCGCGAAGGGATGGTCCTGGCGATCGAGCCCATGGTAAACCTCGGCAAGGCGGACATGAAAGTGAAATCGGATAAATGGACCGCGGTGACGAAGGACGGGTCGTTTTCAGCCCACTTCGAGCACTGTGTAGCCGTCACGGATAACGGGCCATGGGTCTTGACCAGGCCGTGAAACCGCTGCCGGCCATCGTGGTGGATTTGCTTCCTCACGATAAGGTTCGAGTGAAGTTGGAGAACGCGAGTTTAGTCCTGGCTCATGCGGCCGGGGCGGCGAAGACGAATTTTGTGAGATTGCGTCCTGGAGACCGGGTTTTGATTGAGTTGTCGCCCAGCGATCCGGGCCGCGGCAGAATAGTGAGGCAGGAACCATGAAAGTTAGAGCATCCGTCAAGAAAATGTGCGACAAGTGCAAGGTCATCCACCGCGAGGGCGTGGTGCGCGTGATCTGCACCAATCCGAAACACAAGCAGAGGCAGGGATAAGAGTTTATGGCGCGTATCGCGGGCGTTGATTTGCCGAGTAAAAAGCGGGCCGCAATCGGCCTGACGTATATCTACGGGATCGGGCGTACCCGGGCCCTCTCTCTTCTTTTTCGGGCTGGCGTGAACCCCGAGAAAAAGGTGGCCGACCTTTCCGAAGACGAAGTCAACAAGGTTCGTACGCTGATCGAAAACGAAGGGGCCATTGAGGGCGACCTCCGCAAGGAAGTTTCGATGAACATCAAACGTCTCATCGAAATGGGCTCCTATCGCGGCTTACGGCATCGCCGCGGCCTGCCGGTACGCGGTCAGAGAACCCACACCAACGCCCGCACGCGCAAAGGTCCGCGCCGCGGCACGGTCGCCAACAAGAAGAAGGCATCGGCGAAGACGTAATCCCAGGAACCAGACATGGCAAAAGCTCCGGCAAAGACAACCAAAAAGAAATCGTTCAAGAAGAAGGAAAAGCGAGTCATTCCGTCCGGGATTGTGCACGTCCAGGCATCCTTCAACAACACCATCATTACTTTTACCGACCTGTCCGGCAACGTGCTCGCATGGTCGAGCTCGGGTTCGCTGGGCTTCCGCGGTTCCCGCAAAGGCACGCCATTCGCGGCGCAGCAGGCCTCGCTCACTGCGGCGAACAAGGTAAAGGAATATGGGCTCCGCTCCGCCGAAGTGCGCGTGAGTGGTCCCGGCGCCGGCCGCGAATCGGCCGTGCGCGCATTGGCAACCGCAGGCATCGAAGTGCGCCACATCAAGGACCGCACGCCGATTCCGCATAACGGATGTAGACCGCCGAAAAAGCGGCGAGTTTGAAACGCTGTACGCAGCACGCTGTACGCTGTACGATTTGAAAGCAGGACGAAGGCTACTCGCCGTAGTCGTAAACTGCACCTTACAACGAAAGGTATTCTGAATGGCTCGTTATATCGGTCCCGTTTGCCGGCAATGCCGGCGAGAGGGGATGAAATTGTTCTTGAAAGGGGAGCGTTGCCACACTGAAAAGTGCGCTATCGAAAAGCGCAACTTCGCTCCCGGCCAGCACGGCAAAGATCGTAAGCCGAAACTGGTTGGCTATGGACTCCAGCTTCGCGAAAAGCAGAAGGCCCGCCGTTACTACCGTCTTCTCGAAGGTCAATTCCGCAACCTGTTTGAGAAGGCCTCGGCCCAAAAAGGCATCACTGGCGAAAATCTTCTGAACACGCTCGAACGCCGCCTCGACAACGTGGTTTACCGCATGGGATTCGGAACCAGCCGCGCGCAAGCCCGCCAGTTGGTCCGCCACGGCCATCTGCTAGTGAACGGCAAGAAGGTGAACATCCCCTCTTTCGACACCAAACCGGGCGACGTCCTCGAAGTGCGCGAAAGCAGCAAGAATAATCCGACCATCCTGGCCGCCCGCGACGCCACGGCCCATGCGCCGTCGCCGAACTGGCTGGAAGTGGACCGCGACAATCTGCGCGGCCGCCTGATCGCGCAGCCCAAGCGCGAGGAGCTGGTCCAGATTCAGCTCAATGAACAGTTAATCGTCGAATTGTATTCCAAGTAATTCCGAGCCCCTTCGGCCGGACCGAGCCGTGACCGGAAGGGAGCGGCAGTTGAGTTTCCGAGCCGTGACCGTAAGGAAGCGGCAGTTGAGTTTCCGAGCCGTGACCGGAAGGGAGCGGCAGTTGAGTTTTCCAAGCCGTGACCGGAAGGGAGCGGCAGTTGAGTTTCCGAGCCGTGACCGGAAGGGAGCGGCAGTTGAGTTTCCGAGCCGTGACCGGAAGGGAGCGGCAGTTGAGTTTTCCGAGCCGTGACCGGAAG
>JBEKUT010000395.1:0-6899 GCA_049514735.1 Bryobacteraceae bacterium
GACATGAGCCACGTTGCATTGCTTCGCACGGTAGTTCTCTCTATTCTCTTCGCTGCGTGTATCTTTGCGCAGCGCGATCTCGGAACAATTACAGGAACAATTACAGACGCTCAGGGCGCGGCGGTTCCGTCCGCCCGAGTGGATATTGTTGAAGACGCCACCGGTCTTTCCTACAGTACGCAGACCGGAGCGAGCGGCGAATTCGTTCGCCCTTTGCTGAAACCCGGCACCTACACCGTGACAGTGGAGGCGCAAGGATTTCGTAAAGCGGAACAAAAAGGCGTTCTGGTTACAGGGGGCGACCGCGTGGCGGTCAACCTCGCCCTGCAAGTCGGCGAGTTGACTCAAACCGTGGAAGTCGCCGCGACGGCCCCGCTGCTGCAAACGGAAAGCACCAGCCAAGGAGCCAATTTAAACACCGCCGAAGTGAGTGAGCTTCCGTTGGGTGGCACGCGCACTTTTACATTCTTGGCGCGTTTGTCGCCTGGAGTGCTGCCGGCTGAAAGTGGAGCGCGCGACTCGCTCGGTGGAGGTTTCTCGGCTAACGGCGTCCGATCGACCGGCGAGAACAACTTCCTTCTGAACGGCGTTGACAACAACGTCAACGTAATCGATTTCATCAACCAGACCTCTTTCGTGATTGGCCCATCCGTCGAAGCTATCGGCGAGATGCAGGTCCTCACGAACGGCTATAACGCTGAGTACGGCCGCGCCGCAGGCGGCGTTATCGATGTCAGTCTCAAATCCGGTACCAATCAGGTGCACGGCGTTCTCTTCGAAGACTTGCAGAATACCGACCTCGACGCGAATCGCTGGGAGAACAACTACGAGGGTCTCCAGAGGCCGCCGGTAAAGCAGAATCAGTTCGGCGCTGCGGTGGGTGGCCCGATTCTCAAGAACAAATTGTTCATCTTCGGCGATTACCAAGGCACGCGAATCAACACCGCGGGCGGCGTGATTCAGAACTTGGGGTACGGCGGACTGTACACAGTTCCGACGCCCGCCATGGTAGGCGGCGATTTTTCGGGCATACTCGGGAAGGCCATCGGCTCGGCTAACGGGATAACCGTTCTGCAGAACCAGATTTTCGATCCGAACAGCACCTCTTGCGTGAGCGGTTGCACCAGCGGCAACCCCGTATATACCCGGAATCCGTTTCCAGGTAACATCATTCCCAAGAGCGCAATGGATCCCGCGGGCGCCAAAATCGCCAGCCTGTATCCGGCGCCGAATCAGCCCATCGTCGCGGGCAACTATCCGCAAAACGATTTAGCCGTTCTCACCAACGGAACTCTGGGGACCGATCAGGGCGACGGACGCGTCGATTATAGACTCGACGAGAAGGACAGCCTGTTCGGTAGCTTAAGCTGGTCGAATACCGCGAAGACCAGCGGCGCGCCATTCCCGGGCGCCTTGGACGGCGCGAACTTCAACGGCGCCAGCGAGCAGGACCTGGGCCGCAACGCGCAATTGGGCTACACGCGCATCTGGAACCCGGCCCTCATTTCCGAAACCCGCATCGGCTTTAGCCGCCTTGTTACCGCGCGAACGCAGCCTAACGCGAATACCGACGAGTTCACAGCCGAGGGCATTGGCGGATACGATCCCACATCGACCCTGAACGGCGGCTTGCCGCAATTTGGTCTCGGTCGCTATAGCCAAGCGGGCGCGAACGACTGGCTTCCCACCAAGGAATACAGCAACGTTTGGGATTTCATCCAAAACGTATCGATTACTCGGGGAAAACACTCTTTGAAGTTCGGCGCCGAGTGGCGGCCCATCCGCTTCCCCTTCTTCCAGGTCCCGTTCCCTCACGGCGAAATGAACTTCTCGCGCACCGAGACCTCTTATCCGTCTAACGCGTCCAGCACGGGACAGAACGGCACTCTCAGCGCCGACACCGGCGACGAGATCGCGTCTTTCTTGCTTGGCGCTATCGACAACGGTCAGATTTCGACCACCAACTTCATATCCTCCACCAAGCAGGCGTATGCGTTCTATGCCCAGGACGACTGGAAGGCGACGTCGAAGATCACCGTGCAACTCGGTCTTCGTTACGAGCTGTGGTCGCCCATCGGCGAACAGTTCGCGCGGCAATCGAACTTTAATTTCGACACGCTGACTTTGGACATCCCCAAGGGGCCGAATCAGAATGCGGCACTGCCGCCCAATTTCAACGCGCCCTATTCTTTTGGCGGCGTTACCTACCCGGCCCTTTTCCCGGGTGTGAACGTCTCGCGCGGGCAAGTGAGCCAATATCTGATTCCGTGGGACAAGGCGGACTTCGGACCACGCATCGGAATCGCCTGGAACGTCCGTGAGAAGACGGTTATCCGTATGGCCTACGGCATCTTCTACGGCGGTGAAGAACAACAGGGCGGGAACCCGAACCGGGGCGAGTCGGCTCCGTTCAACGAATCGCCGCAACTGAACCGGCCGAACGGTGTCAATGCTTTTCAGCCCGATCCATTCTTCGCGAATGGCAACGCCACGGGAGGCATTGCGGTCGGTTATCCTTTGAACGTTTTCACCACCTCGCCTGTCTCTTCCTTGCAGTTCCGCTCCATTTCGCAGGATTTCCTGAATCCGATGGTGCAAAAGTGGAACTTCGCGGTGCAGCAGGAATTGCCAGGACAGATGGCCCTCGAAGTCGGCTATCAGGGCAACCACTCCTCGCACCAGCTTCTACAGCCTGATTTTAATGCTTGTGGAAACTATGCGACCACCAATCCCGATATCACGTGTACCTCGCTCCGTCCCGACCCGATTCTCGGAAGCATCTCGGGAACGGCCAGCTTTGGCTTCGGGAACTATGAAGCGATGACCGCCAAACTCGACAAGCGCTTCTCGAAGGGTTTGCAGTTCATCACGTCCTATACTTACGGCCATGCGTTGGCGAATAGCGGGACCACGCTCAGCGGTTCGAACGGGTTCGGCTATAAAGACAACACCAATATCTCCTCGTCCTACTCCAGCGCAGCGTGGGACATACGCCACAACTTCACCACCGGGTTCACCTACGACCTCCCATTCGGCCGCGGCCGGGCCTTCGGCGGCAATATGAATAGGATCGCCGATATCCTGGTTGGCGGTTGGCAGGCGAACGGTATCCTGACGCTCCACACGGGACAACCTTTCACTCTGACGGCCAGCGGCTGCCAAGGTGTCTGGGCGAATTGCTATCCCGACCTCGTATCTGGAATGAACCCGAACTCGGCGCCTGCCGGCGGGCGGACTCCCGCGGAGTGGTTCAACACCGCTGCCGTTACGAAACCCGCTCCTTTGAGCGAAGGCGATCTCGGCCTGCAATCCAACTATGGGCCTCCGACGAGAAATCTCGATTTTTCACTGTTCAAGAATTTCAAATTTACAGAACGATGGATTCTCGAGTTCCGCGCCGAGTCTTTCAACCTCGCCAACACGCCGCAGTTCAGCGTGCCGCAAAACTACTTGGGGGCTTCCAACTTCGGGCAGATTACGAGCACTGCAACGGGTAGCGAACGCCACATTCAGTTCGCTCTGCGTTTGCAGTTCTGAGGAAAGAAGTCGAAAAAATAAGAGGGGCAGGCCTGCGGGTCTGCCCTTTTTGCTTTTGGATAAGAGTAAAATATAGATTCGTATATGAATCGCCGTTTGTTCGTTGCATCGGCGGCGGCCGCCACGTTGCGCGGTAGCGAAAGCAGGCTGCTCCTGCCTAGCGATAAGCCGGATGAATTGAATTTCCGGCTGATGTGGTACAGCCCCGTCCCTCCCGTCGATCAAACCACCTATCAATTACAGGTAAAAGGACTCGTCGAAAAGCCCCAGATTCTCTCCATCGCCGACCTCCGCCGTCTTCCGCATGAGTCGCAGAACACCCGCATGAAGTGTGTGCAATGCTGGTCCGCCCGCGCGGATTGGGGCGGGTTTCGCTTCGGGCATCTTCTGGAAGCCGCCAAGCCAAAGAAGAACGCCAAAGCGGTTCGGCTGGAATGCGCCGACAAATGGTACGAGTATTTCTCGATCGAAGACCTGCTCAAACCTCGCGTGATCTTCGCCATGGACATGCATGGGCAACCACTCGCGGACCGGCACGGCGCGCCTCTGCGTCTGATCGATCCGGGCCGCTACGGTTATAAATCGGCCAAGCTCATCACCTCGATCGAATTTGTGGAAGAGGGCAAGGGGAGCATGGCTTGCGACATCGGACCTTATTACACTCCCGGAGGCGAGATCCAGGCCGGTTACGATACGCCGCTTGATCTCGGCGGCAAGACCAAGCGCAAAATTCCAGGCGGGGAGATCACGGAGTATTGATGGTGCTGCCGTTGACTAAGCGAAGTTTTCTGCGGCTGGCCGGCCTGTCCATCGCTCCACGCATTCTCCCCTCGTGGCTGAGGGGCGAGACGGTAGGCTCCCGCGAGCGCCGGCGCGTGATCATCGTCACCTTTGGCGGCGGCGTACGCTATTCGGAAACTTTCGCTCCGGAGGGCCTGCACAATATCCCGCGCTTGGCGGCCATGCAGCCCAACGGATATTTCTTCCGGTCGTGCGTTAACGCCGGCGTGCTGTCGCATTTCAATTCCACCGCGAGTATTTTAACCGGCAACTGGCAGCGCGTCGACGATTTCGGATTTCAGCCGCCGTCGGGCCCCACGCTTTTCGAATACTATCGCAAAGGCGCGAAGGCCGGTCCCATGGACGCCTGGATCATCGCGACCAATAAGAGCTTCGCGAGCATGGGATCGAGCGGTGACCAGGGATGGGGCGCTCCGTATGGAGCCAATGTGGTCCTGCCGAAACAGCTCCTTCTCGACGCCGTGAAAGAAGTGGTTCGCAAGAAGCCAGGCGGCGGCGTCGCGGAGCGCGACAACGTACTGCGCCAGCTCGAAGGCGTTCTCGCCGAAGGCTACGAAGGAGTCGGCTGGACTATTTTCAAAGCCGGGCGCCAACTCGATCAACAGGTGCGCGACACGCTGACTCGCGGCTTGATGGAATACATCAATGGACCGGAAGCGCCCACCTCCGGCGACGAACTGACATTCTTTATCGCCAGAGAAGTGATGCGCGAGTTTGCGCCGCATCTCATGCTCGTTAATTTCTGGGACATGGATGTCGCGCATTGGGGATCGTACTCGCTCTATCTGCAAGCCGTCACCAAGACGGATCGGCTCACCGGCATGCTGTGGGACGAGATCCAATCCAATCCCCACTACAAAGACAACACCACCGTGCTGGTTCTTCCGGAACTCGGACGTGACGGCGACATGAATGCCGCCAACGGATTTCTGAATCACCGCAGCGGCGATGCCTCCTGCCGGAACATGTGGATGCTCGCAATGGGCCATGGGATTCGGCCCGGTGAGACAGATAGACCGGTGCATCATATAGATGTCGCGGCCACCGCGGCCGAATTGCTGGGAGTGAAGACGGAGGGCTTGGCCGGCCAGCCTGCGCGAGAGATTTTGTAATGGCTTCCACCGCGCCAAAATTATCTCCGGCCCTTGACGCCATGGTGGAGCGAGGGCTCTTCAACCGGTTGCCCGTCACGTTTTCGACATTCTTCTACGATCAGATTCAGGAATGGGAACTGCTATTTCCAGCGGAGCGAAACTACTATGAGCGGCTATTCGGATTGTTGGACCGAACTGATCCGGACGCGGTGGATCGGTTATTTGCCGGCGTTCGCGATGCGGAACGCAAGCTCGGCGTCACCGATGCGAATTGGCCCAAACGCACCTTCACACTGCAGCAAGTGGATTTTCTGAATCGTTCGCCGCATTATCCGGAATGGCGCAAAGCGATCGCGGACGTTTTCTCGCAAGTTGATCCTGTGCTGGATGCCGAAGTGTCCCGGCATGGGCGGCCGCGTCTTGCGATCGTAGTTTCTCCCCAAGATATGCCGGTGGGGCCGGATCGTCTGTGGACGCGCATATCTAAGCATGGCCGGCGCGTTGCTATCGACACGCCGCCGGATGATGCCGACTACCTGCCGCTACTGTTGACTGGCCAGCCGTTTGCATCGCACGCGCCTCCGCTCGCCGATCTGATGGCCGCACACTCAGGCAGCCCACGTTACAGCGCGTGGTGCGTAGAGACCGGCGGGCAACTCGCGGCGATGTCCACTCATCCAGCTGTAGTCCGCATGAGCTATGAACGGCTGGCAAATTATCGGGCGCGCCTGATGAAAGAAGTGCAACAGGTGGTGGATTCCGGTCAGATTCGAGGCCCGCGTGAACTGGGCGCGCGGCTCAAGCAATTGAAGATCGGGGTGGACGAGAGCGAGCTGGTCGAGGACGCCACCCTGGCGGAGTTTGCGCGCGCCACGCTGCTGAGCGGTAATGGCACACTGCTCATCAACAATACGTTTGTCGAATGGGCTTCTATCCAAGCCATCCGCCGTGCTCGGCCCGTGCTGTCCGTAATTTCTTACGGCATCCGCAACAAGGTGAAGCCGTTCTCGAGTCTGCTGATTTACGCTGACCAGGACACATCCACGCCCATCCCCACGCAGGGCGACATGCTGGGCTCCTACGTGGATCTCGAGATCTTCCACCAGTACATCTGGCAGGAGTTCGAGAAGTATGCCGAATACCGGGGCAACACAGCCTTTCTGTTCGTCGCGGAAGGAACCGATGAAATGCTGGCCATCGGCCCGCCCGATTTTCCGCTGCTCGGCGTCACCACGCCGCAACACCCGGAAGGCATTTTCGGGACTCTGAAAGAGTGGCTCGCTCTGTGAGTCTGAATCGCCGCCAATTTCTGGCTGCTTGTTCTTGTGCCGCGCTAGCCCGCCACTCGTTTGCAGGCACACGCATGCCGTATGAGACGCTGCGCGAATTCTTGGAACCTGGCAAGGATGCATTTCCCGAAGAGAAGATCGCGATGGAGGTCGCCCGCCGCCTTCGAGCAGCGCGTCC
>JBEKUT010000396.1:0-6892 GCA_049514735.1 Bryobacteraceae bacterium
TTCGGAGGATAATGCTCTCGGTCCTCTTGTGGAAAAGGAGATATCCGATGACTTGTGGAATGGTTCGCTGTCTGGCTGCTTACGGACTCTTGAGCCTTGCTTCCGTGGTTTCCGCTGCTACTGTCTCGCTGAGCTCAACGCCCACTTCTGCGTCGACGTTCGGCCAACAGGTGACGCTGAATGCAACCATTTCGTCTGGGGGCGGAAGTTCAGTGACGTTCTACGATGGCGATACGATCCTCGGAATCGATACGCCGTCGAGCGTCACAGCAACGATCAAGACAATTCTGCTGATGCCTGGCAAGCACTCTTTGAGAGCGCGCTATAACGGTTCTCCCGCCGCCGTCTCGCCGCTGCTGCACTTCACTGTGACTGCGAATGCCGGCAGCGTCCTGAATGTAACCAGCCCGCTGACGGCCGGCACGAATCCATTTTCCGTTGTCGTAGGCGATTTCGATGGCGACGGCGACGCCGATCTGGCGGTCGCGAATCACGGCGACGGCACCGTCGATATTTTCTTGGGAAATGGAAAAGGCAAGTTCAAGCTCAAGGGTTCTCCGTATTTGGTCGGAGGAACTCCGACATCGATTGCGACTGGCTACTTCCACGGAAATGACAAGGTCGATCTGGTGGTAACGGACGGAAAGAGTAACGTCGTGCTCATGACTGGCAACGGAGACGGCACGTTCAAGCCCCCCGTCGTGGTCGCCACTGGCACGACTCCGTACGCCGTGGCCGTGGGCGACTTCAATCGCGACGGCAAGTCCGACATTGCGGTGGTCAACAATACAGCGGGCAGCATGACGGTATTTCTGGGGAGCGGCAATGGAACGTTTTCGGAGAAGACAAGTTTAGCGGCCGGCTCTTCTCCTCGCGCCATCGCGGTGGGGGACATTAATGAAGACGGTGTTCCCGATCTGGTGGTGGCGGATCCTTTTAGCATGAATATCAACGTGCTCTATGGGATTGGCGACGGCACGTTCGATGCGGCCGTGCCCTATCCGGCAGGCGCGTCTCAGAGCCCGTCCGGAATTGCCTTGGGCAAATTCGGCCCCGGTGACGATATCGACATTGCAGCCTCCAGCCTCTCGTCGGATGTCAGCTTTTTTTCGAACACTACGGGTTCGTTGGGCATCCCCGCTTTGCTCCCAACCGGCGGCTACAACTCATTTGCCTTGGCGGCGGGCGATTTTAACGGCGATTCCAAACTGGACCTCGTGGTCGCCAACGCTTATTCGGATAACATCGGCATCCTCACCGGAAACGGAGACGGCACGTTTCAACCCCCGGTCGATTTTCCCGTGGGCTCTCTGCCGGTCTCCCTTGCGATAGGGGACTTCAATGGAGACGGCATACCGGATGTCGCGGTGGCGAATGAAATGGGCGGAATTTCGATCTTGTTGGGTTCGGCTTACAACATCGCGAAGGACGGTGGCGACGCACAAAGCGCCTCCGTGAATGCGCTTTTCCTGTCTCCTCTGCAGGTGCTTGTGACCGACTCGCTCGCGATGCCTGCGCTGGGAGTGCCTGTCACCTTTACGGCGCCAGCCACCGGCCCGAGCGCCACGTTCTCAGGGTCGGCGTCGACCACTGATTTTACGTTAGGTGGAGGCCTAGCCACTTCGGCAGTGCCTCTGGCGAACTCGATTGCAGGAGGGCCCTATACGGTTACCGCGCAGGTCGGCTATGGGCCCTCGGTCAAGTTCAAACTGACTAACACGCCGGTGCCGACCATTACAGCAACTTCTGGGACACCCCAATCGGCTCCCGTGACTACTGCGTTTTCAGTCCCTCTGCAGGTGCGAGTCGCGGACGCCCTAGGCAGTCCTGTAGGTGCACGCGTACCCGTCACGTTTAGTGCACCCGTGTCTGGCCCCAGCGGCACGTTCGTCGGTGGCGGCGCGGTATTGACCGGCGCGGGCGGGATGGCAGCGGTGGTTTTCACCGCGAACACCATCGCCGGATCTTATACTGTCACCGCGACCACCCCCAGCGCGCCCGCTCCCGCAACTTTTTCGCTCACGAATACAGCGGGTACGCCATACAGCATCGTGGCGACCTCCGGCAGTGGACAACACGCGTCCGTGAATGCCACGTTCCCGAACCCGCTGGTGGTAACGGTCAAGGATCAATATAAGAACCTTGTGCCAAACGCGATCGTCACGTTTACTCCACCGATGGCCGGCCCCAGCGGCACGTTCGCAACTACGAACACCGCGACCACCAATGCGTCCGGCGTAGCGACGTCGACGGTTTTCACGGCGAACGGCAACACGGGAACCTACTCGGTCTCAGCCAGCGTCGCCTCCGTTTCAACCACGTTAAATCTCACTAATACCGGTGGCATCGTGCTCCTCACAGGCGTGACTGTATCGCCGGGACAGTCCGTTGCGTTCCCGGTGACTCTTGGGACGAATGCGCTTTCGGGCGTGACGATTACGCTGAAGAGCGGCGATACGACAAAAGCGACCGTGTTTCCCGCGAGCGTTTACATTCCACCAGGTACAAATGGCTCCTTGGTAATCGCGAAAGTTATGGGCGTGAATTACGGGACCGTCTCGATTACCGCGTCGGCCAGCGGCTATGCTTCCGTCGGCCAAGCGGTAAATGTCGTCGGATCGCTCAGCTTCTCCCCGCCCAACCCTACGATTATCGGAACGGCAACCGATACGTTGACTCTGACCCTGAACACGCTCGCTCCCGCCGGTGGTGTGACAATCAATTTGTCGAGTAGCACTGGTTCAGCCTCCGTGCCGGCGACCGTTAAGATTGCAGCCTACACGAAGAGCGTTGGCGTACCAGTCACCGGAGTCACTCCGGGACCTGCCGTTATCACAGCGAGTCTCTCGCCGTATATTCCGGACGCGACTGCAAACGTGACTGTCTCGCCATAGCGCGCGCATACATCTCGGTCTCAATATACAATGAAGGGATTGAAAAACCTTATCGTCTGCTTCCTTTCCATTAGCGTTAGCTGCGTTTTCGCGCAGCCGCACCTTTCGAATTTCAAGCAACTTACGTTCGGCGGCCAGAACGCCGAAGCATACTGGGCGCCCGATGGCAAACGCCTGATTTTCCAGTCGACCAGGGATGGTCACGGCTGCGATCAGATTTACATCATGAACGCGGACGGTTCCGATGTTCACATGGTCTCGACGGGGAAGGGAACCACGACGTGCGGGTACTTCCTCGCCGACAACAAGCACATTCTGTACGCGTCCACGCATGAAGCGGGCGATGCTTGTCCGCCGCCGGCCGATCGCAGCAAGGGCTACGTGTGGGCCGTCTATCCAAGCTTCGATATTTATCTCGCGACGGATGACGGGAAGATCGAGAAGAAACTCACGGACACCCCCGGATACGACGCCGAGGGCACGGTCAATTGGAAAACGAAGAAGATTGTGTACACGTCGCTGGCGTCGGGAGACCTGGATTTGTGGACCATGAATTCGGACGGGTCGAAGAAGCGGCGGATCACGACGAGCGAGGGCTACGATGGCGGCGCGGTGTTTTCGCGCGACGGGAAAATGCTGGCCTGGCGCGCAGGGCATCCGGCGACTCCGGAAACGCAGAAACGCTATCACGAGCTGCTCGCCGATAATCTGACGTCGCCGATGAAGATGGAATTGTTCGTCGCCGATGCGGACGGCAACAACACGCATCAGATAACGAATTTCGGTTGCGCCAGCTTTGCGCCCACGTTTACTCCCGATGGCAAGAAGATCCTGTTCTCGTCGAACAAGCTGAATTGCGACGGGCGTAAGTTCGAGTTGTTCCTGGTTAACACCGACGGCAGCGATCTGGAGCAGGTCACGGACTTTGGCGGGTTCACTTCTTTCCCGGAGTTTTCGCCGGACGGGAAGACGCTGGTGTTCGCATCGGACAAGGACGCGAAGGCCCGGTATGAGTTCAACATCTTCACGGCGGATTGGAAGTGATGGCAGCGCGCAGGCGTTGCTAGTTCGTAGTTGTTGGTTCGTCGTTCGGCGCGTTCTACGTTTTACGTTCCACGTTCCACGTTCGCACCCGCAGCATTCCGCGCATCGACTGGGCCTGGCTCGGAAACGGAGCGTTTGATCCGCCAGCGAACGTAGAACGTAGAACGTTTTCGAACGCCGAACTACGAACCACGAACTAACAACGCCGCCCCGCCCCCGCCCCCTGCGATAATAAGGTCTTGGAACTCGAAAAAATCCTGTTACGGAAAGTCGGCGAAGCGATCGCGCGATTCAAGATGATTCGCAACGGCGACCGTGTCGCTGTCGCCCTTTCCGGCGGCAAAGATTCGGTCACCATGCTCGAAGCTCTCATTCTGCTTCAGAAGCGCGCGCCCATCGAGTTCACCGTTTGCGCTTTTACCGTTGAGCAGGGAAAATTCCTCAGGCCGATTGAACCACTCGGCGAATACTTGAAAGAGCGCGGCATCGATTGGACGTATCATCACGACGGGCCTTCCTTTCGACTGCTCGAAGAACAGCCCGATCATGGCTGCGATCTATGCAGCCGCTACCGCCGCCGCGCTGTTTATCAAATTGCGCGCGGGCTCGGCGCCAACGTCATCGCGTTCGGCCACACCGCGGACGATTTTTGCGAGTCGTTCCTGCGCAACGCCATGTTCACGGGACGCATCAGCTCTCTGCCTCCCGTCACCTGGTCCAGCGCGAAAGATTTTCGATTGATCCGTCCGCTTGTGTATGTCACCGAAGACATCACGACGAAATTTGCCGCATCGCTCGGCGCGCCCGTGATTCCGTGCGGCTGCTCCCTACGCACGGGCACAGTTCGCAAATCGATTCGCAGCATGTTTGGGGATATCGAGAAAGATTATCCGCATCTCAAAGAGACGCTGCTCTCAGCGATGGGAAATATCGAGCCGCAGCGCTTATTAGACACGCGCTATCTCAATCTGGAAGGTGGCGCTGCGTCCGAAGAGCCGGAGCTGCTGCCGATTCTGGAGAATGGAGAGGGGCTGAGTTTGTCAGCCCCCCTGCCGCGTCGTTCGGATTTGACCCTGGAATGATGTTGTCTTGGTCCCCTTCTTGTGGAGGTCAGGAAATCTTTTCCGCGATCGATTTGGCTTGAACGAATTGTAGCAAGTAATCCGGCCCGCCCGCCTTCGAATCCGTGCCCGACATATTGAAGCCTCCAAAGGGATGCGCTCCAACCATCGCGCCGGTGCACTTCCGATTGATATACAGGTTGCCCACAAAGAATTTATCGCGAGCTTTCGCGGTCTTCTCTTTGTTGTTCGTATAGACGGCGCCGGTGAGACCGTATTGAGAATCGTTGGCGAGTTCCAGGCCATGGTCGAAATCGCGCGAGCGGGTAACGGCGAGAACCGGTCCGAAGATTTCTTCCTGAAAGATGCGGGCCGTCGAAGGCACGTCGGCAATCACGGTGGGTTGGACGAAGTAGCCGTCGCCCGGTCCCGCTTCGCCGCCTGAGATCAGACGGCCTTCCTTCTTCCCGGTTTCAATGTAGTCGAGAATCGTCCGCTTGGCTTTTTCGTTGATCACCGGACCCATGAAGAAACCGGTCTCATCCGATGGCCCAACAGTGATTTTCGCCGTCGCGGTCTTCAGCTTTTCGACAAACTCGTCGTAGACCGCCTCATCGACGATGGCGCGCGAGCACGCCGAACATTTCTGACCCTGATAGCCGAACGCCGACGCGACGACGCCTTGCACGGCGCTATCGACGTTGGCTTCGCGGTCGACCACGATAGCGTCCTTGCCGCCCATTTCCGCGATCACGCGCTTGATCCAGATCTGACCCTTGCGCGGCTTCGCGGCAAGCTCATTGATGCGCAGGCCAACATCGCGCGATCCGGTGAAGGAGACGAAGCGCGTCTTGGGATGTTCCACGAGAACGTCTCCGACAACGGCGCCGCTTCCAACCAGGAGCGAGAAGCTGCGAGCCGGGAAACCGGCTTCGAGCAGCACTTCCGCGAACTTCGCGCCGATAGTGGGCGTATCGCTCGAAGGCTTGATGACGACGGTATTGCCGGTGACCAGCGCGGCCGCGGCCATGCCGGCCATGATCGCAAGCGGGAAATTCCACGGTGGAATGATGACGCCGACGCCGAGCGGCAGGTACACCATTTCGTCCTTCTCGCCGGGCATTTGAACCACCGGATCGGGATGGGCGAGCCGGTGCATATGGCGCGCGTAGTATTCCAAAAAGTCGATCGCTTCACAGACGTCGGCTTCCGCTTCGGGCCACGTCTTGCCGGCTTCGTAGACCAGCCAGGCGTCGAACTCGAACTTGCGTTCGCGGATAATGGCGGCCGCGCGGCGCAGCATCGCGATTCGCGTGGCGGCCGGCGTGGCGATCCATTCCGGGAAGAACGCGTAGGCGTCTTCGATGGCGCGATTCGCAAGGTCCTTGGTCGCCTTGTGATGAACGCCCACCACTTCATCCGGGTGCGAGGGGTTCAGCGACTGCAGCAGGTCGCCCGTCTTATGGCTCTCGCCGGCAACCAGGATGGGGTATTCGCGGCCAAGTTGGGCACGCACGTTTCGGAGAGCGCGTTCCATCGCCTCGCGGTTTTCCGCTAGCGAGAAATCTACTGTGAGTTCATTTTGGAAGGGCGGAAGAGCTTCCACCCGGGATGTGGTATCGGCGAGCGCGGTAGCCATTTTTCGTGTTTTCGGGAGTCCTTGCTTGTTATGATGCTTGACTATTGCCGGAGGATGCTTGACCCGGGGCGGGTTCCTGGCCCTGTCCCGTTCCCGCGACGCCTTCTACGAGTTTGCGGCCACGCTCGAACATCTCGGCGGCCTCGTCGGCCAGCTTGCGCCCGCGCTCGTACATTTCACGGGTACGGTCGTACAGATCGCGGCCCTGGTCGGCCAATGCCTGGCGTCCCTGGTCGGTTTTTTCCGCGATTTTA
>JBEKUT010000397.1:0-6880 GCA_049514735.1 Bryobacteraceae bacterium
GTAGACCAACTCCTGCACCAGCTTTTTCGATTCTTCGGGCGAAAGAGTTTCGCGCACTTGCCCGAGATACATGGCCAGGATAAATAGCGCAGTAAGCTGGCAGGTGAACGCTTTCGTGGATGCGACACCGATCTCGGGACCGGCGTGAGTTAAGAGATTGCCCGCGGCTTCGCGCGTGATCATGGAGCCGATCACGTTGCAGATAGCGAGGGTTTTCGATCCCTTTTGCTTGGCCTCGCGCTGCGCTGCGATAGTGTCGGCGGTTTCTCCGGACTGCGAGATGACGACGGTGAGGATATCTTCCGAAAGAATCGGATCGCGGTAGCGGAACTCGCTGCCGTAATCGACTTCGACGGGGACGCGCGCCAGGCGCTCGATCATGAATTTGCCGGCGAGCGCGGCGTGCCAACTGGTGCCGCACGCGATGATCTTAATCTGTTTGAACTCGCGGAACTCGCGGTCCGCGATGTTCATCTCGTCGAGAAAAATGCGCCCGGATTCCTGGCCGACGCGGCCGAGCATGGTGTCGCGAACGGCGCGCGGCTGCTCAAAGATTTCTTTGAGCATGAAATGCTTGTAGCCGCCCTTTTCGGCCATGATGGGGTCCCATAGAATGTGGGAAACCTGGCGCTTGATGGGACGGCCGTCGAAATCGCTGAGACGGACACCGCCCGGGGTGAGCACCGCGAGATCGCCATCGGCGAGAAAGATCATGTCGCGCGTGTGGCCGAGAATGGCGGGGACGTCGGATGCGACGAAGTATTCGTTTTCGCCCAGGCCGACGACAACGGGAGGGCCGGAACGCGCGGCGACAATCTTGTTCGGATCCTGGCTTGAAATGAAGACCAGCGCGAAGACTCCGGTGAGCTGTTTGACTGCCTGGCGTACGGCGTCTTCCAGATTGCCGCCGTAGTATTTCTCGACCAGGTGGGCGATTACTTCGGTGTCGGTCTCAGTAATGAATTTGTGACCCTCGGCGCGAAGCTGATTCTTCAGCGCGAGATAATTTTCGACGATGCCGTTGTGAACCACGACAATGTTGCCGGTGCAATCGCGGTGAGGGTGCGCGTTCTCTTCGGTGGGACGGCCGTGCGTGGCCCAGCGCGTGTGACCGATGCCGTAGGCGCCGTCGACTGGATTGGAACGGATGGTTTCTTCCAGGTTGCGCAGTTTTCCGGAGGCGCGGCGAATGGAGAGTCGATCGTCGCCGTTGAGGACCGCGATGCCGGCCGAATCGTAGCCGCGATATTCCAATCGCCGCAAGCCGTCGAGGATGATGGGGACAGCCTTACGCGGTCCCAGGTAGCCAACTATTCCACACATACCTTATAAGCGTACAGCGAATTGCTCGGGCGAAAATACGGCGTTCTCTATGGGAATGTTTTCGACGAGTATACTTACGTCTTCAAAGCAAAGAAGCGGGGGATTGTCGAACCAGCGGACAAATTCCTGAACCAAAGTGATTCTGAGGGTGTAAGTGCCGGGTGTTGTGGGAGCCACAACGTGGGCGCGGAATTGT
The DNA here is from genome assembly GCA_049514735.1 of Bryobacteraceae bacterium. Taxonomy (GTDB): domain Bacteria; phylum Acidobacteriota; class Terriglobia; order Bryobacterales; family Bryobacteraceae; genus JAICMB01. Next base: position 1,520 of record JBEKUT010000397.1, read on the forward strand.
CCGGTGGAGAAAGGTTGCAAGACGGGCTGAATTTCCGACCGCCAACCATCGAAGACCACGGTCTCGCCGGTCTCGTTCACCCAGTGATAAGAAATCACAAGCGGATTTGGCGGGCGGCTGCTCCAGACATGCGGACCATCGTTGGATACTTCGACAATCGCTTCGATGACATCGCGGCAGGCGCACCGCTTGCCGACATTGATGGTCCGCAGGCGGAGGGATTTGGCAGCTTCGAAGTTGATGGGGTGCATCGCGAGGGCGGGGGGTTGTGATGAGTGCGGGGGAACCGCTCCCTTCCGGTCACGGCTCGGAATGGGGCGGTCGAGAATCGGAATGGGGCGGTCAAGAATCGGAAGGGAGAGACTGCGGGCGTAGGCGTAGAGTTCCAGATCCGAGCGGTTTAATTCCATAATCGCGTCGATGGTTGACTTCGGGATCTCGTCTACAGAAAGACGCTTGCTTGTCGGATTGACATGCGGGATCGCGGAGGGAGAAGCAGTTCCGAGAAATTTGCACATCCGCTCGACCGATGGTCCGAATTCTTCATAAAAGCCGATGAATCCGAATCTTCCGAGATTCTCCTTGGCAACTTCCAGCGCGTCCCGATCTGAAAACCGTCGATATCTCCACCTCACCTCGTCGGCAAGCTGCCGTGTTTGAAAGTTTTGGATTCCCTTCCGGACAGCGTAGTGTCCGGAACGAACGTAGTCATTCAGGGATTTTGTTTGAGCGAGGTAAAGCCATGGGGATTCGGGTGAAAGAGGAGCGTTGTGACGCCAGAAATAGTAAGTGGAGGCGACGCGGTCGACTGGTTCACGCAATACTGTCATCCACTGTCTGCCCGGCCCGATAATATCGTTCCAGCGGACACCAAAGTGTCCCATCAGGACGGGATATTTAAGATAGTCGGCGGGATTGGGATTATATTCTTCTTCGCGATTAATGCTGATGTGAGTGACTCGGTCTTTACCGAACAGGTCTTCGAGTAGCGCGCGATAACTCAGGCCGCCGCATTTTGGAATGTGGTTGAAGAGATACATTTTGAGTGAGCGTTTATATAATACTCACTCTTCGGACTTAGTCGCATAGTAGCCTTTGCGGGCCTGGATCTTGTAGTCGCTGCCCTTAACGCGGATTTCGATGTGGCGGAACGTTCCGTCCTTCGTGGGATTGGTGGGCGTGTAAGCAATGGAGTACTGTGACCGCATAGAATCCTGAATTTCTTTAAAGACGTCATCGAGCGTGTGCTTGCGATCCACGGTGAAGACGCTGCCGCCAGTCTCATTCGACATACGTTTCAAGTACGCTTCGCCGCCGCCTCCGAAACTGAAACCGCCGCCGTAGCGCGCATAGAACGCGCGGTCGACATAGTAGATGCTGTAAACGATCGCGTTGGCCTTTTGCGACGCTTCGATAGCATCCGTTATCTTGTAGCGGCTGCCTTGATCGTCCCCGTCGGTAATCAGGACCAGAGCTTTACGGCCCACCTGACCTTTCAATTGATCGTGCGCGGCGAGATAGACGGCGTCGTAAAGGATGGTTCCGCGCGGTTGGTCGATGGTGGGAACGGGACCGGGATGGAGGCCGCCGACGTCGGAATTCACATGCAGATCGTGGAGGCCGGCGCGCAAGAGTTTGGAGGAATTGGTGTAATCCTGGAGCAGGTCCGCGTCGGCGCCGAAGCTGATGAGGAACGCCAGATCCTTCGGACGCAGGACCTTCTGGAAAAACGCGTCGGCCGCCTGCTGCTCGATCCCGATGAGGTTCTCCTGGCTGGCGCTGACGTCAATGAGGAGCCCAATTGTAATGGGAACGTCGGTTTCCCGAGTGAAGTATTTGACCTCTTGTTCCTTGCCGTCCTCGAAAACCGTAAAATCGTCCTTGTTGAGATTGCCGACCAGACCGCCGCGCTTGTCCCGGACGTTAAAGAGAACGTTAACGATGTTGACTTCGACCGAAATGCTGGGTGGAGCGGGTTCCTGGGCGAGGCAACTGGGCGCAACCGGCGAAATCAACAGTGTGGGCAGGAGGAAGAGAGCGGCGGTTCTCATGTCTATTTATACTTGAAAAGGTAGATGCGCCGTCCACTCCGGGAGTTCCATGCGTGAAGCCGTGATCCACCTGAAAAGGGCCGATCCGGTGTTGTGCGAGATCATCGATCGCGTCGGGGAGTGCCGCCTGGAATTTCGGGAACCCGATTTTTCGACGCTAGTGCGCTCCATCGTATATCAACAGCTTAGCGGGAAAGCGGCGTCGACGATTCTGAGGCGTCTGATGGAGGCGTTGCCCGGCGGCATCCTCATCCCGGATGCGATTCTGGCCTGGACCCCTGAGCAGATGCGGGCGCTGGGGCTGTCCGGGCAGAAAACTTCGTATATCCGCGATCTAGCGGAGCGCACGCGTTCCGGGGAGTTGGATTTCGCCCGGTTTCCAGCGATGACCGACGCGGACGTGATCGAGCATCTTACGCGCGTTAAAGGCGTGGGGGTCTGGACGGCGCACATGTTCCTGATTTTCGCGTTGCGGCGGCCGGACGTGTTGCCAGTGGGAGATCTGGGGGTGCGGGCCGCAATCCGGAAAGCGTACCGGCTGCGGGCTCTGCCGAAGCCGGAGAGGATGGAGAAGATTGCGAAGCGGTGGCATCCGTACTCATCGGTGGCAGCGTGGTATTTGTGGCGGAGCCTGGATGGGGACGCGGCTATGTAGGCGGGTAGCGGGCCTTCTTGCTGTCACCAGGATCGGCCTTCTCCAAGATCCCCTGACGTACAAGACGGGTCAGCTGGGTTGAAACAGAGCTTGTCTCGAGATCTCCGGGAATTCTGTTTTTGAAAGCAGCGAGCTGCCTTCCAGTTGACTATTGTCGCGCAGGCTCTCGCCGTAAGTGAACTGAGCGAAAGACGTCGCCAGATACTGGTCACGGCAAGACAGGCTTCTATGGTCGTGATCGCCGTCATCGCGCGTCGCACATTTCTGGAACTCGAGTGGGGCAGGTGAGCGATCAGTTGCGCGAAACAGTTCAGCCAGCATTCATCCCCCATTGTTCTGCAGCGGCGGAACTCGATCAGCCCTTGCGCCCGTTTTCGGTTCAAGGTTGATTATTCATCGAAGAGTATATTACGCGTCATCTTCACGGAAGCCGACAACGTTCCGACCTGAAGGCGGGTTGAAGCCAGAAGAACTGAGCCTCTCCGGGCCAGCGGCCGGGCCTTATTCTGTCGCGGCTTATTCTGTAACTACGATGGAGCTGATAAAGCACTGTGTGGCGCCGTTCTGAGGCGTTGGCGGGGTCATGATGTACTTGTTGGGATTGGCGGCTTGAGAGGTCGAGCTTCAGTTTGCGGTGTCAGGCGACAGGAACGTGATCGTGGAGTTCGAAAACACTAGGGGCGTTGTGATCGTCTCGCCGTACCATTGTTCGATTGCGAAGAAGACCCAGTTTTGTCCCTGACCTTGGAGGTTGATGCTGAACGTGACGGTCTGATCCGTGTTCGCGTCGATTATGGTTTGCAACCAGACTCCTGTCGCCGCGTTCAGCGCCATGTCGATCAGCAGCACGTCGCCGGGACTGACCAACATTGAGGGCCCCGATTGACATCCCGAGTATCCGGGAGCCGAGCCGAAGGTGTTTACGTACTGGGCGGAAATCCACCAGGAAGAAAACGGCTTTGGCTGTGACGTTGGCGCACAGGAAGGCCCCCAGGATAGAACGGGCTGGAGGACGCCGTTGTCGATCGGCAGGAAATTCACGCTGTTCGTGGAAGGGTCGATGCCGGGCCACAAGAATAGGGCTGCTCCGGCCTGCGTGGAGACGGGCGGAAAGGGCGGCACGAGCATGCTGGTTTGCAGCCCCGTGATCTGATTGGGAGGCGCGACGTAGAAGGAGGCCTGATAGCCCTGATGGTACGAAGCCTGCGAGGCTCCGTAATTAATGGTCTGGGCTGGCCCGTAGGCAGTTAATACGGCGGACTGCGAGCTGGTTTGGCTCGGCCCGGTGCAGGTCAACGTGTAGGTGTAGCAACCGGGTGCCGGGGCACTGACGGTCCGAGAACCCGCCGTGGGTTGAGATCCTGCCCAGCCGTTGGAGGCGCTGCAGGAGGCCGCGTTGGTGGCAGACCACTTCAGCGTCGCGCTCTGTCCAGCCGAGATCATGATGTTGCTCAGCGAAATGACCACGAACTCGGTGTTCAACAGCACGCCGGCTTGCGTGGTCTGACCGGCATATTGAGCCGTAATGGCGTTGTCCCCGTTTGCGGACTTGGGCGGCACGACCACATTGAATTGGAACAATCCGGGCGAGATGAGGCCGGCGAAAAGGACCTGGGCGTTGGCGCCTCCGATCTGGATGACGGGCATCGCCGGTAGAGTTCCCGATTGGACCATGGATCCCTTGACGACGGGAGACGACGTGACGCCGAAGCCGCTGGCGTAGAGCACGATCTCCTCACCGGGCTGGGCTGGCGTGCTGGCTCCCGGGAAAAGAGCCGCCGGTCCGGCGATGGATCCGTTCGAATGGGTCGCGGTCGCGTACCCGCCGCCGAAGGTAAGAAAAGCGACCGAGTAAGTCTGGGCCCAGACAGAGACCATGGAGCTTGTTTGCGCATTCGCCGTGACCTGGACTTTCACGGGCCCGACGGCGAGGTCGGGCGGCGTGAGAACGTTCAATTGGGTGGGGCTGATGTAATAGACATAGGCGTTTTCTCCGTTGAGCGTGACGCTGACCTCGTCGAGGGCTGTCGGCATTTGGCCACCAACGAAATCCGAAGCCTTCCACACGCGGACGTCACCGGCAGGAGCGAGCCCGGTTCCATAGATCGAGACCCACGTGTTCGGCGCAATGGTCGAGCTGCTGCTGAAGGAGTTAGACACTGAGGTGATCGAGGGAGCGGATGCAGACTGGCCGTCCGCAAAGGACGCGATCATCGCGGCGATAACAGCAGCGGCAAGAAAGCGCATTTGGGAAAGTATGACTATATCACCTTGGCGCCAGATGGCGGCGTGTGATATACCAACAAATAAAGTTTGGTCAAAGAATTACGGTTCGTCAGAAGAATTCGTGGGTGCATTCCGGCTCGGGCAGTTTGCCAAGTAAGTGATAGAGAGCGAGTTCGAGCACGCGGAAGGTTCTGAATCCGTAGGATTTTCTCATAGTAACTTTGGCTTTGTTATTCAGGCCTTCGACGACGCCGCTGGAAAGCAGCTTTTGAGCGCGGAAGTAATTGAGGATGAGTTCGCGGTGCACGCGAAACGAGCGGGCGATCTTCTTCATCGGCTCGATTCGGGATCGCATCACCTGGTGGCGCCATTCGTCGAGGAACCTTCCGGCCCAGGTGGGTGAGTTGTAATCCCAGAGCTGCTGAAAGG
>JBEKUT010000398.1:0-13051 GCA_049514735.1 Bryobacteraceae bacterium
GCTCGCTTCAATTACTGCGTACATATTGATCCCTGTCCTTTAACCGTAAGTGGGCGTGGCCTCTGGGGACTCCGCGTGGGGCCGAAACCTTTATGTTACAGCATCGTAGGATCAGCCGCAACCGTGAGCGTGGGCGCGTGGGCGGGGTGTGCGACATAGAAGTGACGATTCGTCAGTTTCTTTTTTCGTCGCATGAAACCTAGCGTATTGATACGTTAGACGTGAAAGGGACTGCTCATGACTGACTCGCTGGCGGACTTGGAAACGCGCCGTGCCACCGTGCAATCGCAGATCGGCCAGTTGGGCGACATGAGGTCTGGCTCGATCACCGGAACCGGGTCGTTGTTTCGGTGATGGTCTTAACCGCACTCTCCTCTCCGGCCCGTTGGCCGAGGCTCAGCGCGAGGTCGCCGAGTGTCGGCGTGTCCGGCAACTGAGCGATCGACTGTTGGAAGTGAACGAACGGTCTGCCGGTTGCGGCCCGTGGAGGAAACCCAGCCGTCCGCCCAGGAAAAACCGGAACGTTGAAGCGGTAAACAGCAACATCAAAGCTCTGCTCCGTCGTGGACGTGGATACAAGAACCCGCGTTATCTCCTTGCTGAAGGTGCAGAGAATGGCGCCTGAAAACAGAATTCCTTGTCTTCAGGAAAACCGCCTGAAATGGGCGGGCCCTCACATTCTTACTCAGAGCCATTTCTATTAGGTGCACGTGAACAGCCCGTGGGGGCGCACGGGAACGTGAAAGGAAAACGGCGGGCGCTACACTGGCAGCAGGAAAGCCCAAAGCCAGATATGATGACGAGGGTCACCGAAGATGCCACTACGAGTACTCATGGATGCCGGAGTTGTTATCCATTCTGAGTTTGCCGAACCTGCGGTCAAAGAAACGTCCGCATCCCCCTTACGCTGGAGCGACGGATCTGCGATTCGCATCTCTGGCCTGAAGAGGAAACAGCCCGACCAAGACGAGGAATACGGAAAGCAAAAGGAGGCTCTGTTCACCGTCGGACGCATGATCCGCGAGCAGAATATCGAGGGGTACACGTACAGTGAAATAAACGTCGAGCATCTCAGGGGGAGGCCGTTAGTCCAAGAATTCAACGCGCTGCACGGGTGTGCGCTTCACAAGTGCGAGCCAGCCATTGGGCGCTCACGGTTTCGGCGCACGTCGGACTTCATGGATTTTTTCGCAAAGGGCGGCAAGAAAGATCGTGATCTAGGACTTGACGGGCAGGCAAACCAGATTGCATTCTTCGAATGGCTCTGCACTCTTGATAGAGGATGCGTTGATGTGATAATTGAGCACGCCAGTCTAATAGGTCTAAACCAGTTTGAAGTTGAGAGTTTGAGGAACCTTGACTGGTTTCAATTGATCTGCGCCAGGTCCGGGAGTTCAGAGAACTACCCGGATGTGTTTCATTTGTGGACGGCAGAGCGGCATGGTTTGGATGCCCTCCTGAGTCTGGATAAGAAGCTGCCCAGGCTTGTGGACCGAGTGAAGAACGAGAAGAAAAGAGAGATCGACATCCGCACGGAGGTGTTGCAGCCTCTGGATTTACTCCACAGGTTTGGGATTTCCAAGCCCGACCCTGTTCCGATCACGAGTGGCCGGTTCTACAACTTGTATGAACGGTGAATCCGTCCACCCACATACCGCGCTGCCAGATGGATTTGACAGAGGGTGGACTGACGACCTAACTATGCCGGAGCCTTGTCTGCTTGTTAGGCTATCTGCGTGCTTGGGGCCCCCTCCGATCGGCAAGCCCGTTGAACGCCGGCTCGCGCCGCCAAGCGGGGGTGTCGCAAATCACGCAGAAACGAAGCGGTAAAGCAGTTCGCGGGTCTCGATGCCGGGCCAGAGCATCCGCGCTAATTCAATTCCCGGACCCAGATATTTCGAAAGCTATCCGGTTCGCTGGGGTCGGGGTGCGCCTGCAACTTGATCGGCGCGGAATCGAACTTGCGGTAGGACGGTTTGCCGGCGTACAACGTCTCACCTTTCAGCTCGTAGTGATTTTGCACCAGCACGCCGTTGAAGAGAACCGTCACATACGCCGGAGTTTGCAGACTTCCATCCGCGTTGAAGGCGGGCGCCATCCAAATGACGTCGTAGCTCTGCCATTCGCCGGGCTTGCGGGCCGGGTTGACCAGCGGCATGCTCTGCTTGTAAATGCTTCCCGCCTGCCCGTTGGAATAGGTCCGGTTGCGATACGAATCGAGAATCTGCAACTCGTACCCGGCATCGCCACGGCCAGTGGAAGCCAGAAAAACGCCGCTATTGCCGCGCATCTGGTCGGTTCCGGTAACATTCTCGGGGATCTTCCATTCGATGTGCAATTGGTAATTGTGGAATTGGCGTTTGGTTTCGATATTGCTCGCTCCCTTCCCCTTGGTTACCGTCATGACGCCATTGCCGACGATCCAGTTCGCCGGCGACTTATCGTTGGTGTTCACCCACTGGTCCAGGCTGTTGCCGCCGAAGAGAACGATGGCGTCGGAAGGCGGAGCCGAATCGACCGAACCGGGGGTTACGACCTTGGGCTCCGGCTCCCACACTTCTGTGTCCTGCGGTTTAGGCCGGCCTTGGTGAGAGGCGTCCTGGCCACCGGCCTGCATGGCGGAAAGGTAAGTCGAGACGATAGGCGTCAAAAGTAAGCCGCACATTGAAAAGAGGAAGGCGCGTCCGAACGAAGGTTGGCTCATGGAATCTCCGATTCTCATTATCTCCATTGCGGATTCGCCGCTCCGAAACCGCCGTTTAAGGGTGCGCGTCGAGAGGGACTAAGGGCAAGCGGGAAGCGATTCACTTGGACTTGTGGCCGCTAACCTTCAACGGTAACGTTCCGACACGCGACTTTTCCGATATCGCCGCATTTCGGGAGTTATCGGGAACGGCGCCGTCATAGGAAAGCTCAGCGGAACGTATGTGGGACCAAAGGCTCTCCATGACGCAGCGTGAATCCGAGCCGGTTTTCGGGACAACAATGGGACTTCAGCGATCCCGTCGTTGGGATTAGTGACGTGCGTCCCGAAGCTTACCCATTTTGAGCCGTATGGCAGTCGCCCGCCATATGAGCGCAACAATGCACTTGCCGCGAGAATGGTAGGGTTGAGACTCCTTGTTATGACGGCCCTAAGAGCTGCCCGCTTGCCGACTGCGGCAATCTTAATCGCCGTAAGTGTGCGGCTGTAATCTTCTTAATCCCAATCGCCAGTTGAAGACGCAGGATCGCCTGGTCCGCCTGATTGCGCCCAGTCCAGCAGTAGACAGCTTGCTATCTCACCAGAGGACACAGGGCCAGGAAGTCGAGCGCTTCTGGCGCGAGGCTCATAGCAAAGACGAGGGTATCCGGCGCGTTCAGGAGCTGCAAACGAATCCAGAGCGCCACTACCCCGGACGTAGCGCTTTCCTTTTGACTATGGCTCAACAACCCGGTGAATCCATTCCCGCGAGTAGTTACCTTCGTCTGCTCGAAAGTTCCAAGGTCAAGTGCAGCAAGCCGCTTTTTACGACGACTTTCATTAAGGTTCGAGTCACGAGTGGACCGCTGGTTGATCGAGTCGGCTGGGTTTGCGAAGATGACGTTTTTAGGACGGTCACGATGCCTTGAACAGGCAGCCCTTTCGTAGAAAGCTGGCGCAGCGATCAAAGGACCCCTTTTGAGACAGGCGCTCTTTGCATCGGCCATCAAGGGAATGAGATGTGGGATTATCGGAAACCATCCCTGAAACCATGCTCGAAGACCCGCCTTTGACTCCGAAGGAGTGGGCCCTCTGAGTTGATAGATAAGCGCGGCCCGTGAGTGAAGTTTGGCCTAGGGAAACGGCAATGTTCTCGTGCTACGACAGCATTCCGTAGCGCGTTCCCACCCCAGTGTGTAAGAGCAAAATGTCCCGGCGCTATCTTGCGGTTCGGCGCAACGGTACGGGGATCAAGTCAGCCATGGAACAGGAGTGCAACACCGGCCGTAACGCTCCGCGACACGCCGGCGCGATCTATTGAAGAGATTCTGCGCGCCGAGCGATACTAAGCAACTGCTTACGCTCCATCATGAAATGCGCCGGCCGGGCAAGCACCAAGGCGATCCATTGTGGCAGACCGAAGGGATGATAGCCGGGCGCGACGCGCCCGCGCACAATCAGGCGCGTGGAGCTCGACTGTAGCCGTTCAAGTATGAACGCCCAGGTGGTCAAATACCTGCCGCCTGGCGAGTGCCATGAGAGAACGAGGCTATGCTCGGGCTCATATTGCACGACGGTAAACACGTCGGTTACCCCCGGGAGCGCGGGGAACACACTGCCCACCTTGATATTTTGAAACTCAGGCAGGATGCGATCCGCACTGCGCTGGCCGCCGTTGTCGATTAAGTCGTAAGCGTACCACCCAGCTCGGCCGGATCCCATTTGGACAAGCCAAGGCCAGACGTCATGAGGAGGGCGACGAATGGTGATTGCGTGATTGACCGAGCCGATGGACTGGGGAATCAGGCCGTCTCCGGGAAGAGTGCGGGCCCGCTCGCCAGGAGTCGCGCGGACCTGCCTGCTGCCGTAAATCGCAAGTGCCGCTAGGACCACCAGCGTTCCGGAGAACACAATCGGTAACAATCGGTACTTTCTTTTTGATGGCCACGCCAACCGTTAGGGTAGCCCAGTGGAGCTTAGTTAGCCCACGCGATTGCGGCTCCGCCGGAGCCTTCGGCAAGAAGACAGAACCCGATTTGCCGGGCCAGACTGCAGGAGCATTGGGCTTGTCCTTGGTCAGACCGGACAGAACAGAGCCAGGAGCGCGAAATCAGGATGAGCATCTTCTTCGTACGATTGAATCCCCCCAAGAGATGAGCCATCAAGTTCGTTAATGATCGGACCTAACACGATCATAGACTTCTGGACGCCGCACGATTATGCTTGACGCTTGCCACTTTCTGTCGTGTCACGGGGCATCCGGAAATTATCCGTATCAAACCTCAATGGTTGTAAGAGCAAAATGTCCCGGCCCGATCGCGGTTTCACGCAACGGTACACGGAGTCCGCACGTTATAATGTGAGGCAGGTTTCCAATGCATTTGCGGGTCGCTCTCAGTTTTTCCATTTTTGTAGCGGTGTGCGCCTGGGGGCAGGCCCAGAAAACAGCCCCGGCCATTGCACCTCCGCAGCCGGAACCGCAGCAGGCGGCGCCACAGCAGCCGGAAACGCCGGCGGCCGAGCATCGTGCGATTCCCAAGAGCGATATCAAGGTCCAGGTCAACGAAGTCATCGTGCCCGTCACCGTGACCGATGAAAAGGGCAAGTTCGTTTCAGATCTCGACGAGAAAGATTTCCGCGTCCTCGATGAAGGCAAGGAACAGCAGATCCAGTTCTTCACGCGCGAACGCAGCCAGCCCGTGGTGGTCGGATTTCTCATCGACTTGAGCAACGCGAGCCGTCTCCATTGGAAGAATTATCAGGACTCGGCCATCGAGCTGGCGTTGAATCTGCTTCCCGGCGAGCCCAAATTCAGCGGCTATCTGATCGCGTATGGCAATACGCCCGAGTTGCTGGTGGATACCACGACGGACTCGGAAGTCATCGCGGAAAAGCTGCGCAAGCTGAAGCCCGGCGGCGGGTCGTCTCTTTACGATGCGATTTATATGGCGTGCACCAGCCGCAAACTGATTCAAGGCGAGCCCATCGAGCCGCGCCGCGTTCTGGTGATCATTGGCGACGGCCACGACAACGCGAGTAAAAAGACGCTCGACGAAGCGCTGGAAGTGGCGCAACGAAACCTGGTCACCATCTACGGCGTAAGCACGCAAGCCTACGGTTTCGATAACCCCGATGAAGCCAATCTCATCCGGCTGGCGGAAGAGACCGGCGGGCGCGTCGAGTATCCCTTGAATAATCCGTTCACGGATGTCGCGGGTTACCTTTCGCAGCCCTCCGACGACGGCAACTATGCCTATACGGTAGGCACTGGCGGCTATGCCGCGGCGATTGCGTCGGGAATGTTCAACGCCATTAATCACGTGGCTGGCGAGATCACGACGCAGTACATTATCCGATACACGCCGTCCACCGAATCGAAAAAGCAGTTCCGGAAGATTGAAATCGTGGTGGATATGAAGAACCTGAAAGTTCGCGCGCGCAAGGGTTATTATCCTCTCAATCCTTAATTGGTTTCACAAATGCCCGCTGCGATCCGATAAGCTAATTTCATGAGTGTCGCGGCCACATCGAGTGCGCGCTATGCGATCCTCGCGGCGCACGTCCTGGGAGAGGGAAACACGCCGGCCGGCATTCTGCTCGAAGATACGCGCGAGGACAAACTCTACATCCGCCTGCGCAAGGATTGGGAGGAGATCGCCGATGAAGAGGAAGCCGAAGTCCTGAGCCTGCTGGAGGACGACCTGAACGCGAAAGCAAACGAGATGGGCGCCGGAAAACTGCTGGCATGGCTGGAGGAAAACGCGTCCGGCTCCATCACCATCGACGATCCCGAAAGCGTTCTGGTGGAGGATTTCCCGCGCGCCTTGAACCGGCTCTACCGTCGTCACGTACCATCGAAGATTCGCCCTTTCATCACACACCTGCCGCGCTATTCGTTGCGCGCGGCCGCTGGTAAATTTCTTGAGAACGACGCGGTTTCGGATCAAGGTTGGGAGGAAGCGCCGGCCGGTCTGCATGTGCTGCCGGACATGTTCGTGGCTGAAATCGTGGGACATTCCATGGAGCCGCTCATCCCGGATGGCTCCTTGTGTGTTTTCCGGGCGGGCGTGGTAGGCTCACGCACGGGCCGCTTAGTCCTCGCCGAAGACCGTCAGATGACCGGCAACGACCGCTACGCGGTGAAGCGCTACCGCAGCGGGATGGAAGAGGGTGAGAAAACTGTCAGGCTTGGGGTGCTGGATTAAGCCGGCTTGAAACTGCCATGCTTTTATCCTGTCCTCGATAGCGAGCTCTGCGTCCGGCGCGGTCTGGAGGTGGCCGCCGCGGCCGAAGCGATTCTCGCCGCAGGCGCGCGTATTCTGCAGCTTCGCCACAAAGGCCATTTCTCGCGCGATGTTTTCGCCCAAGCAGAGCGCATCGCACAAGCCTGCTCGTCTACAGGAGCGATCTTCGTTGTGAACGACCGCGCCGATATGGCTATGCTGCTCGCTGCCGGCCTGCATGTGGGACAGGACGATCTGCCGCCGGCTCTGGCGCGGCAACTGCTCGGGCCGGAACGGCTGCTCGGATATTCCACGCATAACGAAAAACAGTTGCGCGCGGCGGGCGAGGAGCCGGTAGACTACGCCGCCATTGGACCGATTTTCAGAACGGCCTCGAAACAGAATCCCGATCCGGTGGTTGGCCTGGAGGAATTGAGCCGGCTGCGTCCTCTCACCGCGCAACCGCTGGTCGCGATCGGCGGAATCACGAGGTCGAACGCGCTCGATGCGATCGGCGCAGGCGCGGATTCCGTCGCGATCCTGAGCGATCTATTTCCACGCGACGCTTCGTTCCACGCGGTCCGAAAGCGCGCCGAGGAGTGGATGCGGCTTCTCCTCGCGCGTAAGTAGCTCTTACCGATATTTGCCGCGGTAACCGCTAATAAGCACACTCCATGTTTGAGAGTCTTGCTGGCGGCACGGATCGAGGTCTCATCGCCCGATCTCATCACCCCAACATCGGGGTTCCCGTCGATTGTCACGCTAACGAACTCGACGGGGTGCGCTATCGTAGGTCAGTTCGATGCGCAACTTCTGGACGTTCGGCAGCATCCCGCCCGCCGAACTGGCAAGGCGGGTCCTGCGGGAAGCTAACGACGACGACGTATTGGGGCAATCCGCGAAGCTTTCCTATTATCTGGTATTGGCCATTTTCCCGCTGCTGATTTTTCTGGTCGCGCTCATGGGGATTCTCGCGCCAGGAAGCGGCATGTTGCAAAGTCTTCTCGAGTACTGGCGTCACGTGCTGCCATTGTCCGCGTACGACTTAGTTGTCGCCACGCTGCAGCAAGTGAGCGCTAATGCCAGTCGCGGGAAGCTTTCGTTCAGTCTCCTGGGCACCATTTGGGCGGCGTCGAACGGTATTAGCGCCATTATCGATGGGTTGAACAAGGCCTATGACGTCAAGGAAAGCCGGCCCTGGTGGAAGGCGCAGTTCATTTCGATCCTGTTGACCATCGCGCTCTCGTCCTTCGTCGTGATTGCGCTCGCCATCGTGCTCTATGGCAACCGCATCGGCGAGTTCGTCGCGACGAAGGCCGGCTTCGGGCGGCAGTTCGCGGCTGCCTGGAACGTCCTGCAGTGGCCCATCGGGCTCGGCTTCGTTCTGATTGGTTTCGTACTCCTCTATCGCTATGCACCGGACCTGCGCGGACTCAAGTGGTACCTGGTCACGCCAGGAGCGGTCGTCGCCGTCGCGCTCTGGCTGGTGGTCTCGATCGGCTTCCGCATTTATCTCCACTACTTCAATCACTATGGCGCGACCTATGGATCGCTGGGCGCGGTGATCATTCTGATGTTGTGGTTTTATCTGACTGGCGCGGCGATTCTGGTTGGCGGCGAGGTCAATGCCGAGATTGCCAAGGTGAAGCGCCGCAAGTAGAGAAGCTACGGATCAACCACTTTCTTTTTCCGGAACCAGTCGATTAACAGATCGCGCAGCCGGCCTTCGTCGCGCGGGAACGCCAGGCCGGTGGTCCGCAGATTCTCCGATGAACCCTGATTGGCGGCTGTAAAATCTGTTACCGCGAGCGTATATTCGCGATCCGGATCGACCTTCGCGTTTCCAACCACGGCCGCCGGAAGCTGGCTGCCTTTGAATGTGCCAATCACCACGTCGTTGTCGAACGGCATGATGTTCCAGATGTGGCGTTCCAGCAGTTGACCTTGCGGCAGGCTGTCGCGCACTCCGCCTTGATTCATGAAGGCGAAATCGGCTCCCGTCTCCTCGCGCATGGCCCTCTCGATAAGCCGTTTCACCTGGTGCTCGTCGAGCCGCTGTTCGGAAATAGCCAGAGGCTTGTCGACTTTAACGGCGACTTCATCTTCCCAATGCTTCACTGCGCGCGCCATGTCCGGGGCGGGCGCGATTTTAGTGGAATCCACCAGAATGCGCGACCATTTCCACTGCACGGCCGCTTTGGCCTCCGTGTCGACGCTAAGGTCGAGCCGGCCTAATTCGACTCCATAACTCTTCACGCGGACCACTAAGCGGCCATCTCTCATTAACGGCTGCTCCATGCCTTTATGAATGTGTCCACTTATAGTGACCTGCACGTCTGGGACATTATCGAGAATCGCTTTTTCTTCTTCGCCGGTGATGTGTGCCAGGAGCACAACCAGGTCGGATTTAGTTCGCAACTCGGCGGCGTACTTGCGAACTGTCTCGACCAGCGGCAGCGTATGATACGGGCCCAGTAACTTCGGAGTGCTGAGATTGTGCAAGTCCTCCGTCTCCGCGCCGATCACCGCAACGCGCAAACGATTGACGTTAAGAATTACGTACGGCTGCGGAGTAATGAGGCGGTCGCCGTTCCCGGCAATATTCGCGGAGACAATCGGGTAGTTGGCATGCGCAATGAATTCGCGGGTCCGCTCCCAGCCGTAATCGAACTCATGATTTCCGAGCGTGGCGGCAGCGAAGCCGAAGAGATTGCCCAGTTCATAAACGGGAAGTCCTTTGAAGATAGTCGACACCGGAGTGCCCTGGACCAGGTCGCCCGCATTGAGAAGGATGCAATCGCTACAATTCTCGCGCTCCTTGCGGATGACCGCGTCCAGATAGGCGAAGCCGCCTTGCCCGTTTTCGAGTGGCGAGAGCCTGGCGTGGAGATCGTTGGTATGAAGGATCGTGAGGGATCGTATCTCGGCCGTGAGATGGAGGGAAAGGAGGAGTAAGACAGCCAGGGGGCGTTTACAGCGATGCTGCATTTTCTTTTATTGTAGGAGACGGTCCCGACAGAGCTGTAGAATAATGCAATGAGCACTGCCCGGTACGTCCACTGGCAAGATGGCGAGATGTGGCTCGGTTACTTCGAGGAGTTTCCCGACTATTTGACCCAAGGGGAATCGTTGGAAGAGCTCCGGGATAGTCTCCGCGACCTCTATCGGGATCTTACGAGCGGGGAAATCCCGGCAATCCGAAGAGTCGCGGAATTGTCCGTGGGATGAAGCGGGCTGACCTGATTCGCACGCTCGATGAGGCCGGATGTGTTCTCATCAGGCACGGCGGCAAACTTGATTGGTATCAGAATCGAAGGACAGGCGTCTCGCAGCCGGTACCTCGCCATAGGGAAATCAATGAGTTCCTTGCAAAACACATCCTGAAGAGACTCTCACTTCCGTACCGCGAGTGAGCCGCTCACGTGCCGCAACGGCTCTTAAGGAATCGTCGTAATGAGGCAGCCGCCGTTTCCGGCAATGTTTCGGAGACAATCGGGTAGTTGGCATGCGCAATGAATTCGCGGGTACGTTCCCATCCGTAATCGAACTCGTGATTGTCGAGCGTCGCTGCATCGAAGCCGAAGAGATTGCCCAGCTCATAAACGGGAAGTCCTTTGAAGATGGTCGATGCCGGAGTGCCCTGGACCAAGGTCGCCCGCGTTGAGAAGGATGCAATCGGTACAATTCTCGCGCTCCTTGCGGATGACCGCGTCCAGATAGGCGAAGCCGCCTTGCCCGTTTTCGAGTGGCGAGAGCCTGGCGTGGAGATCGTTGGTGTGGAGGATCGTGAGCGATCGTATTTCGGCTGTGAGATGGAGGGAAAGGAGGAGGACGACGGCCAGGGGTGCGTTTACAGCGATGTTGCATTTTCTTTCATTGTAGGAGACGGTTCCGTATTGCACCGTGAGTTCACCAAAACCTACAGGTGAACGATCTCTAACCATCATCCGCCTGCTAAAGATTTAGAAGAGTCGGCTGACGTTTGAATTCGTTGACACGGATAGATTCACGAGCCAGCATCCGCTCGTACAGGATCTTAAGTTCCTCGGTTGTGACCTCGGCCGCCAAAAACCGGAATGCGCTAGCGGCAACATACTCCAGTTTTTCTTCAAATGCCAGCCAGCGGCGTCCTTCATCTTCGGCGACCATACCGGTCGTATTAGATCCGGCGAAAATGTCCACTACGAGGTCACCTGGATCTGTGAGGAAGCGAATGAAAAAGGTCGGGAAAGCGTCAGGGAAACGTGCCGGATGAACATCGGCATTCACCGCCTTGCACGCTTGGGTGTACTGGCCGCTCGATTCCGTATTCGGAATCTGGAGCCAGTTCGATGGGATCGCCCCACCGTTGTCCTTCCCAAACCCCGCGCTAATGTCGTGACCAGAAGGCCGGACCTTGGGCGTATAGAATGCTTCAGGATCGGCCAAGAGCTTTTTCATGCGATCACTATAGGGAGCTAGAACCTTCGAAACGTCGGCTTTGGGCCACTCGGTTTTGCTAAACCACCAAACCGTATTCACGGAATCCTTCGCTCGGATCTTACGCTTGTTGACCCATTCAATTGGGCTCGGAAGCTTCGAGGGATTGTACCAGTAGAAATCCTCGGCGAGAAAGAAGCCAACATCATCGCAGAAGCGGAGAAGAACGCGGAACGGGTGAAGGCTTCGTGCCGGCACGCCCTTCATGTAAGAACCTCCGAGGTCGAGCACGAAACTTCCGTCAGGCCGAAGCTTCCGGTGGACGATCCGTGCAAACTCCGTCAACCAGTCAACGTACAGGTCCTGATCCACATTGCCGTATTCCTTCTGACGCTGCAGCGCGAATGGTGGACTTGTAATAACGAGATTGACGCTTTCGTCTGGCACCTCCGTTAGAAGCGTTCGTGAATCGCCGCAGAAAGCGGACCCGAACTGGGTTGAATACGCAGGTTTCAAGGATACCTCTACGCGATTGGGTGCTACCTAAAGTCTGTAGACCTTAAGTCATCATCGCCATAACAATTCTAACTGATGCGGGTGCGTTCGTCAGCAAGAGCTATTTTCGCAAGTAACGTACGAAAAGTTCGGCTCTCGAAAGGCCTGAGCCAGGAGCGGCTTGCGGAAATTGCAGGACTTCACCGAACATATGTCGGGTCGGTTGAACGGGGCGAGCGAAACATCTCAATCGACAACATAGAGGCACTTGCGAAAGCGCTGGATGTTCCTGCCGCGGAGCTGATCGGCGGGGAGCGAGCGAAATGAGAGCGCATCGAGACAAACAGAAACTCGACGGTTTGTTCCCGCATATTCGAGCGTATCAGGAACTCGCTGTCAAACACGGCATTAACGACATCTTTCAGGACAATGGAGGCAAGCTTTTGC
Source organism: Bryobacteraceae bacterium (assembly GCA_049514735.1). Classification (GTDB taxonomy): domain Bacteria; phylum Acidobacteriota; class Terriglobia; order Bryobacterales; family Bryobacteraceae; genus JAICMB01. Next base: position 12,268 of record JBEKUT010000398.1, read on the forward strand.
AGGTGATCCTAACGCTCGGATTGCAGGTACTGCCAGGGCGGGAAGGGAATGATGCGAGGGATGAGCACGGGAACGAATACGAGCTGAAATCCGTCAATACGGACCTGACCAAGAGCTTTTCGACGCAACATCACATAAACCCCGCTATTCTCAAGAAATATAGGAAGGTTAGCTGGATCTTCGCCGTGTACTGTGGCATTGATCTCCAGAGCATATACGTCGTTCCTCCGGCGGTGCTCGAAGACTACTTCGGCCTGTGGGAAGCGAAATGGCAGGAGACGCGCAAAGACATAAACAATCCGAAGATCCCGCTGAAATTCGTTGTCGAGCGTGGGACGCTGTTGCACGGCCAGCCGCCGCCAAAGAAAGCGATCGTTGGGAAACCAAAGAAAAAGGACAAAGCTCAACCACCGTTCTAATGCGTATCAGCGCCGCAAGGGGCCCCTAGGGAATCGTCGCGAGCCACTGCATCACGGCATTGGACAGGGCGACGCGCTGATCCGAGTACGAGTGGTCGGTTGCGAAATGCAGCGTCGTGACCTTGCCGTTCCCCGCTTCACGCAGCGCCGCCGCAAACTTGTCGTTCGCCGGCGCTAAGCCATCGTCGGATGTGACAATGAGCACGGGTCTGCTCTTCAGCGCGTCGGCCTTGCTGACGAAGCTCCATTTCGCCGCGTTAGCAACCGTCTCGCGCGCCAATCCTTGCGGCGTGCAACCGGCCAGAGGCGCCATGCCCTCATGCGCTAATCCGTTGCTCAAGGCATCGACCGCTTCCTGCTCCCGC
>JBEKUT010000399.1:0-6838 GCA_049514735.1 Bryobacteraceae bacterium
CGAAGTGTATGATCGCTTCACGGCCATGGCGGATCGCAAAAAGGGCGTGCGCAACGAAGAGATTGTCGCGCTCGTGCACCAGGTACTCGAAGAGAAGTCCGTCGCGGCGGGCAACGACTAGGCGTTGTTAGTTCGTCGTTGTTCGTTTCGCGTTCCTCGAGTTTGGCGTTCCCGAAAGGATAAATGCGTTTAAACGTTCTTATTTTGCCGGGCGATGGCATCGGCGAAGAGGTCACTCGCGAAGCCGTCAAAGTACTCGAAGCAGTCGGTAATAAGTTTGGGCATCCGCTCAATCTGACTGAGGGTTTGCTTGGCGGGGTCGCGATTCATAAAACCGGGACTCCACTGCCGCAAGAGACTATCGATCTTGCTCTAAAAGCCGACGCAACTCTGATGGGAGCCGTCGGGCTACCCGAGTTCGACCAGGCCCCTCCCGACAAGCGGCCCGAAAAAGGACTGCTGGGGATTCGTAAGATCCTCGGAGTTTATGCCAATCTGCGGCCCGTGCGGTCGTATCGTTCGCTGCTCGATTCGTCGCCTTTGAAGAACGACCGTATCGATGGCACGGACATGATTATCGTCCGCGAGTTGACCGGCGGTCTGTACTACGGGACGCCGCGCGGCATTCACGAAGACGGTGTCAATACCAGCGCCGTGAATACGATGTCCTACACGCGCGCGGAGATTGAGCGCGTGACTCGGATGGCGTTTCACCTGGCCCGCAATCGCCGCAAGAAAGTCACCAGCGTCGATAAATCGAACGTGCTCGAAGTATCGCAACTCTGGCGTCGCGTGGTGATCGAAGTGGCGCGCGAGTTTCCGGATGTCGAACTGGATCACCTCCTTGTCGACAACTGCGCTATGCAGCTTGTACTCAATCCTCGCCGATTTGACATCCTGGTAATGGAGAATATGTTCGGCGACATTCTCAGCGACGAAGGTTCCGTGCTCGCCGGATCAATCGGCATGCTGCCATCGGCGTCGATCGGCGATCGGCGTCCCTCTGGCACCTGGACGGGCCTGTACGAACCGGTGCATGGGTCGGCGCCCGACATCGCGGGACAGAACAAGGCCAATCCGTTTGGCGCAATTGGATCAGTCGCCGCAATGCTCGAATACAGTTTTGGTTTGAAGGAAGAAGCCGCCGCGGTGAACAACGCGATGGAAGCGGTGCTCGATTCCGGCCGCGTTACGGCCGATCTGAAACCCACCGGAAAGCCGGCAACAACATCTGAAGTAGGAGACGCAGTCGTAGCGCAGGTCTCACGGCCTGCGTCCGCAGCAACACAATGAATCCACGCACCATCATCGAAAAGATTTGGGACAACCATGTCGTGTCCGATCAACCCGGCGCACCTGCGCTGCTCTACATCGACCTGCATCTGGTCCACGAAGTAACTTCACCGCAGGCTTTCGAAGGCCTGCGCCAGCGCGGGCTAAATGTTCGCAGGCCCGATCTCACATTCGGCACCACGGACCACAGCACGCCGACCACACCTCGTTCGTTGCCGATCCTCGACAAGATCGCCGCAACTCAAGTGGAGCGGCTGGAGTCGAACTGCACGCACTTTGGGATTCCGTTCTTCGGATTCCACAGCGACAAGCAAGGCATCGTGCACGTCATCGGCCCGGAGCAAGGCCTGACGCAGCCCGGGATGACCGTCGTCTGCGGCGATAGCCACACGGCCACGCACGGCGCATTTGGAGCGCTCGCGTTTGGGATCGGCACCAGCGAAGTGGAGCACGTGCTGGCCTCGCAGTGTCTCTTGCAGCGCAAATCGAAAAGCTACAAAGTTCAAATAGATGGCTATCTGAAGCCTGGCGTGACCGCGAAAGATATTATCCTGGCACTCATCGCGCGGATTGGAATCGGCGGCGGCACCGGCTGCGTGTTTGAATACTGCGGCACGGCCATTCGCGCGCTTTCGATGGAAGAACGCATGACGGTGTGCAACATGTCGATCGAAGCTGGTGCTCGCGCCGGCTTGATTGCTCCAGACGACATCACATATCGTTATGTTTTCGGCCGGCCATTCGCGCCAAAGGGCGCCGATTGGGACGCCGCCCTCGCGCGTTGGCGCAAACTGCCGACCGATGACGGCGCGAAATACGATAAAGAGATCACGCTGGATGCCGCGGCGCTCGAACCGATGATTACGTTCGGCACGAATCCTGGGATGGGCATTCCAATCTCCGGATCCGTTCCCGACCCCAGTTCGATCGCCGATCCGCTGGAGCGCGATTCGCTCGCGAAAGCCCTCAAGTACATGGATCTCGAAGCCGGCAAGCCGCTGGCCGGTCACCCGATCGATGTCGTGTTCATCGGAAGCTGCACCAACTCGCGCATTTCCGATTTGCGCAGCGCGGCATCGGTTTTAAAGGGCCGCAAAGTGAATGCGAATGTGCGCGTGATGGTGGTGCCCGGATCGCAAGAGATCAAAGCGCAGGCGCAGGCGGAAGGTCTGGACACGATCTTCAAAGACGCCGGCGCGGAGTGGCGCGAAGCGGGATGCTCCATGTGCATCGCCATGAATGGCGATCAGCTTCAACCCGGCCAGTACAGCGTTTCCACCAGCAATCGAAACTTCGAGGGCCGGCAGGGCAAGGGTGGACGCACCTTCCTGGCTAGCCCGCTGACTGCGGCGGCGAGCGCCGTTATGGGCGTTGTGACCGATGTAAGGACGCTACTGTAATGGAGAAACTCACACCGTTCGAAAGCCGCCTGGTTCCGTTTCCGGTAGATAACATCGACACGGACCAGATCATCCCCGCGCGATTCCTGAAGACCATCTCAAAGGAAGGACTCGGCGATCAGCTTTTCTTCGATTGGCGTTATGAGGCTGACGGGAGTCCGAAGAAGGATTTCATCCTGAACCAGCCGGAGGCCAAACAGTCGCAGATTCTGCTCGCGGGCGACAACTTCGGCTGCGGCAGTTCCCGTGAGCACGCTCCCTGGGCGCTCCTGCAATACGGATTCCGCGCTGTTATCAGCACCTCGTTCGCGGACATCTTCAAAGGAAACTCTCTGAAGAACGGGCTGCTTCCGATTGTTATGCCGGCCGATGTCCACGCGTGGCTGTTCGCCCATCCGGACGCGGCCGTAAAGGTCGACCTCGCATCGCAGTCGATCACGTTGCCGGATGGACGCATTGTGGAGTTTCCCGTCGACAGCTTCTCCAAGCATTGCCTGCTCGAAGGTGTCGACGAACTCGGCTACATCCTGCATCAGGAAGCTGCCATCGCCCATTTCGAGAAGCTTCGCGACGGATCGATCAACACTCTGTTACAAACCGCATAATATTAGAGGTATGCGCATTCTTTACCGGTCCTTATGGACCGCGCTCCTCTTTTCAGGCTCCCTGCAACTCGTGCGGGCGGCCGATCCGGCTTCGTCTTCCGCGTCTGGCCTCGATCTCAAGGCGATGGATACCAGCGTCGGCCCCTGCCAGAATTTTTATCTGTATGCCTGTGGCACGTGGCGCAAAGACAATCCGATGCCCGCCGATCAATCCCGCTGGAGCCGCTTCAGCGAGTTAGTCGAAAATAATCTGAAGATCGAGCGCGGCATTTTGGAGCAGGCCGCAGTCCCGAGCGCGAGCCGAACAGCCGTCGAACAAAAGATCGGCGACTTCTACGCTTCCTGCATGGATGAGGCCGCGATTGATGCAAAAGGCGTCGAGCCGATCGTCCCCATTCTGGATACCATCGACAAGATTTCTTCGAAGGAGGATCTCGCGAAAGCAGTCGTTCGGCTGCACGAGCACGGCATCCGCGCGTTTTTCAGCTTCTACGTCCGGGCCGACGCGAAAAATGCCAACGACCAGATTGCGAACGCCGATCAGGGCGGCCTCGGCCTGCCGGACCGCGATTACTATCTGAAAGACGATGCGAGGTCCGTGACGCTTCGCAAGCAGTATGAGGAACACATCCGCAATATGTTCAACCTGCTCGCGAAGGCGGAAGGCAAATCGGATGCGGATGCCGAAGCGGAGGCTCAGGCCGCGTTGAACATTGAAACGGCTCTCGCGAAAGCGTCGATGGACCGCGTGGCGCGGCGCAATCCCGACAACACCTATCACAAGATGAGCGTCGACGAACTGGCGGCTCTGACACCCGATTTCGGTTGGAAGTACTACGTCGCGAACGTCGGTATCAAGCCGATTCAGACGCTCAACGTGGGCGCGCCGGACTTCATGAAGGCCCTCAACACGACCATCGACGGTAACAACCTGGCCGACCTCAAGACGTATATGAAGTGGCAGCTTCTGGATGCGGCGGCCGACCAGTTGTCGAGCCCGTTCGAGGAAGAAGATTTTAATTTCGACGGCAAGATCCTGAACGGTACGAAAGAAATGCAAGCGCGTTGGAAGCGCTGCGTGAAGGCGACGGACCGGACGCTCGGTGAGGCGCTGGGACAGAAGTTCGTCGAAGTGGCGTTCAACGGTCCGAGCAAGGCCAAAGCTCTGCAACTGGTCGGTGAGATCGAGAACGAAATGGAGCGCGACATCAAGAGCGCGGATTGGATGAGCGCCGCCACGAAGGACCAGGCTTTCACGAAGCTGAAGCAGGTTTCGAACAAGATCGGCTACCCGGAGAAATGGCGCGACTATAGCACCGTGAAAATCGCGCGCGGCGATTATTTCGGCGATTACGAACGAGCCCGTAAGTTCGAACTGGAACGCAATTTCGCCAAGCTCGGCAAGCCCGTCGACAAAACTGAATGGGGCATGACGCCGCCGACGGTCAACGCCTACTACAATCCGCCCGAGAACAATATCAACTTCCCGGCCGGCATTTTACAGCCGCCGTTTTACAATGCGAAAGCGGACGATGCCGTGAACTACGGGGGCATTGGCGTGGTGATCGGCCATGAGCTGACGCATGGTTTCGACGATCAGGGCCGGCGCTACGACGGCAGCGGCAATCTCCGCGACTGGTGGACTGCCGACGACGCCAAGAACTTTACGGCACGCGCCGATTGCGTCGCAAGCGAATACGGCGGCTTCAGTCCAGTGGAAGGCGTCAAACTGAACGGCAAGCTGACGCTCGGGGAAAACGCGGCGGATAACGGCGGAATCCACCTCGCATACATGGTGCTGATGGACGATCTCGCCAAGCATACTCTGCCATCGAAGGACGGCTTCACGCCACAACAGCAATTTTTCCTCGGATACGCGCAGATCTGGTGCGAGAATACGACGGAGCAATCGTCCAGAATGCAGGCGCTGACGAATCCGCATTCGCCGGGTGAGTTCCGCGTCAATGGCGTGGTGCAGAATCTGCCCGAGTTTGAGAAGGCGTTCGGTTGCAAGGTTGGAGATCCGATGGTGTCAGCGAATCCCTGCCGCGTCTGGTAGCAGAGCGGCGATCAGGCCATCGATCGTATAAGGGCGTGCCTCGGCGTCGACAGTGATGCCAAGGCTTCGCGCGGTTTCCGAAGTGACCGGGCCGATGGACGCCACGCCGACTCCCTCCAACGATTCGAGGCCGGCGATGTCGACATAATTCTTCACGGTGGAAGAACTGGTGAACGTGATCCAGTCGGCTTTGGGAACCTGCGCGACTCGCTCGGGAACGACGTTGCGGTAGGCTTCAACCACGTCAACGTGCGCGCCAAGCTTGGCAAGTTCGACGGGAATCAGATCGCGAGCGACGGCTGCACGAGGGATTAACACGCGCGCGCTTTTCAGATCGATAGCGGCGAAGGAACGCACCAGGCTCTCCGCGACGTACTCTGCGGGCATCAAATCGACTTTCAGGTGCAGCGCCTCAATCGCGCGCCGCGTCGCGGGACCGATCGCGCAAATCCGCGCGCGCAGGCCACGCAGATCGTGCGAGGATGCGTCCAACCGGTCTAGGAAATATCGGACGCCATTCGCGCTTGTAAAGATCAGCCAGTCGTATTCGCGGAGATGCTCGATGGCGCGATCGAGTGGCGCGGGGTCGGACGGCGGTTGGATGTCGATTACGGGAAACTCGATCGCATCGGCGCCGAGCGCTCGCAATTTCTCAGACAATTCCGGCGCCTGATCGCGAGCCCGGGTCACGATGATCCTCTTGCCGAACAAAGGCAGGCGCTCATACCAGCCCAACTTTTCGTGAAGCTGCACCACTTCGCCGATGATCACAGTCGCCGGCGGTTTGAGATCGGCCGCTTCGATCCGATCGGCCAGCGTCGCCAGAGTACCGCCGATCGTTTGCTGATCGGGCCTCGTTCCCCAACGGACGCAGATGGCTGGCGTGTCGCCCGAGCGGCCATACTTCATCAGCTCAGCCGTGATCTGGCGGATATAAAAAATCCCCATAAAGATCACCAGCGTTTCGGTCTGCCCGACCTTGCTCCAGTCGATCTCGTTCACGTCGTGGCCGGTCACGAACGTCACTAACTTTGTATGATCGCGATGCGTGAGCGGCACGCCGGTGTAGGCGGCGATGCCGAGAGGCGAAGTCACGCCCGGTACAACTTCGTACAGGATTCCAGCGGCCTCCAGCGCTTCGAGCTCTTCCCCGCCGCGTCCAAAAATGAATGGATCGCCGCCCTTGAGCCGCACGACGTTCCAACCTCGCCGCGCGCGTTCGATCATCATCGCGCCGATCTCTTCCTGCGAAAACGCATGTGTCGACTTTTTCTTCCCGACATAGATTCGCTCGGCGTGCTTGGGCGCGAGCTCGAGCAACGCTTCGGGAGCGAGGTGGTCGTACAGCACAGAGTCGGCGATGGCGAGCAGCTTGCGGCCTTTCCAGGTAATCAGGTCGGGATCGCCCGGTCCGCCTCCGACCAGGTAGACCTTGTTCATGCGCCGTAAACCGCTTCGAGAATATCCTGGGCTCCCGCGGC
>JBEKUT010000400.1:0-13124 GCA_049514735.1 Bryobacteraceae bacterium
AGCGCAACAATGAGCTGTCGGGAATCGCGAACAACGATCCGCGCAGTGTGGCGTAGACCGACAGTTCGTCCTCGGGCCACTCGATGGCGGCCATGGCGGCGCGAAGTGTCTGTACCTCTTCGCGAGCATGAAACGATTTCGATCCCACCAGAAGATGCGGCACATCGCGCGCTTCCAGCGCCTTCACATACTCGCGCGTGATGTCCACACCCCAGTTCGTAAAACGGCGGAACAGGATGCAGATATGGCGCGCCGAAATCGGCGTGAGCTCGCTCGATTCGCCGCGAACCTTCCAGCCGCTTTCTTTGATCAGCCACTCGGCATATGCAGCGATTGCGCCGGGCTGGCACGCGTTCACGGCATACTGCGCGGCCTTGCCGGTTTTTCCGTACGGCGCGGGTGCGGGCAACGCGACCAGGTAGGGCTGGCCGGGGATGGGCTCCGCACCGCCATCAAGAGGCGAATAAGCGGTCTGACCGGCGTCGGCGTCTTCCATCATCTCGGCTTTAAACGCCTCGTTGACGCAGGCCTGAATCGGATTCAGCGCGCGATGGCTGCACGTCAAATGCACAATGCCGACGCCGCGTGCCGCCAGCGCCCGTTTGATTTCCTGATATAAAACAACGTCGGCGCGGCGGAATTTATAAATCGACTGTTTCGGATCGCCGACAAGAAACAGCTTTCCTGGTTTAGGCGTCGCCGAGAGCCATGCCGTCTCGCCCGGATCTTCGGCGGCCAGAAGCAGAATCAGTTCCGCCTGCAACGGATCGGTATCTTGAAATTCGTCGACGAAGATGTGCGAAAAGCGCTGCTGCAAATAGAGGCGGACTTCTTCGTTATCGCGCACCAGATTGCGTGCCAGAATCAGGAGGTCGACGAAATCGAGCTTGCCGGCGCGGCGTTTCTGATAGTCGTAGCGCTCCACCAGGCCCCACATTTCCAAACGCAGGCCCGCGGCAAGATCCGCATTGGCGACGTCGCGGAATCGCTCCAATACTTCGATAAGCGCGTCGCGTTTGCCCACGACATCTTCTCGCGCAATGCCATCGGCATAAACGCCTCCGCCTTTATTCGGGTGGCGCTTCATTTCTCGCAAGAGCTTGAGCAGCAGAGCTTCTGCGCTATCGTAATCGCGATCGCGGACTTCTTCAGATCGAGCGATTGCATTCGCAACATCGCGTACCGGGCGCAGATTGACCGACAGCGTGTCGTTCTTCTTGCGAGCCTTCGTGCTCAAATCCGCCAGCTCTTCCACCACCCCCACAAGTTCGTCAATGAAGCCCTCCCGATCGAATTGCGGACGCTTCCAGTGCGTCGGGAAATCGCGCCACTCCACCAACTTCCACCCCGTGGATTCAAGCTGCTCGATGGCGCTCCCGGCATTCCAAGAATCGTTCGTGGCGATGCGCGCAAGCGCCCGGCGCAGAGCGGGCGACGTTTCGTTTAGCTTCTCCTGAAACCAGACGCGAAACGCGTTCGAGAAGATCGAGTAGGCTTGGCCTTCCGTCAGTTCCTGAAATGCGGGATCGACCACTGCCTCCACCGGCCGCTCGCGCAGAATCTGCGCGCAAAATGAATGGATGGTGCCGATGGAAGCCTCTTCCAAGCGCTCCAGCGCGTCTTCCAGATTGATGCGCTCGGCCGAAATTACGGCCTCATGACGCGCGCGGTCCAGTTCCTGACGCAAGCGGATCTTCAGTTCACCGGCGGCCTTGTGCGTGAACGTCACGGCAACGATGTTCTCAATCTGACCAGCGCCAGTCTGAAGTACTCGGACGATTCGCGCCACCAGTTCGGTGGTTTTTCCCGTGCCCGCCGACGCTTCGACTAGCAGACTCTCGGCGAGTGAATTGTGGATGCGCTCGCGCGACGCGCGGTCGTCGGTCTCGATGTGAACTCGAGGAGTCATGGAAGACTCCGCAGCACGTTCAACTCGTCCAGCCGATTTTTCGGTTTACGCTGGGTGCGCTGCTCTTCGTAGGGCCCGCACACCGGTTTGTAATCGCAGATCGCGCAGGAACCGGTGGAGGGCGCGGCCGGGAGAAATCCCGCTGTGATCGACGCGTCGATAATCGACGCGACTTGCGCGATACGCCGGCGTGCGTCGTCTGTGATGGGCACGTGGTACTCGTTATAATCGCCGCGTTGCGTGCAGAAGAAGAGGCGCGAGCTTTCCACCCGCGCATGCAGCAGCTTCTCCGCTGCCAGCGCATACAGGACTGGCTGCAGCACCGCGCCCCCGCCTACATGGACCGGCGCATCCGCGGGACTTTTTCCGGTCTTGTGATCCGTGATCCGCAGCACGCCCCGTTCCGCATCGCTCTCGATCAGGTCGATGGACCCGCGCACGCGCACGCCGTCGAGGATCACGGCTTCATCCGGTGTGCTGCTCGGGTCGCGATGGCCTGTGTGCTCTTTGAGACCGAAGGCAAATTCAAAACGCGCGGGAGTCCAATCACGCTGAGACACGATGTGCTGCACCCAGCCGCGCAGATCGGTGCGGATATCTTCAATCTCGTTTTCCCAAACTTTCGGGATGGCGGGTGCGAGATTCTCGGAATGTTCGGCGGCCACTCGGTCGAGCACCGCGTCGGCAATTTCGAGAACATCTTCTCCACGGCCAAGCGGAACCGGAAGCAGCCCCTGGTTCTTGAGCGTTCCCAGCAGATCGAATTGCACGGCGTGGAACAAAGCGCCGCGAGTGAGCGGGTCCATTTGCTCCAGTGCGACGCTCTCCTCGCGTTTGCGGACTTGCAGAATGCCGTACAACAAAAACTTGTAGGGGCACGCCGCGAATTGCTGCAGCGAAGATGGCGAGTAGGCGCGTGCGTGCAAGCTGTGCGCGCTGAGCGCGGCGAGCGTAGCTGCATCGGGGTCGACGATGCCATCGGAGTCGCGCCATTTCTTGCGATCCCAACGCTTCCAGCGCGCTCGCAACGATTCGGCAAGCAATCGATTTGCATTGATGAGATAACGGCCGCTGCCTTTTACGTCTTTGGAAGCGCGCAACCAGGCGAGGTCGTATTCGGCATCGTCGATAGCTTCCGTAGGCTCCGAAGGCGCGGGCCAATCGAGCCGCGTCGGCGATCCGCTCGCGGCGCGTTTTTCGAACTCGCGCAAATTTGGAAGACGCCCCTCCGCGGCTCGCAGAACTTCCAATGCGTAGAACGACGGCACGCGCGGGCGGACCTGTTCGACATTGACGCGCGGATAGGAAACCGTGAGTGTCTGCGATGCCGCCGCGGCAGCGATGCGCAGCAGAAGCCGTTCACGCTGATCGCGATCATGACGCTGCTGCAGATCTTTGTTCACCAGTGCGCGGCGATCGTCGAGCAGCAGCGGATCTTCGAAGACACGCTTGGGAAACGCGCCTTCGGCAAGCCCGGGCAGAAACACGACATCGAAGACGCGGCCGCGCGCTTCTTCAATCGACCCGACGAACACACGCCCGTAACGGCGGCGCGGCGGTTCGCGTCGCAGCGTTCCGAGCCGCTCCGCAAGCACGCCATAAACTTCGTCGAGCTGAACCGGACCGACTTCACTCATCGGCTGCAACTCGGCGAGGACGGAGAGCACGGAGTCCGGCCAACGCAGCGACATCCCGGCGAGCTCGCTGAGCCGTTCGATCCACACACCCCAGCTCGCGCCGTCCGGCAACGAATGCAGATATTCAATGAGCGGCAACGCGAAACGCTCCAAATTGCCGAGTTGAGAAAGCTGCCGTTCGATGTGCGCCCGCGAAGGATCGTCTTCGCGCTGCACTTCCACCAGCTTGCGGCGCAGTTCGTTCGAGAGCCCCCGCAGACGGCGTTCCCAGCGATCGTAGCCTCCCACGACGGCGGCGTCGACAAGCAGCTTCTCCCATCCAGCCGGCGTTTCGAGCGCGGGTCCAGGCTCCGGTTCCGCTTGCTCCGACGCAGCGGTCTCGATTGCTGAGATCAACTCGTCGTCGGCAGCGACAAACTTGCGAGCTGGACGCGGCGGCGCTCCGGATGGATCGAGCGGCGGGACCTGGCCCAACGACAAATATTCGGCAAAACGCGTTGCGGTGCAACCTTCGCCAGCACAGGCCAGAAGCGCGAGGAAAGCGCGTCCAGCCGGATCGGGCCGGGCCGCGCCGCGCGTGAAATAATCCGGGATTCCGGCGCGCCGTAGGGCGTCTTCGACTAGGGGCTGGTAGCGCGTGGGGTCGCGCAGGAGAATAGCGACGCGGTCGAATGGCGTCCCGTTTTCCGCGAGCGTACGAATGCGGCGCGCGATCTCGACGCACTCCAGTCCTTCGCCCGGCGCAGAGAAAATCAACTGCGTCAGATCGGTTCCAACGGCTTCCTGCGGCGCGTCGGGCGAAAACAAATATTTCCGAACCCGGTCGAGAACGGTCGGGCATGTCTCTGCCCCGGCTCCGCCAGCAGTGCACTCCAACACTTCAGGAGCCCGCGCAATCAGCGCTTCGACAAACTCACGCTGCGCGCGATAATCGAGCGGGACATCCAACAAAACGATCGGCAGACCCGCCAGCCGGTGTCCGCGATTCGTTAACTCATGCGTAGCGAGCGCCAGAACATCGGCGAGATCCGCGAGTCCGCGTTCATCCAGATGCTCGCCGAAAAGCGTGAGCAAGTGCGCCAGATCCGCGCCGGGCTTGCCGGCTCTCTTGAGGTCCGCGGCATCGACGCGCTGAAGTCGAAGTTCGGCCAGCGTACACGCGACCGCGCGTGGAAACCCCGGCGTGTTTGCGACCGGCGCAAAATACTTCAGCTTTCGAGCCTGCATGGCCGCGTGCGTTACGCGAGCCGCGACGGCTTCAGCTCCCAATCGGGTGAGCGGCGCGAGGTCGGCTTCGCCCATCGCTGGCGCGGCGATCGACGCGGCAAGCTGCGTCAGCGTGAGCGCGTGGACGCCAACCGCACCAGCACCCGCGGCGCCCCGTACCAACTCATCCGCAGCCGCTTTCGTTGCGCCCAACACTACAACTTCGCCTTGTCCGGAAAACTCGGCGAGAAATTGCCGTGCTTCAACCAGAAGAATCGAGTTCGCTGCGGAAGTAACGGTGCGGCGCGCCAACCCCGATTCTATCGTGTACTATTTGTCCATATCGTACGCAGTGCGCAGCCAGCCCTTGGCTTCCGAATCGAAATCCGCAAGCGTTGCGATTTCAATGCGGTGCGTAATGCGATCTTTTTTGGCCAATCCCCCGGTATCGACCAGACGCCCCGTGAAAGGCGTGTCCTTAAGCGCGTAACCAAGGTGGATTTGAGAGCGATTCGGCACGCGTACCTGACCAAAGACGTGTTTCCGATAGAAGGGGATCATGGTCTTGCACGGGCGAACTGTCACGTCCTTGCCGAGCGTGAGCCCAAACGCGAGAATCGCTTCATAGATCGGCTCGAAGACCGCCTTGGGCCCGCTGAAAATATCCGCGACAAATGCCTCCGGATCGTACCGCTCCGCCAGGCTGAGATTGGACGCGGCGCGTTCCGCAACAAACCAGGCATAGTTTGTCGTTAAACCGTGTTTCGCCTTCAACCAGTCGCGGCGCTCCTTCTCCGTGGGCGGACCGGATTTTTTAACGATCGCGACCCATTGCTCGATCGTTTTCCCGGTCTTCTCCGGGAAATTCTCGACGCAGGCCTCTTCCATGGTCCTGCGCGGTTGGGAATCGTACACGGATTTTTTCATACGCCTTGGGGTGCGAAATGTTCCAGCATATGTCCCGATGGATCTAGGAAATGGCCAACGCGATCGCCATGGAAGGAATCGGATGGCGGAAACATCGGCGTGGCCCCCGCATCCACCGCGCGTTGGAATGCGGAGTCGGCGTCATCGACGAAGAGTTCGAAAATCGCGCTCGTTCCGCCGAGCTTCGAGGGCGAACCAGTCCCCATGTCCGGTGTCGACATGATCTCGTCGGACAGCAGCACGTAGGAGCCGCCCGGAAGTTTCAGTTGTGCGCCGCGATAGAGGACCTGGGCTGCGAGCGCGCGCTCGTAGAAATCGATGGACTGCTCGACTCCACGGACGATCAGGTTAGGCGCTACTGCGCGGTCGCCGGGGGGCCGGGAACCTTGAATGGACATGGTGTGCTCCTTTCAGCGCATCGAGCGGGATGATGCAGCATTCGTCCATCCGCACCCGAAGATTAGTGCCGCCAGGCGCGGCGCTTAAATTGAACGAGACAATCGTGCTGCAAGATTGCGTCTTCCAGGCATACGAGATGCGCCGTGGCTCGACCGAATGCACGACGCGATAATCGATGACGTCGGCCTCCGGATTCCTCCTGACGCGTTCGGCCGAGCGAGGATAGAAGACTTCCCACTGAAGCGCCGGATTCATTTGTTGACCTCCGGATATTTGCCGAGAGCTTGCAGCCGCTTGGGCCAGAAGCGCCGATAATGTTCCACCCAAGCATGCACTTCCTGGAGCCTCCCCGCCTCGAGATGGTAGATCCGTTGCCGGCCCTGCGCCTCCGCGCGAACCAGCGAAGCTTTCAACAGGACCTGAAGTTGTTGCGATACCGCGGGCTGGCTCATCGTGAACCGGCTGGCAATCTCGGTGGCAGGCTTTGGCCCGGATTCCAGCAGTTCGAGAATCGCCCGCCGGGTGTGATTCGCGATGGCCTGATAAACGAGATCCGCGTCCGCTTCGCGCAACAATCTCGATTATATAAGAATGTGCTTAGATCAACCCCGGACGGAGCACATCTCCGAGGTGGGGACAAGCCGTGAACATGGATTTGTCAAACGCTACGGGCTGGTTCGCGACGACGGCCATGAGGCTCCACCGGTTATGGCGCCCTTTCGGAGAAGTCCAGCAAGACCTTTTGCTGTCCTGCCTCAAGACCTTTTGCTGTCCTGCCTCACCATCGGCGAGGCGTACTGCCTCTTGGAAGTCCTTAAGTGAATACCGCGCAATCGCTGGCGGCGTAAGTGCTCCGTTCGACAACATGGTGAGAAGATCGCTGGTCGCTGCCCGCACTTCGGCGAGCGGCTGGGAACCCACCCAACGCGGGAGCCACCACCCGCGAACCGTCGCTGCGGAATAAATCAAACGCGGAGCGAAGAGCGGCATGGTGAATTTCGCGGGGTCCGTCTGCCGATGACTGGAAAGGGCTCCATACATAAGCATGGTTCCGGCGGGAGCGAGGTTGCGGGCAATCTCAGCGCCAAGTTCCCCGGCAACGCAATCGATAGCTCGTTCAACGCCCTTGCCCGCGGTCAATTCCTGCAAGCGCGCCCTGAGATCCTCGTCGTCCGTGCAGATTACCTCATTGCCTCCGAGGTTGCGGATGAGTGTTTCCTGCTCGCGCCGCCGGATGACGTTGATTGTCTTGAAGCGATACTGCTGCGCCAATTGAAGCACTAACTTCCCGACGCTGGATGCAGCCGCCGTCTGCAGGAGCCAGTCGCCCTCCTTGAGGTTGTGACTCGATCTCGTCAATGCCCATGCAGTCAAAGGATTCGTGTAGGAAGTGGCGGCGGCCGGATCGTCCAGGCCGTCTGGGACGGGCACGAGTCTGTCGACTGGGCACGCGATCCGCTCGCGCCAGGTGTTCCACGTGTGAACGAAAACTACGCGAGTTCCAACAGCCGGACCTTGCGCGCCCGGACCTACAGCCTCCACAATCCCGACGCCTTCAGCCCCCGGGCTGGCCGGCAATTCCGGCTGATAGCCATAGCGCCCGCGCACCATGTGCAGGTCCGATGGGTTGATGGGGCTCAGCAGCACTCGGACGAGCGCTTCGCCAGGGGCCAAAGGCGGGGTAGGGATCTCTGCCAGTTTCAAGACGCTCTTCGGTTCACCGGTCTCGCGAAAGATCAATGCGTTCATCAATGCCTCCTGGGTCCTTAGGCGGACGGCTCAAGCCACATGGCTTCTGTACATTCTAGCCGGTTGGATGAGGCTGTTTGCAGCCACCGGATCGAGGCGAGGCTCCGTGATTCGCCCGTTCCGCCGAGAAATCTCCTTCGGCGGGATTTAACGTAATGCGATGAGAGTGGGTACACCGAGATATGTCATTGACTTCTTGGTGGTTATCTGTCTCAGATCGACTCTGCGGAGGCTGGAATGGCGTGCCTGCCTCCGCAGTTTGTTTCGTGCTTTGTTGTTTATTGGTTTGTTGGTTCGGCTGGTTGGGGCTGCGTTTGATTTAAATGTACGCTGTGAGGTCAAGTATTTTTGGACCGATGCAGGGGATTGGTGGGAGATAACGACAGCCATTGATTGGAGATAAGAGGAAAATTAAAGTCTACTAATTCTTGTCACCGCGCTTTGCGGCGGGCTTGATTAATGCGGCCGACATGATCGAGGGCTGTCGGGTCTGGGTGGCAGATCGCTGGTGAGATGGGCTGACCGCGAATCGGCACCCGACACGGCCGGGACCTCTCTCCGAGTAGCGTGATACGGCGGAGCGCCTTCCGCCCGGCCGGAAGTGGAATGGGCCCGGGGTGCCACTATGGCTTATCCCATATGACGGGACCGCGACGTCACGGGAGTAATCTCCCACGACGCTTTTCGGGGGGCGATGCGGTGCGGCCACCTCGTCGCAGCCTGCAGAAATCGGAAAAACAACGGGACACCTACTTATGCGACCGCGCCGGCACGAGTGGATCGGGCCAACTGATCCCGGCTCATACTAGATACCGACAGCGAGCCCTGCGAGCTTGGGTATGGCCGCCTTGGCCATCGTGAAATATTTGGGGTCCAATTCAACTCCGACGCTCGTCAGTCCAAGATTTGTGGCAGCAGCGACAGTAGAGCCTGCCCCCATGAACGGGTCCAACAAGACACCCTTTCCAAGAGGAAGTGACGCCCGAACCAAGAGACGCATCAATGCCTGTGGCTTTAGCGACGGGTGGTTTGCGAGTGCACGCTCCGGCGGGCGGGCGGGCGGAACGGCCAAGAGGTCTTGAAATGGAACGTCGTCGGACGGGCGCCGAAGGGCACCGGTGCCGTACCTCTTGAGATTCTCGATGACGCGTCCCTCGCACGGCTTACGAAACAAGAGCCAGGGCTCGAAGCAGGACCGCGGAATCACCGACACGTCGCGGTGTTCTTTATCCCCAAACTTAGGACGGTCTCCGCCCCGAAGCGTCTTTACGACGCGCACCACTTGCCCGCGGGATTCAAAACCCGCCATACAAAAGGCTTGGGCCACTAGGTGTGAAACCAGACACTGCGAGGCCACCATCACGTGTGCGCCGGGAACGAGCACACGAAACAACTCCGGAGCAAGACGAAGGTGGAACGCCAACACCCCCATTCGGTCGTGATCGTCCATCACTGTGAACCGTGGTGTCGGATTCCGATCCGCGCCGTCAAATGCATTAGGGAGCCGCCAGATGCCCCCGCGCCCTTTTCGGCGTTTGTTAAGCTCGACCGCCGAGTACTCGACAGCACCAAAAGGTGGGTCTGTGACCACTGCGTGGAAAGAATTCGCCCTCTGCAGCCTCAGCCACTGCAGGGAGTCAGCGTTGTAGATTGTGTAGTGCGAATTTCGATACCACTTCCTCATTTCACGGCCCGAAGGAATGGCGTGATGATCCTGGTGAGCGCCTCATGCCGGTCAAGCCGTCGCGCCTTGTCGTTGGATCCTTTTTCGATTGCCCTCGCGTACTCCGTAGGCTCCTTGCTGGTCCGCACGGTAGGTGTTTCGACCTTGCGATCAACCTCCCGAGCAAAAGTCAAAAGCGCATCACCGAGACGCTTAGCCTGTCTTGACGGGATCTCGTGGTCCCGCAAAAGATGGCCGATCGCGATAAACAAGCTGTAGAAGTCAGCGCGATTACCCCAGCGCGGCACCGTCGAAATTTCAGGGAATAACTGTTTAACAGTGTCCATAGTTGCAGCGAACAGGCGGCGGATTCTGTTCTGATCTGGAAACTCTTCCTCAAAGTTCTCGTACTGTTCGTAGTATTGGTCGATGACCTTTGCTGAGCCCCCCTGCGGTCCGTGAAGGAGACCAATCAGGAGGTCGCTCATCATCTCGATGTCGGCCATACGACGGATCGCGGCTGGAATTACAATTCGGTTGACCGCCCAATAATCGTCGTCGGCTAACGCCTCCGAAAGCTTCGCGAATGGGCCGTGGTACGTCGCATTTCGAAGCTCCTGCGCCTTAAGAGGAAGCGTAAACTTGTTCAGCCTCTTGAACACGTCTTCCACCTCTTTGAGATCGTCGGTGTACAGGAATCGCACGCAGATTTCATACTGGAAGAATCGTTTACGTTCCTCGATTGTCAAATCGCCGAAGGTCCTATCTTTGTGTACCGATGTAGCCGAAAGCGCCTCGAGCGCAAAACGGTTGACGTCCTCGCCTTCCTGATCCGCCTGATCCTCAATTCCCACGAACTGGAGAATGGTGCGAAGGCGTTGTTGCCCGTCGACCACACCATACTGCTCTGACCCGTCGTCCCCTTGAGTGACCTGAACGTACACCTCAGGAATCGGCACATCAAGGAGGATGGACTCGATGAGAAAGCTCCGCTGCTTGTTGGTCCACACGGGCTTGCGCTGAAACGGCGGACGAAGCTCGAGACGATCGGCTTTGTAATTCTCTTGAAACCACGATATGGATTGGGGACGGGATTTGTGGTTCATAGTGCAAAGCCCTCACTCGGCGAGGCTGCTTCGGAGCGCGGCGAGGCTACTGAGATGGTAGAGTTCGGCATGGTTCCAAGTTCGGTATAGGCGGCCTGAAATGTCCTCGTGCCGCCGAAGAGGAAGTTCTGACGCTTCTTTCAGGGTTTTAAACCATCGGAAGTTGAAGTCTAACACCGGCGTCGCTTTTGAACCCACAATTCTGCGGTCGAGCCTGATTGCCAGCGGCGTCAACCAACCTGTGTAGACCTCGGACCGCCGCCTGCCCAGCCAACCGCCGAGACGCTCGGTGATCGGCGGCCTCGGGTAAGCTGCCTCCAGCAGAGCCATCCATAGTTCGTCAAACAGACTCGCGCTGACAACTACCACATCAATGTCCGAGGTGTCCGCGAACCTTTTCAGATTGCCGCCCGGCTTTAGGCTGAAGCCGAATCGGCCGCTGCCCACGACCCTGATGTCGTCGCGGGACGCTCCCAACCCAGACACCAGCCGCCCGCGGAATGCCCCCCACGCGCTCTCGCGAGAACGGAAAACGTAAGGCGCCCGGTCATCACGCAGACAAGTCCCAAGCAACTGCGTGTCGCTCTGCCGCTGAAGGAGATCTCTAAATTCCGCAGGCGTCATTTTCGATTTCGCCTCTTATTGTAAGCCGATTGGTTGGGCTCGTCCGCAAGCGCAGCGATCTGCCCCACTCGCCCCCAAGCCCCGTTCATGGAAAAGGGCTAAGACCGCAGTTTGCACTTGCGCGTCCCAAACGGATCGTCGGCCACTGGGAGAAAGGCCCTAACGGCGGCTTGGCTCCGTGATTTGCCATTCCTGTCGAAAAATATCCGTCGTGCGGGATTTGGTGAATGCGATGAGAGTGGGTACACCGGGATATGTTATTGACTTCTTTGTGGTTACTTGTCTCAGATCGACTCTGCGGAGGCTGGAATGGGGCGCCTGCCTCCGCAGTTCGTTTCGTGCTTTGTCGTTGGTGGGTTTGGTGGTTCGGCTGGTTGAAGGCTGGGTTTGATTCAAATATACGTTAGTGCAGCCGACATGATCGAGGGGCGGTTTTCGGGCAACAGATCGCAACACCGATGAATTGCGGGTAGGGAAGCCCGAGCACAGTTGTATCGAGATATTCCGTTTGCTAGCTTGGCGTAGATACCGCTGCCTGTGCCCGAACAACTCAGCGAGACCATTGAGACCCTTTACCGGTCGGAATCCGGCCGGATTCTGGCTACGCTCGTGCGCCTGCTCGGCGATCTCGATCTCGCCGAAGAGGCCATGCATGAGGCATTCGCCGCCGCTGTGGAGTCCTGGCCGCAGACCGGCATCCCGGACAATCCCCGTCCGTGGCTCATCTCCACCGCCCGCTTCAAGGCCATCGACGCAATGCGCCGGCGCGCGCGTTTCAACGGAGCGCAGAGAGATCTCATCGCCCACATGGAATCGCGCGTCAACGACGCTGCTAGCGGAAACGGAGAGATCGAGGATGAAGAGATCGAGGACGATCGCCTCCGCCTGATCTTCACCTGCTGTCATCCCGCTCTGCCTCCGGAAGGACAGGTTGCGCTCACGCTTCGCGAAGTCTGCGGCCTGGCTACTGAGGAGATTGCCCGCGCATTTCTCGTTACGCCGGCAACGCTCGCGCAACGCATCGTGCGCGCCAAGGCAAAGATTCGAGAGACACCGATTCCGTACGAGGTGCCGTCGCCGCCGGAGTTGCCGGACCGGCTGGCCGCAGTGCTTCAGGTCGTCTATCTCGTCTTCAACGAGGGTTACTCGGCTGCGGCGGGAGCGGAGGTAACGCGGGCCGAGCTGACTGACGAGGCCATTCGGTTAGGACGGCTGCTGACCGAACTCCAGCCAGAGCCGGAAACGATTGGGCTGCTTGCTCTGATGTTGCTGCAGGAATCCCGCCGCGCCGCGCGAACCTCCCCCACCGGAGAGCTGATTTTGCTGGATAATCAAGACCGCATGCTCTGGAACCGCGAGCAGATCGCGGAGGGAGTGGCACTGGTGGAAAAAGCTCTAAGGTCCCGGCGCTTCGGTGCTTACACATTGCAGGCTGCGATTGCGGCTGTCCATGCGGAGGCGGAATCGGCCGCGGCGACCGACTGGCGGCAGATTGTTGCGCTTTACAACCAGTTAGTGCGAATTCAGCCTTCGCCAGTAGTTCATCTCAATCGCGCCGTGGCAATTGCCGAGCGCGATGGTCCAGCGGCCGGTCTGACGCAGATCGATTCGTTGTTGGAACATGGTGAATTGGCAAATTACTACCTGGCGCATTCAGCTCGCGCAGAGTTGTACCGCAGGCTGGGCAGGACCGCTGAGGCTCGGGCTTCTTATGAGAAGGCGCTGGGGCTGACCCGGCAGGAACCGGAACGGCAATTTCTGCAAGAGCGGATTCGGCAGCTGAAATAAAAATTGGAGCGGCTGTCGATTTTCGGTCTCCTCAACGACTATAGGACAAAGGAACACAGCCACAGGAGACAAGGAGAAAACGTCATGCCACAATATCTGGTTGCTAACTACCTTCC
>JBEKUT010000401.1:0-6820 GCA_049514735.1 Bryobacteraceae bacterium
GTGCGCGTAGTGACGCCGCGCGGGCGGCGCTGACGCGTTATGAAACGACGATCCTCCCAACATACGCGATTAAGGAATTCAGGGCCGGAGCGCTGGACACGTACGTTTGGTTTTACAACCTTTTGCTTCAGGAAGGGACCCTGGCAAAAGCCGTTGCACGGTGCGCCGCCGAGGCGGCCTATCGGCCAAACCGTTTGCGAACCTCGCTGGAACTCCAGGCGCGCTTGTTGAACGAAGTTTTTCCGGGGGGCGAGACGCAAATCGAATCCGGGAGAAGAATGCGGCTTTATCTTTGGCGTACAGTGTACAAGGCATGGGAAATGCGCGAGACGATCGCAACTTGGCGAACCGTCCGCCTGGCGTGCTTTCCCGAAGATAAGCCAGTTGAAAACAGCGACAAGCAACTCGTCCTGCGGCCATGCAGTTGCCTTAAGAAATCAAATTGTTCATTGGTTGGCGAACTCAGATCCAAACCTGAAGAAATCCGTATTTTACTGGCCGTAGTGGAAGACGCCGCGGATAAACGGGAGAACAGGACGCGCGCAAAGTCGCTTCGTCACCTCCTGGCGGCAGGCCGCTTCGGAGACGTGATGTGTAGAGGTCTAGGCGATGCGGTTTTTGCCCTGACGGCGCCCGCCGATACATGCGTTGTAACAACGAATCTCAAGGATCACGGTCCTCTTACCGCTGCACTAGGCAAGAGCGCTGAACGGCTCTGAGATGTCTTCCGGAATCCGATCGGTCCTGAGCAGTAGTCGCCTGCCGTTCGCATAAGGACGTCGATGACTGCGGGCGTGAGCACATGGATCGATCCCAAAGAAACTCAACTAATATCCGGCGCGCAATCCAGGGACGAAGGGGTGCTGTTGCGCTTCGGTAAGGGTGGGCTTTTCAATTACCGTTTCGACGCGGTGGAGGCCCTTGCTGCCGGCGACGAGGCGTCCGCCAATGGTTCCGAAACGGTGCAAGACGTGCTCTTGGGTAGGCTGGACGGCCGGGACAGGACAATCGACCGTTTGCGCGATCGAGATGAGATCTTCGGCGGTTCCCTTGGCAGAGCGGTTGACATAAAGATGATCGCCGACGAGCTGGAGGAAGGGGGCGCCTTGGACGAAATCGCGGGCGGTGTAGACGGCGAAGCCACACCAGAGCGGCTGCGGCTGCGGGATGAAGCGGACTTGCTGGCCGGATCAGGCGAGCGGTCGGAGTAGCGCCATAATAGCCTTAGGGGAATCATCAATGGACGCAGAAAATCTTCGCAGATGCGTATGGGAAGAAATGCTCTCCGCCATCATGCGATCCAACTATTTTGCGGAACTGGTACGGCATTATTTGATACTCGACAAGGGGCTCCGCGTAGCCACGCTGGTAGCTTCTTCCTGTGCTGTTGTTTCTGCGCTCCCACAAGCACCCACAGAGGTCCGAATCATCGCTCCCATTATCGCTACCGCTATCAGCTTTTGGTTGCTGGTTAGCCAGTATGGAACGATGTCGCGCGATGCCTCGGAATTGCACAGCGGATGGAGTGCAATCGCCCACGATTATGAACGGCTTTGGAATAATTTGGACTCCGCCGGCGCAGAGGCCGAGTTCCATAAGATCTACGAGAGTGCCGAGGGACTTTCTAAGAGCGGAACAAAATTCCCGAACAAAAAGCGCCGGACGTCCTATTGGCTTGATGAAGCCGTGAAGACGGCCTCGGCACGCTACGCATGAGACGTAGCCGCGATTCGGTTACGACTCAATATCCGCCTCCGCCAAAGCCACCTCCTCCCCCTCCACCGCCGCGACCTCCTCAACCCCCGCAGCCTCGGCCCGCGTCAGATTCGTCCTGAATTTTGTCCCACCACCGGTGTGTGGAATTGTGCAAAATAGAATTAGTGTGGGTGTAGCGGGGTTACTGGCAAATCGCATTGACCCAAAATAAACCCTCTGACAGTTCATGCAGTTGACCGGAGGATTGTGTGGTCCTACTACTGTTTGGGCCGCCAGGTTGCGGCAAGGGGACTCAGGCGCGTTTAATTTCCAATACTTACCACGTCCCGTCCATCTCGACGGGGGAAATGTTGCGCGCGGAATTAAAGGCCGGCACCGAACTCGGCAAGATGGCGCAGTCCATCATGATCGGCGGCGGCTTAGTCGGCGACGATATCGTGAATGAGATGCTGGGCGGCCGCATCAGCCGTCCGGATTGCGCGGAAGGCTTTCTGCTGGACGGCTATCCGCGCACCGTGGAGCAGGCCGAGTATCTCGATGCGCTGCTGAGCAGTCGAGGCTTGCCAGCCGCCATCGTTCTGCACCTCGATGTTCCGGAAGACGCGCTCATCGGACGCATGACTTCGCGGCGTCAATGTCCGAAATGCTCCCGCATTTATAATCTGCTGCATCAACCACCCAAGAACGCGGGCGTTTGCGACGACGATGGCACGCCGCTCATCACGCGCAAGGACGATCGCGAAGACGTCTTTCGCGAACGCCTGCGCACGTACGACGAAGTGACACGTCCCGTGCTCGCGCATTACTACGACCACGAATACCACCAGATCCGTGGCGACCGCTCGCCTTCGTACATCTTCGAAGCGGTAACCGGGATTCTGGAGAAGGTGATGAACGGACGCTCGCTGGTGAACTAACGGCTGCTCACCGTCGCGGCCCAGCGGCAAACAGACGACGAAAACCGACCGTCTGTTCTACGCGGGGGCAAACGCGGGTAGACGTACTAAGGCATTCACGGGGATTGCAGGACTATTCA
This sequence comes from Bryobacteraceae bacterium, assembly GCA_049514735.1. Taxonomy (GTDB): domain Bacteria; phylum Acidobacteriota; class Terriglobia; order Bryobacterales; family Bryobacteraceae; genus JAICMB01. The sequence continues at coordinate 2,753 of JBEKUT010000401.1, forward strand.
CGTTGCCGTACCATCGGGTCGAACGTGCAAGGAGCCAGTGCCGCAGTCCTACATACTTTCCATACAACAAAACCGTCCGGATGGCCGTCTGATCGAGGAAACGTTTCGGCAGGACGGCAACGACATCGAGCTGTTAACGCTGTATTCCCCCGAAGCGGCACTCGATCATTTGCGCGACCCGCGCCGGCCGCTGCCAGCGTTGATCCTGCTCGCCGGCCGTTTTCCAACAATCACCGCAGTCGAGTTCCTCAAAATGTTCAAAGCGGACCCGCGTCTGCGCGGCATCCCCGTTCTCGTCATCAAGTCCTACATGCGTCAGGACGAGATCGATCAACTGTTTTCGGAACAGGCCAGCTCCGTCATTGAACTACCCGGCAAACTCTCGGAGGTCGAGGAGATGGTGCGCCTCATCAAGGCGTATTGGTTTGGAATCGCGGGATTAGTATCGAAGGACGACCGCAGCAGCGAAACCGCAAGTTAACATGATGTCCATAAATGTTACGCGACAGCTTCCTGCGAGCGATAGTTCTACTCGGCGTGGCGCTCGTCGTAGTAACAGAGTCTCTCGGCGTGTTCCGGGCCATCAACCGGCCGGCGCTCCTCATCTGTTGGATTGCGATCCTTATCATTGCGGCATTCTGGTTCCCGCAAAAACTGACTTTCGTCACGACGCGTGATCCCGTTGTTTTGCTGTGCCTGGCCGCATGCGCCGCCGTGCTGATTCTCACCGCGATCACAGCATTCTTTAGCCCGCCCAACAGCGCGGACGCGATGGCGTATCACATGCCTCGCGTTGTGTATTGGGCCGAGCAGGCGAGCGTCCGCTTCTTCCCCACGCAGTATTTCAACCAGATCATGCTGCAGCCGCTGGCGGAATACGCCATGCTCCAAACTTACGTCGTATCCGGCGGCGACCATTGGATCAATTTTGTCCAGTGGAGCGCATCGCTCGCGTGCATGGTAGGCGTATCGGCAGTCGCAGCCGCGTTCGGCGCACCGCCCAGAGGACAAGCGCTGGCCGCCCTTTTTTGCGCCACGCTCCCCGCCGGTATTCTCGCAAGTTCCAGCGCCAAGAACGATTACGTCATGGCGCTATGGCTCATCGCCGCCATCTACTTTGCTTTGCGCGGCGACGCGCTTTTCATGGGCGCCGCGCTCGGACTCGCTCTGCTCACCAAAGCCACTGCGTATCTGTTCGCGCCGTGGCTGCTAGCTGCCATCCTAGTATTTCGCCGGTTGCCGCTACGAAGTTTGGCGATCGCCGCAGCCTGCGCCCTCGCGTTGAACACGCCGCAGTTTATCCGCAATTACAACCTGAGCGGTTCCATCATGGGCTTCGACTCGGCGCAAGGCGACGGCTTCTTTCGCTGGCGCAACGATCGCCTGGGTTGGAAGCCGGCAGTCTCGAATATATTAAGGAATGCTTCCGAGCAGCTCGGCGCGCGAAGCGAGCGTTGGAACAACCGTGTATACAACTCCGTTGCGTGGGCGCACCAGATCCTGGGCATAAATCTGAACGATCCGTCGACGACGTGGCCGTGGGAACATTACGCGCCCCCTCGGAACACCAACCACGAAGCCGATGCGCAGAACCGCTGGCAAGTAGCTCTGCTGATCGTAATTTTCGGCGTGCTGGCCTGGCGCGTCTTGCGCCGCGGACGCGACTGGGAACGTGCGCTTTACGCTCTGGCGCTGGTGCTTGGATTTGCCAGCTTCTGCGCCTATCTGAAATGGCAACCCACCATGGCCCGACTGTTTCTTCCTTTATTTGTCTGCGCGGCCCCACTGGTTGGAATGCTAGCTGAAATGAACGTTTGTATTCAGATCGCGCTCTGCGTTTTTCTCATTAATAATGCCCGTCCCGCCCTGTTTGAAAACTGGGTCCGGCCGTTGAGAGGCCCGCGCAGCGTCCTAAATCTGCCGCGCGACCGGCAATACTTCGCCGACATGAAGCCCTGGAACAATGAGGATTCCTACTTCGCGGCGGTAGACGTCTTATCCCAATCGAACTGCCGGACCATTGGTATCGACATCACGCATTTCCAGCTCGAATACCCGCTGCAGGCCTTGCTGCGAGAGAAAATCCCCAGTGTCAACTTCATGCACACCGGAGTAGAAAACGCGTCTTCGCGTTACGCCCCGCCGGTCCCGCAACAGCCCTGCGCCGTGGTTTGCATGGACTGCGCCGGCGACGCGACCCGCCTCGGAATGTACGGGAAATTCTCCCGAAGCGTCGTCGCAGGCCGTTTTGTTCTCTTCCTGGACTAACGAAAGAATGTATAGACACGAAACGGCTGAGTCTCAGCATTGAGGACACGCGGGCAGTCCCTTTACGCTTTACGCGCTTGTCGAAGCTCCTGGAGCAGTGTGATGTCCTCCAAAATTCGTATGCCATGCGCAGCGCAAACCTCTTCGACCTTCTCGTGCCGGAAAGCTGTGTCCCGAGTGCATAGCACCTCGGCCTGACCCGCAATAGCTGTCTGCAAAACGAAATCATCATCCGGGTCACTGACGACCGCAGGAAAACTCTCTGGCAGATCGATCATGGCCCCCGCGTCTTGCAAAAGAAACACATATTGAGCGATCGCATCGGGCGTTAAAGGCCATCGAGCCTGAACATGCGGATAATTCAACACCTGCTGAACCTCAGTCAGAAGCGGTGCGGAAAGGACTAAAACGTGCGGCCCCGAAAGAATTGTAAGCAGAAGATCGCGAGCCAAGCCTTGCGGCAGAACCGTCGGATTTGCGCGGACAAGAATGTTGGTATCGAGAACTATCCTCACGAGGGCTGCCAAGTACGCTGCCGCCGTACATGGTCAAGAGCTTCCTGCAGGGCCGCTTCCATCTCTTCGGCCGTCGTCTCCGGAACAACTCGAGAGGCCATGTCGTCGAGATGGTTTTCGAGCTCGTGCACTTTGTTCCTATGCCGGGCCTCAAGTGCATGCACGATTATCAGAGCCAGGTAGCGATCAGCCGGCATGCGAGCCGCGCGCGCCTGGGCTTCGAGCTCGGCGGCATTGTGATCAGGCAGGTCAATAGTCAAGTTCATGGCTTTCTCTTCTCAGATTAATCCCTGGCTCAAGGGACATCGTTGTAGATATCCCGCCTGTGGAGCGAACCGGTCACGCCAAGTCGCCAGACCGGCAATTCAGGAGCCTTCCGGCTCTCCGGGTGGACACTCGGCGCGCGCTCGTTGATGAACCGCGGGCTTCTTCCGCAAGGCGAGCTTCGGTTTGCTGCGAGATGTCAAGGCTCATGGAAACGCTCCTTGTCTACAGGTTACCGTGCGAAGGCATGATCGAACCAGCAACTACGAACTACGAACTACGAACTACGAACCACGAACTACGAACTACGAACGCCCCCGTAACGAACGCCCCTGTTGACTAGACAGAACTTATTCGCTAAGCTGGTCTACTGTAAGGATCGAACGGAGAACGTCTGTCTGTATGAATACCCAAATCCCGTCCAAGGGGGAAATTGTGCGGCAGTGGCATGTAGTGGACGCCGATGGCCTGGTCCTCGGACGGATCGCTTCAAAAGCTGCCATGCTGCTCATGGGCAAGCATAAGCCCAGCTACACCCCGTTCTTGGACACGGGCGATCATGTGATCGTGATCAATGCCGAGAAGGTCCGCCTCACTGGGCGGAAAGATGAGCAGAAGCTTTATCGTCATCATACGGGCTATCCCGGAGGGTTGGTTGAAATTGGCGCTGTGAAAATGCGCGCCACCCGCCCCACCAGGATGCTCGAACAAGCAATCGCCGGCATGCTGCCGAAGACCAAGCTTGGCAAACAGATGTATCGCAAGCTGAAGGTTTACGCAGGTGGCCGGCATCCGCACCAGGCACAGAAGCCTGAAGCCCTGTCGTTGAGCTAGGGCCGCGTTTAAGCAGATTTAGAGGACATTGAGTGCCAGCTTCGCAAGTACAGCATTTAGCAACGGGTCGCCGTAAGAAATCGATCGCACGTATCTTCCTGCGGCCGGGCAAGGGCCAGATTACAGTCAATGGCCGTGCCTTTGAACATTATTTTGTGAACGAAACCGCCCGCTTTATCGTTCGTCA
>JBEKUT010000402.1:0-6802 GCA_049514735.1 Bryobacteraceae bacterium
TGGAATCGCGCGTTCCGGAGAGAAACGATCGTCACGGGAGGTGACGACGTACGGGATCTTCGTCTTGCCCTTGCGCTTCACCAATTTTCCGTGCTTGTTGGGAACCTGCTGCACGGAGACTGAGGTGTGGTATCGCGTGGTGTGTACGACCCTCAAACCGGCCGAGCGCGCGGTGGCTTCAGAGAACTGCATGATGCCTTTGGGCCCCGCGGGACTCTCGGCCTTGGGGTTTCCAAAGCTCTCGAGATAAGCGATGGCGGCGAGTGTTGAAGCAGGAAAGCCGCTTTGAACGGCGGCCGATTGGAAGAGTTTTTGGAGCTTGGGACTCTCGATTCTTTGCGCGCCCAGCAGGGCTTCCGGCTCACGCATGATGGTGAACGTTTGAGAATCGATCATGCGGAGGGTGCGCGCGTCGAGCTCCAACGACGACATCTGGTTGCGGTCGACTCCGATTGCGGCGAGGCGGTGGGCCGGCTGGAAGTAATCGCCGTCGAATGGCCAGGCGTTTCCGCCGAGTGCGATCAGGGCGAGGAGCAGTTTCAGTTGTACCGTTCTCACAGGCGTTATCACGACCTATGGTTTGTAAGACGTAAGGTTGGTGGCGGGGTTGCGTTCCGAAACGATGCGGCTGATTTCTTCGCCGGTGTCGATGGCCAAGCCGTGCAACGCAGGTGAAGGAGTTTTCAGGTTGAAGATTCTGACATCGCGGTTGATTTCCTTAACGCGGGCGCGGAATTTGAGCAGCGCTACGGTCCAGGCTTCTTCATCGCGAGAACGCCGGTAGAACTGCCAAGCGCTGGTCAGATCGGCGCGGACCTCTTCTGTCTCGGCCGCGATACCTCGGCGAGCTTCAATCAGGGGGTGCGATACGCCGTTGTCCAAAAGTATGCGATGCACGATGACGGTGAGGGGATCGAGCAGCGGATCACGAGTGAGATTGAGAGGCTGGCCCTTGCCGGGCAGGTTGTCGAAGTCTCCGCGCTCCATGGCTTCGCGAATAATGTCTTCGATCATGATACCTTCCTACCGTATCATGGGATTTTGCAAATGCTTCAGCAGACTTTAACACCAGCAATCCTGCAACACATTTCGAAGGACCTCACCATTCCGATGAGAGGTCTGGTTGCAACCATTGAACTGCTCGATCAGGACGCCACGGTGCCGTTTATCGCGCGCTACCGCAAGGAGGTGACGGGCAATCTCGATGAAGTGCAGATCCGGTCTATTCAAGAGAAATCGGAGTACTTCCGGGAACTCGAGGAGCGGCGGCAGACGGTGCTCAAGAGTATCGAGGAGCAGGGCAAGCTTGCGCCGGAGCTGCGGGCGAAGATCGAGGCGACGCTCGAGAAAAACGAGCTTGAGGATCTTTATCTTCCGTTCAAACCAAAGCGGCGCACCAAGGCTTCGATCGCGCGAGAAAAAGGATTGGAGCCGCTGGCGGATTACCTATGGAATCAGGTGGCGGGGCCGGTTGGGGTCGATGAGTTGGCGGCAACGTTTATCAATGCCGAGAAGGGCGTCGGGTCGGCGGACGATGCTATAGAAGGGGCGCGGCACATTGTTTCCGAGCGGGTGAGCGAAGTGCCGGAGTTGCGGCAGGCGATCCGGCAGATCATGATGCGAGACGGGGTGGTGGTGAGTAAGGCGGTCGAAGGCGCGGAAGATCCCGAAGGGAAATTCAAGATGTATGCCGATTATCGAGAGCCGGTTTCCAAGATTCCATCGCATCGGATGCTGGCGATCCGGCGTGGGAGTCAGGAGAATATCCTGCGGTTTGAAATCGAGCTGGAGGCTTTAGCGCCACTCTCTTATTTGATGAGTAAGATCCTGCGCGAGGAAGGCGACTGGACGCCGGATCTTCAGTATGCCGTACAGGATGCGTACGAACGGCTAATCAATCCGTCAATTCAGACGGAGGTTCGGCTGGAATTGAAGGAGCGATCGGATCTGGAGGCGATCCGCGTGTTTCGTGAGAATCTCGAAAACTTGCTGCTGGCTGCTCCGGCGGGGTCTTTGAGCGTACTGGGATTGGATCCGGGTATTCGCACCGGCTGCAAGGTTGCGGTGGTGGATGAGACGGGAAAGTTCCTGGAGCACGCAGTGATTTATCCGCTGGAGCCGCGGCGTGATACGGCGGGGGCGGCTAAAATGTTGCGCGATTTGATTGCGCGCCATAGTGTGCGGGCGATCGCGATCGGCAACGGGACGGGCTCGCGAGAGACTTCGGCGTTCGTGCAGGATTTTCTGCGAGACGCGGGACTGAGCCAGGTGTTTAGCGTAGTGGTCAACGAATCGGGAGCGTCGGTGTATTCGGCGTCGGACATTGCGCGGCAGGAATTTCCAGAATTGGATTTGACGGTGAGGGGCGCGATTTCTATTGCGCGGCGCTTGCAAGATCCGCTGGCTGAATTAGTCAAAATCGATCCCAAGTCTATTGGCGTGGGGCAGTATCAGCATGATGTGGACCAGCGCAAGCTGAAGCAGAGTCTGGAAGCTACCGTGGAATCTTGCGTTAATCGGGTGGGAGTCGATTTGAACACGGCATCGTGGGCCCTGCTGCGTTACGTGGCGGGTGTGACGGAGCGGACGGCGCAGAAGATCGTTGAGTTTCGGAACGATAAGGGCCGTTTTCCATCGCGTATAGCTTTGAAGGCAGTGGCGGGGTTTGGTCCGAAGACTTTTGAGCAGGCTGCCGGTTTCCTGCGGATACGCGGAGGCGAGAACCCGCTCGATATGACAGCCGTTCATCCGGAGTCGTATGGTGTGGTGGAGCGTATCGCGAAGGAGCTGAATGTCACGATTCCGGATCTGGTCAGCAACTCGGGGTTGGTAGATAAGATAGACCTCACGAAATTTCAAACTGAGAAAGTCGGTGTTTACACGCTCTCCGATATCCGGGAGGAATTGAAGAAGCCGGGACGCGATCCGCGCGATAAGTTTACGGTCACCAAGTTCCGTGAGGATGTTCGGGAAATCTCGGACCTCCAGCCCGGGATGACGCTGGAGGGAGTGGTGACCAACGTCACGCGATTTGGGGCCTTTGTGGATGTCGGAGTTCATCAGGACGGGTTAGTCCACGTGAGTGAGCTATCGCAACGCTATATAAAGGATCCGAGCGAGTTTGTGAAGGCCGGACAGAGTGTCAAAGTTCAGGTTATTTCCGCCGATGCGAAGGCCAAGCGTATCGCTCTGTCGATGAAGGCTCTGGAAGCCGGACCGGGACGGGGTCAGGCGGGGCGTTCGAAGCAGGCGCCAGCGGAGCCGCCCAAGGCATCGCTCGATCAACAACTTGCCAAGCTTGCGGAGAAGTTCCGGGCTCGTTAGGACCACGCCCGCGAAGCCGCCCGGAAGGCGGTACAAATTATTTTCAAATTCTTTTACTAATCTCTTCAGGGAGTTACGGGAGGGGTGCGGCTGGACTTGCGAGCCTGACTCTTACAGTTGAATCGAGAGAAGAGAAGACTTGGTGCGGGCGCTTCCCAGTGGGGCGCCCCTTTTTTTTAGGAGCCGCCATGGCTGGTAGAAGAAAAAACAGAACAGGTAACGATCGTCAAGTGACACGAGAGAGGATACACAAGCTGCTTTCCGATATAGAAAGCCGCTTTGAGTCCGAATCGGGAAAGGCTTCGGTCGCCGATTACATCCGGCTGCTACAGCTCGAACGGGAGTTGGACGAAGAAGACGGGCCGAGGGAGATCAGAGTCACGTGGGTGGAGCCAAAAAAACCGGCGATAAGGGAATAGCGTACTCAGCACTACCGTCGCAGCAGCGCTTTCACGATTCGGCCGCGCGTTTCAAAGGGTTTTCCGGACCCGTCGGTTCCGGTAAAAGCCAAGCACTTTGCCAGGAGGCGATCAAGCTGAGTTACCAGAACGCCGGACGCCTGGGGTTGATAGGGGCGCCGACTTACCCGATGTTACGTGACGCCACGTTGTCGGCGTTTACAGAAGTCTTGAACGGCAACAATATTCCGTTCGAATTTAACAAAGCGGAATCGGTGTTGTCGATGAAGGAGACGGGGTCGAGGATTCTCTTCCGGGCGGTGGATGAGTTTGAACGGCTAAGAGGAACGAACCTGGCCTGGTTCGGCCTGGACGAACTGACATATACGTCGGAAGAGGCGTGGTTGAGGTTAGAAGGCCGCCTGCGAGATCCCGACGCCGTCCGACTGTGCGGTTTCGCCGTTTGGACGCCTAAGGGCTTCGACTGGGTCTATCGGCGTTTTATCCGGGAAAGGGTGGAAGGCTATGAAGCGATTCTGGCTGCTGCGTTTGAAAACCACCATGTCCTGGATAAGATTCCGGATTATTACGAGCGGCTGAAGAGAAGCTACGACGAACGGTTTTACGAGCAGGAAGCTCTCGGAACATATCTGAATGTAAACGCCGGGGCCGTGTATCACGCGTTCTTGCGAGAGCGCAATGTGCAGGAGTTGAAACTCGATCCGGCACAGGCGCTGTTTTGGGCATTGGACTTCAACGTAAATCCAATGTCGTCGGTGATCGCGCAGAAGTCAGGCGAGGAGATTCATGTGCTGGACGAAATCGTATTGAACCGGGCGAGCACGCAACAAGCGTGCGAGGAGTTTAATCTTCGGTTTCCCAATCATCAAGCGCCTGTTGTGGTGTATGGTGACGCGTCGGGAAACAAGATGCAGACCAGCGGGACGAGCGATTACGCCATCATCTCGGAATACTTACAACGCAACGGTTACATGAACTACCGCATGCAAGTGCCGCCGGCTAATCCGAGGATCAGTGACCGGGTCGCCCTGATGAACGCTCAACTGCTGTCGGCATATCAGGAGGTACAGCTCTTTATCGATCCGAGGTGCAAAGAACTATTGAAAGACTTGGAAGAGGTTACCTACAAACCCGATAGCGGGATCATCGATAAGGAAAAAGATCCGAAACGGACGCACTTATCGGACGCTTTGGGCTACTTACTGTGGCAAGAGTGTACACCGCAAATGGTGTATGGAGAAAAGAGCGACAGGTTATGTTAGACATAGACATAGATTTACAGACGGCGGCCCCGGATGTTACACGGGAGCATCCCGAGTACACCCGGAAGCGAGAAGTGTGCCGTCGATACCGGGACCTGTATGCGGGCGGTGAGCATTTCAAAGCAAACGCCACCCAGTATCTGATTCCACGGCACAAAGAGCCTGCTGAAATCTATTACGAGCGCCTTGGGCGTGTGTTCTATGAGAACTATGCCGGTTCAATCATCGATTGGTATGCCGCGACGGTCTTTCGGCGGGAACCCACGCTAGTCTTCGAAGGAGACGACCTGGGACAGGACTTTTTCAGCGGGTTTGTCGACGATTGCGACCGCAAAGGCACAAGCCTAACCGATTTCCTGAAGCAGAGCTATATCGACGTTCTGGTGGGCGGTTGTAGTCACATTCTGATTGACTTTCCACGTCCTCAGAAACACGTCGATACGCGCGCTGAGGAGGACGCTCTGGGGATGTCGCGTGCCTATCTGGTGGGTTATTCCTCCGATGAGCTAATCAATTGGAGTTACGACGACCAGGGCAATTATGAGTGGATTGTTCTCCGCACGTCGAGCCTTCGAAAGAAGAATATCGCCGATACTTCGTGGGTCCGGCACACACGTTGGACATATTACGACAAGCGCACGTTCCAAATCTACGACCGCGAGGAGCGGGGAGGCGGTGGAGAGCGGTTAGAACTGATGGCCCAGGGACGGCATGGACTGTCGAAACTGGACCGGGTCCCCTTGGTCGACTTGCGGGTCGGGGAAGGGCTGTGGTTGATGAATCGCGCAGGTCTCCTGCAGCTCGAGCATTTCAACAAATCCAACGCGCTGGGCTGGGCGCTGACGATGGGTCTATTCGCCCAACCCGTGGTTTATTCGGACAAGCAGTTCAACCAGATTGTCGGAGAGTCTTACTATATTCAACTCGCTCCGGGAGACCGCTTCGGATGGACGGAGCCTGCGGGCAACGTCTTCCAAATCGCCAGCGATAATCTGCTGCGTCTCCAACAAGAGATATATCGTGTGTGTTATCTGTCGCAGGCGGGTGGTGAGATCGCCGGAAGCGGAGTGCAATCCGGTTTGAGCAAGCAGCGAGACTTCTCGATCACACAAGAAGTTCTTCGTTCGTATGGCGACATTATCAAAGACACGGTAAAGCGTATTCTACGTTGGATTGCGGAAGCGCGTGAAGACTCCGTGCGGATCGACGTCTCCGGGTTGGATGAATTCGACATAGGCGATTTCAGTTCCGAGATCTCGGACGCGCAACAGTTGCTCGATATCGGAATACAATCTGCGACGCTTCGCAAGCAGATCTACAAGAAACTCGCGCTGAAATACCTTTGCGATGTGCGTCAAGACATCAAAGATCAAATTGTGCGCGAGATCGACGCACAGAACTGAACGGAAGAAGAATCCAAGGGAGGTTTATGGAAGAAGAACGAACTACGACCGCCGCAAACGAAGGGCAGGGCGAACTGCGTTCCGTGATCCGGAGCGTAATCGACGAGTTTATGCGCGCGGAGCAAGTCAGATCGGAACCGGCGTACAAGACGGAGTTAGTGGAAGAGCGCCGGCGCCGGGAACAGTTAGAACAACGGGTAAACGAATTAGCCGGCGAGAACAAAGTTAACAAACAGATCGCGGAGGAAGCCGAGAAACAGGCGGCTGTCCGCGCCGAATTACAGCGTCTAGGCGTCGCGAAGGTCGATCTGGCTTTTCGCGCGGTCCGCGGGGAGATTCGCAGAAAAGAGGATGGCCGGCTAATGGCTACGGCGGACTCGGGCGAAATGCCTTT